>NZ_JAXOJH010000001.1:0-482214 GCF_036663655.1 Sphingomonas flavida
CGGCACCGAACTGACCAGTCATGCCGTGCTCGCCTGGTGCCAGGACACCGGCGTCGAGTGGCATTACATTGCGCCCGGCAAGCCGCAGCAGAACGGCTTCGTAGAATCGTTCAATGGGCGCTTGCGCGACGAATGCCTGAACGAGCACCTGTTCCCCTCGCTGGCTGCGGCAAGACGGATCATCGAAGCATGGCGGACGGACTACAACACCGTGCGTCCGCACAGCAGCCTCGGCGGCATGGCACCCGCCGACTTCACCAACCGCCCGCGCCACGGGCATGAGGACACCGAAGCTAACTTATCGGTGGCCTGAAAATGGGGAGCAGGTCAGGGGATCCTGATATCCCGCGGCGATGAGTTCGCGGGCAAAATCGCTCGGGTCGCTCAACGCCTTGACGGCATTCGGCATGGTCATGCCGTCGCGCCCGGGAAACAGCTTGCGACGGATCTGGCCGAGCAGGAGAAAGGTTGCCGCCCCGCCATCCTGCCAAGTCGTGATCACGCCGTGGCCACCCGGCCGCGTTACTCGTGCCATTTCCGATAGACCCTTGCGCCAGTCAGGAAACATGATGACTCCGAAGATCGAGAAGACCGCATCAAAACGGCCGTCTTCCAGAGTCAGGGCCTGTCCATCCATGATGCATGCTTCGACATTGGGCAGGTTCGCAGCAGCGATGCGTGCCACCATGCCGGGGGAAAAGTCGGTCGCAAGCACGCATGCGCCGGTACGCGCCGCTGCCAACGTCAGCGCGCCAGTCCCGGCCGCCACGTCCAGCACGTGGCTTCCCGATGTCAGAGCGACCTTTGCGAGTGCCGCCTCGGCATAAAGCGACGTGAATGGATGCGCCGTCTTCTCATAATGCAGGGCGGCTGTGTCCCAATGATCTGGGTTTTCATAGGCAGACATAATCGACGCTCCGCGAATCACGTAACATTATAAGTATCGTGATACTGAGCCCTTGCCAATCTCGATGGCGCCGTGAAGGATCTCATCGTGCGTAACGACAGCCGCCTTTCGCGAATGCTCCATGTGCTGCTCCACATGGCGCGGCATGAGGGACCAATGACCTCCGAGGCGCTCGCCCGCATGCTGGGTACCAACCCGGTCGTGGTACGGCGCACGATGGCTGGTCTTCGGGATGCAGGGTATGTGCGGTCGGAAAAGGGCCATGGCGGCGGCTGGGTGATCGCGCAGCCCTTGCAGAACGTTTCGTTGCTGGACGTACACCGCGCGGTTGGCGGACCCCGCCTGTTCGCTATCGGCCATGAGAACGCCAATGCCGACTGCGCTGTCGAGAAAGCCGTTAATACTGCGCTGGAGGGTGTGCTCCGTGACGCCGAGGCGCTGCTGGTGGCGCGCCTCGATTCCGTCAGCCTGGCCGAACTGGCGCGCGATTTCGACGCACACTGCGATGCGGCTAGCTAGAAAGCCGCATCCTCACCCGATCTGATCATATCGATTACCGCGCGCAGGGCCGGTGCCATCTGCCGTTGCTGGGGGTAACACAAATAATAGCCGGGAAAGGGAACCGACCACTCCGCCAGCAGCGGAACGAGGGCACCTTGCGCAAAAGCGTTGACGACAGACTCCTCCTTAAGGAAGGCGATCCCGATGCCAGCAAGCGCGGCGTCCACCATCACGGCGCGGCTGCTGGTGATCAACGGCCCTTCGACCGCCACCGAGAACCAGTGGCCCTTCTCGAAAAACTCCCATGCATAGGGGCCGGGCTGCCCCGGCCAGCGCCAGCGGATGCAACGATGCTGGAGCAGATCCTTTGGCGTTTGCGGAACGCCGTGCTCGGCCAAGTATGCGGGCGCGGCGACAGCCAGCTGGCGAATATCCTCGCCTAGCCGAAGTGCGACCATGTCGCGTTCGATCACCTCGCCGATACGGATTGCGGCATCATAGCCGCTGCCGACGATGTCGACGCCCGTGTCATCAATCGTGAGATCGAGCGTGATGTCGGGGAATGCGCGCGCCAGCCTCGGCAGGATCGGCACCACGAACCTGTCTGCGGCAGCATGGAAGCAGTGCAGGCGGACTGTACCGGCCGGCAGCTTCGCGGCAGTACGCGCCTGCTCCAGGGCGCCCGTCAGGCTGTCGATCGCGGGTGCGATATCACCGAGCAGCGCGGCGCCAGCCTCGGTCAACGACACGCTGCGGGTGGTGCGATGGAGCAGGCGGATGCCTAGCCGCTCCTCCAGGCCGCGGATCAACTGGCTCAGCGCCGAGGACGATACCCCCAACTGCTCGGCCGCCCGGCTGAAACTCCGTTGCTCGGCGACGGCTGCAAAGGCGCGCAAGGCACCGAACTCGCTAGGATGGATCATAGGGGGCATCTCAGCATTGTGAAGCTGACCTTACAAGCCTGGGTGGCAAATGGTCGATTATCCGCTTGGAGTGAAGCGCTACATCTGGCGGTGAAGGAGAACAGCTATGAAGACATGGTTCATCACGGGTATTTCCCGCGGCCTCGGCAAGGCGCTCGCGCAGGCAGCGCTCGCCCGGGGCGACACCGTCGTCGGCACGGTGCGCGAGGCTGCGCCGGATTTGGAAGTGGGTCATGGTACGCTGCATGTCCTGACCGTCGATCTTACCGATGCGGCGGCGATCGCACCGGCTGTAAGTGCGGCGTTCGACAAGGTTGGCCACATCGACGTGCTGGTCAACAACGCCGGCTATGGCCTGCTCGGGGCGATCGAGGAAGCGACGGACGCCGAGTTTCAACGGCTGTTCGCGGTCAACGTCTTTGCACCCTTTGCCATCATCCGCGCCGCGCTTCCCGTCTTGCGGCGGCAGGGCAGCGGTCACATCCTGAACATCACCTCGATCGCAGGCCGTGCGCCGGCGGGATCATCCGGCCTCTATTCGGCGACCAAATCCGCGCTCGAAGGCCTAACACAGAGCCTAGCCCAGGAAGTCGCGCCTTTCGGTCTCAAGGCCACGGCCATCGCACCCGGTGCCTTTCGCACCGACTTTCTCAGCGATCATTCGATCCGCCGCAGTCAGGGCAGCGAGCAGTATGCCGAAAGCGTCGGGACCGGAATCGCACGGCTTGACGCGATGGCCGGGCGCCAGATCGGCGATCCGGACAAGGCGGCTGCGGCGATCCTCGAATTGGTCGACACGCCCAATCCGCCGCTTCATCTGCTGCTTGGGAGAGACGCGCTGCGACGTGCCCGAGAGAAGCTCGACGTGGTGATCGACGAGATGAATCGCTGGGAAAGCGTAACGCGTTCGACCGATTATGAGGAAGATGCCTGAGCGGCTGGGCCTGAGCAGCTATCACCTTAAACGACGGCGCAACCCAGCGGTGCAAGACCAACCCGCTCAAGGTCCGTTTGCGGGAATAGGGGAGGGGGCGCTTTGACGCAATGCTTGGGCCCTGTCAGCATCGCTTGCGGCGCAGCTGCGATCCAGCGCGCGTCATGAGGAGCGCAACGACATGACCGGCCAGAAGAGCGGCATCATGGTCCAGGGCCGTTTGATACCGTTTCCCTCATCGATAAGCCAGGAAGCTCGCGCCAGTCTCGAACGACTGGTGAATGACGATGGCGTCCCGATCAACGCGCTCTACTTGATGCCACCGCCGGACGATCATGCGGGCTGGATGAAGATCAAGGCGGCAGCGGACGGGCATTATGCGGCTGCAGTGAAAGGGCTGGCCGGTACGTTGCGTGCCAGCGCTGAGACGCTTCGCATCGGCGAGACCACGATCCATGTCGCGACGCCCGAGACCATATCGGTGCCGGATGGCGCCTATGTGGATTTCCATGGCGGAGCGTTCGTGTTTGGTGGCGGCGAGGCGTGTCGCGTGCAGGCGCGAATGCAGGCGGATCGGCTTGGGGCGCTCAGCTACGGCGTCGATTACAGGATGCCGCCCGAGCATCCCTATCCGGCGGCATTGGATGACGCGATGGCGGCGTATCGCTACGTGCTGGAACGGCACGCACCATCGCGCATCGTCGTGGGCGGGCGATCGGCGGGCGGCAACCTTGCTGTCGCGATGCTCCTGCGCGCGAAGGACGAAGGGCTGCCCATGCCCGCCGGCATGGTTCTCCTGTCTCCAGAGGTCGATCTGACCGAGTCCGGCGACAGTTTTCAGGTTAATCAGATGGTGGATGTCGTGCTGCCCGGATCATTGATGCGGAACAACGCGCTGTATGCCGGTGGGGCAGACCTGTCGCATCCTTATCTCTCGCCATTGTTCGGAGATTTAAAAGGCCTGCCGCCGGCCTTCCTTCAATCCGGCACGCGAGACCTCTTCCTGTCCAACGCTGTACGGATGCACCGTGCACTGCGCCAAGCGGATGTGGATGCCGAACTGCATGTCTTTGAAGGGATGCCGCACGGAGGATTTCAAGGGAACACCCCGGAGGACGACGACTTGGCGGCCGAGATAGCCCGGTTCGTTAAAGCTCGCTGGCAGTGACGTACTCTCCCGCAATTGTACCCCAGTGAAAACATTGATGCATTCAGTCTCGATGCGACTTGCAGCCTCATAGTCGAGCCGCCGATGCTTGGACCATTTGTCGCAGATTTTCACCGCATCGGCGCCTTCAGACCCGGCTAGGTGTTTGATCCCACGGTTTGATGGTGCGATCCTTTCGTTGGAATGGAAGAAGGCTGTATGGGACAAGTACGTCATGGATGCGCCACGACCGCGCACGCCGTCCGAGCAGCAATACAGCGATCGCAAGCTTCGCTCTCGACGCTGAGCCGTGAGCTGGCGATGAACCCGAAGACGGTCGCGAAATGGCGCAAGCGAGCAACCGTTGAGGACCTGAAGACCGGGCCAAAGGCCCCTCATTCAACGACCTTGTCCGAGGCGGAGGAGGCGATGGTTGTAGCGTTCCGGCGCCACACGCTGCTGCCGCTCGACGACTGTCTCTATGCGTTGCAGCCGCCGATGCCGCACCTGACGCGGTCAGCGTTGCATCGTTGCCTGCAGCGTATGGCATCTCCCGCCTGCCCGACATCGAAGGCGACAAACCGAAGCGGCAGCGCTTCAAGCGTTATCCGATCGGCTTCTTCCACATCGATATCGCCGAGGTCCAGACCGCCGAAGGCAAGCTATACCTGTTTGTTGGCATCGACCGCACAAGCAAGTTCGCCGTCACGCAACTGGTCGACAAGGCCGATCGCCGGACAGCGTGGGAGTTCCTCGAACACCTGCTGAAAGCCGTATGGGAGCACCGCCACCGGAGGTCGCTGCTCAAGCCGAGATGAATGGATGTCCGATTGTAGGGCTGGACTCGGGCGCGTTGAGCGTCTGCAAGTGGGTCTCTTACGCGTCGTAACCGGCCGCCGACTATCCCGCGATATGCGATGGGCTGCCACGTCTCATCGCACATTTCTGTCACGTTAACGCGTTAGCATTCAGGTGGGGGTACTCGCGGGGGTGCTTACGGCCCGCCTTTCGAAATCGCGAGCAAATCCAACTTGTTGAGGTACGCCGTGGGTGCGAAATCATCCTGCCCCCGCAACCATTACGCCACATATACCATACGCCGCCCTCCAGGGCGGCGTCGGCGTTTGGGCAATACCCCATCAGCGATGCCACACTCGCAACCACCTCAGCCTCTGGGCCATCCGGCGTGCCCTGGCGGCTTGATCCCGTACCGCAGGGTCTTCCAGCATAGTGCGCAGGCACCAATCAGCTGGTGAGCAGAGGTCGAGGATGCCCCCAGTAGCGTTCCAGAGGCAACGACTCGCGCGCTCGGCTGCGTTGCGTGGATGAGTGTTCAGCTTTGCGAAGGGCTGTTCGATCGGGTTGAAGTCTGGGCTCGACGGCAGGAGATAGAGAAGACTCGCGAAGACAACTCATCTCATCTCGCATATTGTTGGCGTCCGGCCTATGACCTCATGCCCGAAAGAATAACGGCGCGGCGCAGGGTCAGACCGAACCGGGCCCTAGCGGCTTGTCGCTGGGGCGCGTCCGGAAGGGATCGAAGCCTTCTGGAATACCTCGGTTGAGCGGTTGAGGCAGGATGCGACCGACCTTGTTCGCTGCTGCGATCACATCAGGTGCGCTGCGAACCG
Organism: Sphingomonas flavida; assembly: GCF_036663655.1. Classification (NCBI taxonomy): domain Bacteria; kingdom Pseudomonadati; phylum Pseudomonadota; class Alphaproteobacteria; order Sphingomonadales; family Sphingomonadaceae; genus Sphingomonas; species Sphingomonas flavida. The sequence continues at coordinate 6,044 of NZ_JAXOJH010000001.1, forward strand.
CCTGCTCGACCGGTTTGATCAACCGGTCGAGTGGCGTGACGACCAAGTCCGCGCTCACCGGCTGCACGAAGCGCAGCGCCCAGTCGCGGCTGGACAGATCGGCCAGCCGCGACACGACCAGCGCGCGTGCGCCCGCGCTGTCGCCGCGGCAAAGATAAAGGTCCATCGCCGTGCCGGGCATCAGGGCCTCGGTCAAAAAGACATTGGCCGCCGCCCGCTGTGCCGCGTCCTTGCGGCCGAGCCGGTGCAGGGCGCAGGCCCGCCACGCCTCGACCTGCAATGTCGCCGATCGATTGACGCTGGGCCCAAGGCTCTTGGCTCTGGCCAGGAACAGGTCCGCCCGCTTCACGACCTCGGGCCAATCGGTCTGGAGCGATGCCAGCGTCAGATAGGCTCCGTCAATGTTCAGCGCATTGCCCTGGTCGTCGGCGGGCATCGCGGCGGCCACCTTCGCCAACAGCCCGCGCGCTTCGGCTTCACGGCCCTGTAATAGCAGGGCGCGCGCGACGATCGGGGCAAGGAACTCGGCACCCTCCTGTTGCTCCGCATCGGGATCGGGGCGTACCCGGTCGAACATCGGCAGGAAGAGCGTCGTGATCGCCTTGTACGCCTGCATGCTCGCCAGCTGCCGGGCATAGGGGGCGGCCGTCTCGAAGCTGTCGGCCGTTTGCCAGTCGGCGCGCAATTCCTCCAGATAACGGCGGCTCTGGCCGGTCAGATCGGGGCCTGCCCAGTCGGCGATGCGCGGCCACAGGTCCGCATAACCCCGATCGATATAGATGGTCAGCAGGTCGTTGGGGTCCCCGATGGCCGACACGGATGCCGCCGCGTCTTCCGTGCGCTGGTCGCGCCATGCTTCGCGCGTTCGGGCCAGCGCGGCGTGCGACCGGTCGGGCGCTACGCCGGTGCTGAAGCCGATCTCGGCCAATCGGGCGTTGAGCCGGTCCGCGCGCACCCGGTCGCCAATGTCCACCAGACGCCCCGCCAGCGCCATGATCATGTAGCGATCGGTCATCCGCGCATAATCAGGGGCCACACGGCTGACCTCAATCCACAAATCCGCCGCACGCTGCGGCGAACCGGAAAAGGTGAAGATGCCGGCGGCTACCAGTTTGGGGCGCGGATCGTCGGGCAGCAGGCGCAGTGCCTCCTCGATCGCGGCCACCGCCGGTCCCGCATCCTTCTGATTGGCCAGCACACCGGCGCGGACGGTCTGCACCATGCCGCGCAAAGGCGTCGGGCGCGGCAGCTTGGCGAGGACCATGTTCAGTCGCGCCAGATCGGGCGTTCGGCTCGATATGGCGGATGCCGCTTCGGCCATGACCGCCTGGTCTCCGGCATCGGTCGTCATCGCGAGCGGATCGGCCAACTGCGCCGCACCCGGAGCCGCCATCGCCAGCAGCAACACCATCGCCGACGCCCGATACACCATGCCATTCCCCCTTCTGGACCTGTCCGGTCCCCTTCGCCCCGATCACCGATGTGACATGCCGTGGCGCTGGCCGCCAGCCAAAGATGGGGCATGTCCGCCGTAAATCCCGCTGCACTATGCCAACACTATGTCATTGCCGGAAATCGATCTCGAATTGCTATGCCGCGGTCGATAGCTGGAGGGCCGTAACAAGGATTATGGCATGGCGGCGTGGCATCGGTCGCGGCGCGCCGACGTCGGTCTGCGCGCCACGGGACTTCTTCTTGGCTCCCTGAGCTATGTGGCGTTCGCGCGGCTGTTCGCGCTGCATCCGGTGTCGCCGTCGGCGGGTATCCTGGCTTACGGGCTGGCCACGATCGGCTTCATGGCGGGAAGCAGCGGCAGCGCGCTCGCCTTGCTGGGGCGTCATCTGTTCGACGAGGTCGAGGTCGGAACGCGGTGGCAGCACCGCGCCGTCGCCAGCCATTTCCCACAATCGGAGACTGTACCCGCAATGGATATGCCGGAACCGGTCATGCTGGTCGTCGGTCGCGATGTCGATGGCGACTGGACCGTAAGCGACAGCGTGGGCGGAGTGCTCGGTCGCTTCGCCTCGGCGCAGGCGGCGCAGCGTTTCGCCGAGGCGGAACGGCGCGGCTGGTCCTCCGTGACGGTCGCCACCTCGGCGGGCAGCCCGCGCCGGATCGACGGGCGACTGAGCCTCGGCTTGGCGGGGCATGCCTCGCGGGCGGGCACCGCGCGTGGCTAGACTGCCGCCGCGTTTCTGGGGCGTTGTCCTCCTGGCCGGGTCGGTGGGTTCGACGCTGGTCCACCGCACGGTCTATGAAGCAGCGCGCCACGGCCCGGCACAGGTTGCGGAGTTCGGCCTGGCGCTGTTGACCTTCATTCTTGCGGGCACCGGGGTGCTGCTGCTGATCCATGGCGGGCGGCTGTTCGCGCCCGTCACTCCTCCGACCGGTCCAAGTTCGTCTGGATCGGCCTGACCGACCCGTACGCCGAAGAGATCGAAACTCTTCAGCGGTATACCAGTTGAATCCTCTGGCGACGGGAGAAGCCACTGAAGGGTGGCGAGCGCGCTGCGCGACCTGCCGTCCTCGGTGCTCGAGTGAAGAGCAGCGAGCTGGTGCGATCACCCGCCAGCTCGCCGCCTGGGCTGCGATACTGGCGGTTCCGCAAGGTGGGGGGGGGTGCGGTTTTCAGAACGTCAGCCGCATCGCCTTGCCGGTATAGGTCACCGTCCTCGTCGCGGGCCGCTCTGCGACGCCGCCCTCCGTGCCGGGCTTCACGACGACGATGTTCAGTTGCCGGGTCGGCACCATGCCGGGGAACCTGCCGGTGCGTGCGCCGATGGTCAGGGTGCGACGGGCATCGTCCCATGCCAGCTCGTAGGTCGCGCGCTGGCCCCGCTCATAGGCATAGGTTTCGTTGTCGTCCTCATAAAGGGTGAAGCGGCCGTTCGCGCCGGGATAGACGCGGATTTCATACGGCGCTTCGGGTTTTTCGGTCGCATATTGCTGCACCGGCCCCATCGGCAGGATCGTACCCGCGCGGACATAGAGCGGCATGATGTCGAGGGGGACGTCACGCGACACGTCCCGGCCGCCCGCCAGTCGAGCGTTGGTCCAGAAATCATACCAGTCGCCGCCTGCGGGCAGATAGGTCTGCACCGCCAGCTGCGGCCGCTCGCTGGCGCGGGCGGTCACGCGGGCCAGTTCGTCGGGCCGCCGCCATGCAAAGCGCAGGTCGCGCTGGCCGTCGCCCTGATAATATTCGATACGGATCGGCACTCGCTGGCCCTTGCGCAGCGTCACCTTCGCACCGCGATACCGCGACGCGCCACCCGTCCAGTCGTCGACCAGCTTGCGACCGTCGACGAACAGCCGCACGCCGTCGTCGCCCTGCAGGCCGAGTTCATATTCGCCGTCCTCGGGCGCCTCCAGCATACCCTCCCACCGCGCGGAGAAATCACTCAGGCCGGTCAGGCCGGGCGGCAGCGGCTGGAGCGGGGGCTCGGGCCAGCTCTTGTCGATGATCGTGTCGACGACGCGACCGGCGGGCTTGTCAAAATTGCGGCCCTGGAAATACTGGCCTGCCAGCCCCGGCTTGCCGTCCATCGTCGACAGTACGGAGGCAGGCACCGTCGCGGCGGGTTCCGGTTCGACATGGTACATCGCCCGCGTGACCGGATGGACCAGCAGCGACCCGCCGAACATGAAGGCGTCCTTGATGCCGTGCACCCGCGCATCGTCGGGGAAGTCCATCGCCAGCGGGCGCATCATCGTATAGCCGCCCGAGGTCACCTGCCATCCCATCCCGTAGATATAGGGCAGCAGGCGATAGCGCAGGTTCGTCGCGCCCAGCAGCGAGGAATAGACCTGCGGGTCGATCGTCTTGAAGATATAGGGCTCGCGCTCGATGTCGGTGCCGTGCACGCGCATCAGCGGGTTGAACGTCGCATATTGGAACCAGCGCGCGAACAATTCGCGATAGGCGGGATTTCGGGCACCGCCATTATAACCGCTGACGAAGAAGCCGCCGGTATCCTGCGTCCAATAGGGGTTGCCGGTGACGGTGACGTTCACCCCGCCCGCGATCTGATGGCGCAGCGTTTCCCAGCTCGCCTGTGTATCGCCCGACCAGGATGTCGCGGCGGTCCGCTGTGCCCCCGCCCAGGCCGATCGGGTCAGGGTCAGCGCCCGCTTGTCGCTCGTCGCCCGCTGCCCCTCATAGGTCCCCAGCGTCGTCATCAGCGTATAGGCGTTCAGGTAGCGCGAAAAGTCGCCCATGGCGTTGCGGCCCAGCGACTTGATGTCGTCGACCGCCGCCTTGGCGTCGTGCATCGCGGTGCTGACCTCGACCTCGGTCCCGTCCATCCACAGCGCGTCGACGCCTTTGTCGAGCAGCCCGGATTTGGCATATTTGAAGTAGATTTGCCGCCCCAGCGGGCTGAACGCGTCATAGATCCGCGCCTTTTTCGAAATCCAGTGCAGCGGTGCGAAGCGCAGGCCGTGCTGGTCCAGTTCCTTGCCCAGCGCGGTATCGTTGCCAACCGAAGGCCAGATCGACACCATCAGCTTCATGTGCAGGTCGTGGATGCGGCGGATCGCGCCGACCGGATCGGGAAAGCGGGTCTTGTCCCACGTCATCCCGCTCCAGCTGCCGTCGTTGCCACCCCAATATTGCCAGTCCTGAACGATGTAATCGAGCGGGAAGCGCTCGCGCCGGAACGTCTCCGCCACCTCGACCAGGCGGGCCTGCGTCGTGTAACGCTCCTTGCTCATGAACAGGCCGAAGGCCTGCTTGGGATACATGGGGGCATCGCCGGTCAGCTTGCGATAGGCCTGGACCACGCCGTCCATCGTGTCGGCGCCCATGAAGTAATAATCGACCCCGCCCGGCGCATCCTCCGCCCAGAGCCGCGTGCCGCGGGCATCGTCGGCAAAGCGCATGTGGGAATAGGTATCCCACATCACCCCGTAACGGCGGTTCGACACCATGACCGGGATGATGATGCCGATATTGGTCTGGACGAGGTTCAGTTCGGTGCCGCGCCGGTTGATCGCCCCGTCGTCGGTGAAGCCGAAACCATAGATCGCCTCGTCCGGGGCCAGGCGGAAACGGTTCTCGACCTCGTAGCTGGGATCCTTGGCGCTGGTGATCGGCTTGATGCTCTGCGGGGCGGCAGGGTCCTCGCTCGTGTACAGCCGACCGGCCGCGTCGAGGAAGCGGACAGCGCCGGTCGCCTTGTCGATCGCCACGCGGAGCCGGGCGCTGGCGATGGTCAGCGTCCCGGCGTCATCGGCGAGGGTGAAGTCGATATCGGCCGGGGGCGCGACGACGACGATGCTCTTGGCGGTCCAGTGATTGCGGCCCAGATTGGCGTTCACGCGCACGGTCGACGGACCGTAGAACAGGATGGTCTTCGATACCCCGTTCACGCGGACCTGCACGCCGTTGCGCAGCCGGGTATAGGCAAAGCCCTGAGCCGGCACGGCGCCGACCGCTATCGGCTGTCCGTGTTCGTCCAGCGCGGTCGGCAGTAACGGGGCAGGGGCCGGTGCCTGAGCCGCGCCCACCTGAGCGACGGCTGGTACGTTTGCCGTAAGCCCCGCCATGCCTACGCCGATGAACAACGCCGTCCGATATAGCCCATGCCGCATATTCGTCTCTCCCGTGACCGCCCTCTGATCCGTTGCCGATCCGACAGGCCGGTTTTCCAAACCACCGGATCACTCGACCTTTTGTCGGACTTAACACAGGTGATATCGTATCCGTCCTCAGGCGCAAGAGGGGATGTGACGCTCGGCTGATCTGGCGCGTTTTTCTCTCGCCCCTATGTCCGGTGAGGTGCGCAAAGCTCTGCGGGACACCGGCCTAGACAGCACGTGGTGCACCGCTCAGCGCCCTCGCGGTCAAGACCTCCAGCAGGGCAGCCTGTTACAGAGCGAAACCGTCGATCTCGCGCGTCACACGGGCCGCGTTGATGCTCCACGATCGCGACCGGCTTCATTCCATGGCGTCGCCATGGCTGTGCGCATTCAGGGCAGCGATAGCATCCACAGGCAGGACCCGCCGGTGACGAACAACCGCCTCTGATCGGCGTCGAACGTACAGTTGCTGCACAGCCCCGGTGTCGGCACGGTGGCGAGATGGCGTCCGGCGTCGTCGAAGATCTCCACCCCCGCACTCGAACTGCTCCATAGCCAACCGCGCCGGTCGACCGTGAAACCGTCTGGAATCCCCTCGGCCACCGTGGCGAAGCGGCGGCGGTTGGACAGCGCCTCGCCATCCCAGTCGAAGGCGAAGATCGCGACCTCGCCTTCGCCATGTTCGGGCGTTTGCGATGCGTAGAGGATGCGGCCGTCCGGTGAGAAGGCCAAACCGTTGGGCTGGGCCATGTCGACCATTCGCCTTGCCGCGCCGTCGGTGCCGATCCGGCATATCGCGGTCCGCCCGCTTTCGCTGTGGCCGGGCACGCCCTGTTTGGGATTTTCCAGGCCGAAGGTCGGGTCGCTGAACCAGATCGCGCCATCGGCGGCGACGATCAGGTCGTTAGGCGCATTCAGGCATGTCCCCTCCGCGTGGCGAGCGATCACGGTCGCGACGCCGGTCCCGTCGGACCGACTGATCGCCCGACGACCATGTTCGCAATGCACCAGCGTGCCGTCGGGCAGCACGGCGTTGCCGTTGGTGAACGGGGTCGCGTCGAGCAGCACGTCCACCGCCCCGTCCTCGCGCCAGCCGAGCACGCGGCGGCCGACGATATCGCTCCATACCAGGTTCGCCTCGCGCGGCCACCATATCGGCCCCTCGCTCCAGCTCGCCTGATCGTACAGCGTGACGAGGATGGCCCCGCCCAGCACCGCGCGCGCTTCATCACGGTGGATGCGGGGCGGGGGCATGTCGGTCGGCGCGGGCGGGCCGGGTTGGCGCAGCCGTGCCGGGGTCAACAGTGCGGGCTGCATCGTCGCGTCGGTCATGCCCCGAACGGATCGCGCGTCTGCGCGGCGGGCGAGGTAGCGAACTGGATCATGATCTGCAGGCACGGTTCGTCGCCGATCTGGCCGGAGCGATGCCCCTTTTCGTCCGTCGTGCCCTGGTCCTGGCCGAAATGGATATCGCCTGGCCCCATCTCCACACGGTTGCCGTCCATCGTCTCGATGAACCAGCGGCCACGCAGCGGGATCACCCATTGCGGCTTGGGACTTTCATGCCAGTCGCCGGTCCAGCCGACCGGCAGGATGGCGAAGTTGATCGCGGCGACCTCACCGGGGAAGGGGCGCATCCATTGCGGATCGGCTCCGCCGCCCACGCTCTTCATGCCGAACCCCGTCATGCGGGACAGGTCGATCCGGCTGATGCCGTCGAGTTGGGTCCACATGTGTAGGAACGGCAGGACCGGGGGCTGGTCGGCGTCGCTGCCGTCATTCGGCAGAGGTGTCTGGGTCGGCAGATCGGTCATTCCTGTCTCCTGATCGGCTGCGGAAAACGCCGCGAAGGACACGCATGGCTTTCGCGCGTCGTCCGTTCAACGATGCGAAGGCGATGCGGTTTCGCTCGGAACATGTCGGAGTTTTCAAGGCTATCGTTGCGCTTGCGAGGTGAGGGTTGCAGCACTTCCAACCGTCACCAGAGTACTTTCAGAAACAAAACGTAACACCGGCTGCGCGGAACGCTGACTGACACGAAGCCCTTTAAGTCCGCGATCGCGCCTGACCCTTTGGCGCTGTGGCGCACGGGGACAAAATGGCTTTTTCCATCACCATCATCGGCATGGGGACATGCGGTGTCGCCGCCTTTGCCGAAGCGACCATCCGGCTTGCGGCGGCGCCCATTCCCGGCATCGAACTGCACCTCGTGTCGCGGGAGGAGGACATGGGGCCCGGACTGGCGTTCGGGACCGACCAGCCGGGGCATCTGCTCAACACGGAGTCGCGGCTGATGGGACTATATGCGAACGAGCCGGGCCATTTCCGCGAATGGCTCGCCGAACGTCGGCCGCTTGACCCGGACGGTGTCGAATATGCGCCGCGCGCGGAATATGGCGAATATATCCGCCAAGTGCTTGCCGATGCCCATCGCCGTGCCGACGCGGCAGGCGTTCCCGTGCACGTGCATCGCAGCGAGGCGGTCGCGATCGAGGGCAACCGGGATGCGGCCCTTATTCACCTGCGGGACGGAAGCGTCGTCGAGAGCCACTATACGCTATTGGCCATCGGCACCCCCAAACCGATCCGGTTCGAGGATCTGGAGAACCAGCCGGGCTATTTCGATTTCCCCTGGCCCGCCCGGCGGTTGCGCGAAGGGATCGGCGAGGAGCAGGACGTGATCGTCCTGGGCAGCAGCCTGAGCGCGATCGACACCTTTGCGACGCTGATGGACCAGGATCATCGCGGCCTGATCCATTTCGTATCCAAGGACGGGATGCTGCCGCGGGTTGAAATTCCGGCACCCGAGGATAGCTATCCCAGGGTCCATTTCACGCTGTCGGAGATGCGACGCCTGATCCGCGAGCGGGGACCGCGCTTTTCGATCGTCGACCTTTTCCGCCTGTTCCGCCGGGAAGCCGACGAAGCGGCGGCGGCGCAAGGCGAGCGGATCGACTGGCAGGCCGAGGATCGGATGCGGCGATCCGCCCTGGAGCTGCTGCCGATCGACATAGCCCGGGCCGACAGCCGCCGCGAGATCTTCCAGCGCATCCTGACCTCGGCCCGGTTCGAGGCATCGGAGATGTGGGACCTGCTGGGGCCGCGCGATCGCGATCGCTTTACCCGGTGGCTTGCCCCGCATTTCGCCACCGCACGCTTCACCATGCCGATGACGAATGCGTGCAGGCTTGCCGAAGCGGCCGAGCGGGGGCAGTTGCAGGTCCTTGGCGGCGTAGCGAACACGGTGCGCGATGCGGAGAAACCGCTGTTCGTCTCCACCCTCGCCGATGGACGGACGGTTAGCGCGCCGGTCGTCGTCAATGCGACGGGCACCGCGATGACGCTGGACGAGATACCCGACGACTTGATCGTCCAGCTGGCCGAACGACGATGGCTGCATCCGCACCCCTCGGGCGGGATCGAGGCGCATCGCCAGACGGGTGAGGTCATCACCCATGACCGCGAAGCGCCCCGCCTCTACGCGGTGGGCCAGCTGGTCAACGGCGTACAGCGCGATACGAACGCGGTGTGGTTCAACGTGCAATGCGCCGAGCGGGCGGTGCAGGACATGCTGATCAAGATCGCAGGGGAAAGCCGATGAACGGAAGCGTGGGCGATGTTCTGGCCCAGGTTCTGCCGCTGTTCGGTGTCATCATGCTCGCCTGGGGCGGGGGGCGGTGGTTGCCATGGGCGCCGAAGCTGATCTCCGCATTGCTGGTCTATGGACTGATCCCGCTTCTGGTCATCGACAAGGTGCTGCGGGCCGAACCCGCCGAACTGGCCGTCATTCCGCCGATGATGTTCGTGGTCGCCGCGCTGATGGCGCTGCCCGCGCATTGGCTGTCGAAGAGACACGGTGACGATTTCGATCCGCAGCTTCTGTCGGCGAGCTTCTCGTTCTTCAACGTCGCCTTCTTCGGCATGCCGGTCGCCAGCGCGTTGTTCGGTGAAGCGGCGGTGTCGACCATCATCTGCGCCTTCGTCGGCACCGCGCTCTATGGCGACACGATCGGCTATTACCGCGTCGCGCGGACCAAGGAGGGGCGTGCCAAGGCCGCGTCAAAGGCTTTGCGGATCCCGCTATTCTACGCGTTCGTCGTGGCCGTCATATTGAAGCTGTCCGGGGTTCAGGCACCGCAATCGCTGCGCGGACCGGCCGACATGGTGTCGACCCTCGTCTCGATCCTTGGGATGGCGGTGATCGGGTTCAATCTGGCCAAGGTGAAGACCGGTGAGACAAACGGACGGGTGCTGGTCCGCATCCTGGCCGTGCGACAGGTCAGCGCGGTGGTGCTGGTCGCGGCCGCCTTGGCGATCGAAGCGCTGTTCGTCGGGGTGCTGGGCCAGCGCGAACAGATCCTTGTCGGTCTGATCGCATTGTTCCCCATCGCGGCCAACGTCTCGCTCTTCGCATCGCTGCTCGGCACGCGCGAGAAGGAGGCCGCCACCCTGGTTGCGCTGTCGAGCGTGGTGGCACTGATCCTCGTGACGGCGGCGATCGGGCTGCTGGGGCTGGCCGGCTTGCAGGGCTGACCCGCCTATTCGGTGCGTCGCAGCAGGTCGGTCAGGTCCTGCGACCAGAACCGGGCTGCGGTGTGCGTTCCATGGCCGCGCGTGTCTGCCGTCTCGGGGATCAGGCGGAAGCGGGCGTCCTGCATCCGCTTCACCGCGCGCTGCGGATAATCGAGACCGCGCGGGTTGATGAAATCGTCGGCCGAGTTCACCCACATGGTCGGCGCGGTGATCGCCTCCAGTCGCGGCCATGGATTATAGGTTCGTGAAGCGTCGATCTGGTAGATCAGGTCGTTCGCGTCGGTTCCCGCTATGGACGCGGCCACCCGTTCGCGCGCGAACGCCTCGGCCGCTTCCCGGCGGGGATATTGTGACTGGAAATAAAGCGGGGCGGCCCCTGCGACAAAGAGCAGGCTGGCGGCGGTGCGCAGTCCTTGGCTCGGCGGCGAACGATAGTCGCCACCCGACCATGCGGGGTCCGCCTGGATCCCGTCGATCGCCAGCTTGCGCCACATGCGGTTGAGACCGGCGATCTCGACCGGCTCGCACGCCAGCGGCATCAACGCGCGGGCAAAGTCGGGATGGCTCTCACCCCAGACCAGGCTGTGCATGCAGCCCATGGAGGTTCCCATGATCAGGCGCATCCGGCGGATGCCGAGCCCGTCATGCAACAGCCGATATTGCGCCTCGACCATGTCGTCATAATCGTAATGCGGGAACCGCATGCGCAGGCCGTCGGACGGCTTGGACGACTTGCCATGCCCGATCCCGTCGGGAAGAATGATCCAATAGCGCGTGATGTCGAGTGGCTGCCCCGGGCCATAGAGCGCATCTGCGAACTGCGGCGCCAGGAACTGCCGACCGGTGCCACCGGTACCGTGCAGCACCATGACGGCATTGTCGATCTCGCCCCGGGCGTTGCGGTGTGGCGACCCCAGCATGGTATAGTTGATGCGCAACGCCGGCATCGTCTCACCCGAGCGAAAGCGAAAATCGCGTATCGTGAACTGCGCATCCCGCGCGGGCCATTTGGAGACGGACGGCGCGGGCCTGCTCGCCGGGGTCAGTGGAGGCACCTGAACCGGCGCGGCCTGGAGGAGCAGAAGCGGGAGGAGGGACAGCATGCCGCATCGTCACGCCGGATCGCCCGGCGCGCAAGCGGGCATTTGCGTGTGGCCCGTGCTTGCCCGGAATATCGCCACGTCAGTTAGATAAGGGCGTGGATCATGTCCAGTCGGCAAGCTTGCCCATGGTATTCTTCGGCAGGGCAGGGCCGAACGTCAGGTTGCGTGGCCTTTCCGGGACGGACAGCGACGCGGCCATGCTTTCCTCGATGACCTTGGCCAGTTCGGCGGGATCACGGCTGTCCTCCGGCACGACAAACGCCTTCAGGCGGCCATTCCCATGCAAGCGGACGGCGGCATCCGCCACGCCGTCGATGCGACGAAGCGTCTCCGCCACATGGGTCAGGCTGACATTATGCCCCCCGATCTGTACGGCGCCGTCACGCCGCCCCGTGGGGCGGATGCGGCGTTCGCCCGTCCGATCGATATGATCGGGCAGGGCGTATCGCGCGCCGCGCCCGTCGGTCAGTTCCCAGTCGCCATCGCTTGGCAACAGGCTCCAGCGTGGCAGCAGGTCGTATTCGGTCGCCGGATGCTCGCGTATCGCGATCCCCCCGGTTTCGGACGATCCGTAGATATCGAACAATCCGGCAAGCCCTGCGGCGATCAGCGCATCGGCGAGCATGTCCTGCAACGGAGCGGCGGAGCTGACGCCGATGATATCGCCGGGAAACTGGCGGGTCAGCATGCCGATGGCCTGCCACTGATCGGGCACCGCCACGACAAGGTCGCCGGGCACGAGGTCGAGCGCGGTGCCGATCTCGCGCATGACCACCGGTACGCCCAGGGCATCGGGCAGCAGCGCGGTCCAGATCAGTCCATAGAGATGATGTGCGGGGACTAGGGCGACGATACGACGGCGGTCGGCCAGTCGCTGCGCGAAATATCCTGCTTCGTCGACGAGGTCCGACAGGGGGTGGGTGCAGGAGACGGACGGACCGGTCGAACCCGATGTCTTGATCGTGATCCGGCTTCCGCCCGGTGGATGGCCTTGCATGACCCAGTCGACCCAGTCGCCGACGTATCGCGCGGGCCGGTCGGGCAGGGTCGCGTCGTCCAGGCCGAACACCTCCGCCAGTCCCCCCAGCGCGCCCAGCCGTTCGAGCGAGTCCAGCCCCAGTCCCTGGTCACCGATCGGCGTCGTATCTTCCCAGTCGGGCGAATTGGGAAGGTCCGCGTGGCGGAGACGGCGTATTTCGGCCGCGACCACGGCGGTCACAATTCGCCGGAAGGCCGGGCGCCCTATGATCGTCACGCAGCATGGGCCTGTGGACGACAGACCTGGTTCCGGCCACCGCGTTTGGCCGCGTAAAGGCGTTCGTCGGCCAGCTTGATCAGCCCGTCGATCGATCCATTGGCTTCGTCCAGCGCGGCACAGCCCAGGCTGGCGGTCGCCGTCAGTATGCCGAGCGGGGTTTCGATCTGCAGCGCGGCGATCGCCTCGCGCATTTCTTCCGCCAGGGCGAAGGCCTGATCACGATCGAAGCGTGGCAGCAGTGCGCCGAACTCCTCCCCGCCGAGCCGCGCGAAGATGCCGCGAGGGGGAAGCAGGGCGGTGCAGGTTTCGACGACGCGACACAGCAGCGCGTCGCCGATCGGATGGCCGTAGGTATCGTTGACGGCCTTGAAGTGATCCAGATCGACCACGACGAGCGAGAGCGACTGGCGCAATTCGCGCCACAGCACCTGCTCGCGTTCCATGACGTCGCCGAAATGGCGGCGGTTGGCGGCGCCCGTCAGATGATCGCAGGTGAGGAGGCGGCGCAAATCCTCGGCCGCACCTTCGCGGCGCGGCACGTTGCGCAGGACCACCGAATAGCCGGACGGGCCACCCATCGCTTTGTCCGACTGCGCGACCACCAGGCGCTGGCACCAGTAGCGTTCGCCGTCGGCCCGCATCTGCCACCCCTCCTGAAGGTGCCAGCCGTCCCGCCCGGCGATCTGGATCTGTTCGTTCAGGCGAAGGTCCCCGCCTTGGTCGGTTTCCTTCAGAACCTCGGCAAGGCCCCGCCCGACCGCCGCGTCCCAGGCATGGCCCGTCTGCCTGGTAAAACAGGTATTGGCCGAGGTGATCATTCCATCGGGGCCGATCATCAGCGCGGCATAGTCGTGGACGCCGTCCAGCAGCGTGGCGAACCAGGTGTCGGCCTGGCGCAGCCTGTCCTCCTGGACGACCTGTTGGCTGATATCCGACAGCGTGGCCATCAGGCGATCCGGGCCCAGCTTTACGATGGTGCAGGCCAGGACCTTGGGCACCTGCGCCCGGCGGTCGCGCCCCAGGTCGACGAAGATGCGATGGCCATCGCATATCCGGCCCGTCGAGGATGCATAGGCCGCGACGAGGCTGCGCAGTTCGGGGGCATGCTGTTCCAGGGTGGTGAACAGGTTGCCCGCATCGCGCCCGCCCGCCAGTGGCAGCAGGTGCTGCATCGCGTGCGGGTTCATCAGGCCGATGTCGCCGACCATATTGCACTCGATCAGGCCGACCGGGCATGCGTACAGGAATTCGAGGAGCTGCTCTTCGCTGGACTTTTCGCTCACGGGAGCTTCCTCACCGTTCGATCAGGACATAGCGGCATGGCACCTCGGGGTCCGCGAGGAGGCGGAGACGGACCTTGGTCGGGCGCATGCGGAGCGTCAGCACATAAGGAATGATATCGTCGATCGACGGCTCGTCCTCGAAACGCTGGGCGACCAGGAAATTGTTCATGCACTGGGCCACGGCGTCGAAAAACGGAACGCCGATCACCGTCGACGGGTCCAGCCCGGACATGCGCGCTTCGGTGGCGTTATACACCCGGACGATCGTGTCCGCGCCAATGCCGACCACGCCGAACGGCAGAGCGTCGCGATCCGTCCCGTCCATCCGTTCCAGGTCGTTCAGGGTAACGGTTTCGAAACTCGGTTCTTCGATCGACAAGGGGCAACTCCTCCAATTGGGCCGTTATGGACCCTAAGGAGTTAAACATAGGATAAAAATGACGTCAGCCTAGGGCTTTGCGCGACCCGAAGGATGCCGACTTCGCATGGCGAAACCGGACGGTATTTGGGATGCCGTCCCCGATCGGGCGCGCACCTTCGACCTTTGTCGGTCAGCCCCGCCGCCTGAGGCCGATCGTGGTGCGGCGATATCCGCGGGGCAGGGACGTCGAATGGGACTGGCGCCTGACGGCTGCGCTGTCCTACGCCTTTGCCGATGGATTTGTCTTTGGGGCGACCTCGCAATGACCCGCGCGGATTTAATGACGATCTCCAGCAATGCGGGGTGGTGACGTGACGGAAGCGGCCGAGCAGGGCGATCTTCACCGCCGGTTGACCTCGGGTCAGTTGGCGATGATCGCGATCGGCGGCGCGATCGGTACGGGCCTGTTCCTGGGCAGCGGCCTGGCGATTGGCCTTGCCGGACCTGCGGTACTGATCAGCTATGCCATTGGCGGGGTCATTGCCCTCCTGCTGATGGGGTGTCTGGCCGAGATGACCGTCGCGCACCCGACCAGTGGTTCGTTCGGCGATCTGGCCGAGCATTATCTCGGCCCATGGGCCGGGTTCGTCGTACGCTATGCCTATTGGTCGGCGCTGGTGCTGGCGGTCGGCACCGAACTGACAGCGGTTGCGATCTACATGCAGTTCTGGTTGCCGACGATGCCCGGCTGGATTTGGATGCTGCTGTTCGGCACCGCGTTGCTGCTGGTGAACGCGGCCAGCGTCGGCCTGTTCGGCACGGTCGAATATATCTTCTCCGCGATCAAGATCGTCGCGATCCTCGGTTTTCTGCTCCTCGGCTCGCTGGTGGTCGCGCGGGCGCCTGCTGGATCGGCGATCGGCCTGGCGAATTACGTGTCCCATGGCGGCTTCCTGCCGCATGGGCTGGGCGGCCTTTGGAGTGCGGTCATCGTCTCCATCTTCAGCTATCTCAGCATCGAGATGATCGCCGTCGCGGCGGGCGAGGCCGTCGATCCCGAACGGGCGATCGTGCGGGCGTTTCGCGCCACGATGCTGCGGCTGGCGATCTTCTATCTCGGCACGCTGGCGTTGATGCTCGCGATCGTCCCCTGGACACAGGCCGGTACGGCATCGAGCCCGTTCGTCGCCGTGATGCTCGCGATCGGCATTCCGGGCGGGGCCGGTCTGCTCAACGCCGTGGTTCTGATCGCCGCGCTGTCGGCGATGAACAGCCAGCTCTACACCTCGACGCGCATGTTGTTCAGCCTTGCGCGGGCGCGGCAGGCACCCCGGCGCCTGGGTCGGGTGAGCCCCGCGGGGGTGCCGCTCATGGCGCTCCTCGCATCCGCGTTGGGTATCGCACCGGCGACGCTGCTGTACCTGATCGAGCCGCAGCGGGCTTTCGGCATCATGATCGGCATCTCTGCATTCGGTGCGATGTTCGCCTGGATGATGATCTTCCTGACGCACCTCGCCTTTCGGCGGCGCTCGGGGGCTGGCGAGCAGGGATTTCGCATGTGGGGCTATCCCTTCACCAGCATTGCCGGTGCGGCGGCGATGGCGGCCATCCTGCTTTCCACGCCCTTCACCGGCCCGTTCGCATCGACCTTGCTCTATGGTGTTCCGTTTCTGGTGCTCCTGTCGCTGAGCTATCTCTTCGTCAGGCGGACAAGCCCCGGCAACCTGCCCCGCGAATGACCCTCCGCTTTCGGAAGATCACCGTTCATAGGAACAGCCGCTTGCCGCTATCTGGGGCGGCGTGGCGGCCGTCGCTGCCCCTTGCTCCGGTGCGCATCGTTGCCATCATGCGCGGGAAGTAGCGGTCATTCACGATGTTCCTTGATACGTGTCCCGGCATCGTCCATCGCCTCGGCATTCAGGCGTGCACCGAGCAGCAGCGCCCAGGCGGACACCATCAGCCACAGCATCAGGACGACCGCGGCCGCCAGTGAGCCATAGGTGTCATCGAACCGCGCGACATGGGCGACATAAGCGCGGAAGAGGATGGTCGAGGCGAGCCACATCGTCACGCCCGCGATCGTCCCCGGCAACGCGTCACGCCACGCGATCGCCTCCTCGGCGGCCGAGCCATAACGATAGACCAGGATCAGACCGGCCCCCGCTCCCAAAGTGAGCGACCCGAACAGCGTCAGGGTCGAGACAAGCCGCGCACCGGGCAGGCCGTCGGGCACATAGCTTTGCAGGAAGGCCAGGACCGACAGCGAGGCGAGGGCGGTCAGTACGAGCGCCGCGCAGCCCAGCGCCAGAAGCGTGGATACAAGCTGCCGCCGCAGACCGCGCCGCTCGACTTCGATACGATAGGCCAGGTTGATGCCGTGGAGAAGCGACCGCCCGGCACGCCGCGCGCTGAACACCGCAATGCCGACCGACACCAGCAGCGTCGCGATCGAGGCGCGGTCGATGTTGAGTGCGTTGTGCAATCCCCGGATCACGATCTGTCGCGCCTCGAGCGGCATGATCGCGGTCAGTGTCGCCAGATTGCGCGCGACCGTCGCGGGCGGCACGAACAGGCTATAGGCAAGGGTGATCATGCCGACCAGCGGGATGATGGCCAGAAAGGCCGCGAAGGCGATCGAGCTGGCGGCGATGCCGAAATCGTCGCGCAGGCCGCTGCGGACCGTTCGGAACGACAAAATGGCCCATCGCAGCAAATGCGACGAAAACCTCGTCCGGCCCCTGCCGGCAAGCAGCCGGATAGCCCATGCCATATCGCGATACCCCCGTTCGATCCCGATGCCCTCAACCGGGTGTATAGGGCCGTAACGATCATCGTCGCTTTCGGTGGCATCGACATCCGAAACGAATGGGCAGCGCGGTCATCTGGGGGCAGGGGACGGATGCCGCAGCGGCTTTCGACAGTGGCCTACACTCGCCCGGCTATATCCCGCAGGGCGGCGACCAGGTGGTCGATATCGGCCATGCTGGTAAACAGGAAAGGCGTCACCCGGACGCAGGCGCCCTTGGCCACGCCCGTCCGGTGCACCGTGAAGATACGATGCCGGTCGAGCAGTTGCCGGGTGATGGCGGCGTTGGCCTCCGGGCTGGTGGCGCCGTTTAGGCGAAACGACGTGATGGCGCCGTGCATCGCGGTGTCATCGGGCGTCAGTACCTCCAGACCCGGAATGGCGCGGGCCTGCCGAACCCAGTGGTCGCGCAAAGCCCGCAGCCGCGCGGCGCGGGCGGCACGGTCGATCCGCTGCTGAAAGGCAAGCGCGGCGGGGGCGGTGAGCTAGGCGGCATAGTCGAGCGTCCCCGTATGGATACGCGCCATGACGGTGTCGGGCCCGTCGGTCGGCTCGGCCGGATCGCGATCGATGCGGGCGAGCGCGGCTTTGCGGATATGAAGGATCCCAAGGCCGAGCGGCGCGCCCAGCCATTTGTGGCCGTTCAGCCCGACGAAATCGCAATCGAGATCGGGCAGCGCGAAATCGAGCTGCTGCCAGCTATGCGCCGCGTCGACGATCACGTCGATGCCGCGCGCGCGCGCCATGGCGGCGATTTCCCGCACTGGAATGACCAGCCCCGTCCGGTGGCTGAGATGGGTGAGCAGGATCAGCTTCAGCCGGGGTTCGTCGGCCATGACCTGTGCATAGGCGTCGATCACGTTGGCACGGGTCGCCGGTTCGGGCAGGGCGATACGGCGGACCCGGACGCCGCGACGCCGGGCCAGGCTCTCCATGCACGCCTGCATGCTGTCATAATCGAGATCGGCGTACAGGATCGTGTCGCCCGCGCTGAGGCGATTATAGCCGAGGATCAAGGCCTTCAACGCCTCGGTCGCGTTGCGCGTGAAGGCGATCTCGTCGGCGGGCACGCCCAGCTCGCCGGCGATGGCGGTGCGCGCGGCGGCAAGGTCGGCCACCATCCCGCGCCGGGCATAATAGCTTGTGTCGCGGTTCACCCGCGCGACGGCCTGTTCATAGGCGGCCTGGACCGGGCGTGCCATCGGCCCCCAATTCCCGTTTTCCAGCTGTATGACGTCCGCCGGAACGTCATATTCACCGGCCACCCTTGCCCAGAAGCCCTCGTCGTCGGCCGCCGGGTGCGCCAATGGCTCGGCGCGCGTCGTCAGGGGCAGGGTGGCGGCCATCCCGCCCGCCAGCAACGCGCGCCGATCGATCATCAGAAGCTCACCCCGAGCCGAACGTAGTAACGGCCGCCATCGGTATCGTAGGGGGCGTTGCGCGAATAGATCAGACCGCGATTGGCCTGGTTGGTCGCCTCGGCCGGATAGGTGCCGAAGACGTTCTCCGCTCCGCCCCGGATCGAGATACTGGGCGTCATCCGGTAAGTGAGCGACGCGTCGAACAGGGCGATGCCGCCGAACCGCTGGAACAGCTCGCCGGTCGCATTGCCGGTCACGTCGGTCCACGGCCCGTAATAGCGACCGCGCAGCATCACGCCCACGGGGCCGATGTCGTAACCCAGCGTGCCGGTCGCATTATGCTGCGGCAGGCGTTCCTGGAAGATGCGCCGCTGCGTGTCGTTGGCGATCGCCGCGCTGTTGCCGCTGCGCACCGTGGTGCGGTTGTAGTTATACGCCAGCGTGGCGCTCGCCCGGCCGGTTCCGAGCGACCGGGCATAGCTCACCACGACGTCGACGCCCCGCGTGCGGGTGTTGAAGTCGTTGGTGAAATAGCTGATCGACGTGAAACGGTTGGGGTTGGGCAGGCTGGCCGGAATGGCGATCGTCGCCGACTGGCTGAAGCGATCGTCGACATCGATCTGATAGAGGTCGAGCGTCGCGCCGAGCCCGATATGCGTCTGCGCGACGAGGCCCGCGCTGATGTTGCGCGACGTTTCGGGACGCAGCGGCTTGGCCCCGAGCGCGACGGCCAGCGTATCGCTGGGGGCGAGACGCCCCTGGTTGAACACCTGCAGCGTGCGGGTGTCGAGGCCCTGGCTCACCACGCGGGTGTTGAGCTGCGCCGGGGTCGGCGCGCGGAATCCGGTGGAATAGGTGCCGCGCAGCGCCAGCCACTCGACCGGCTCGACCCGGCCGGAGAATTTATAGGTGAACTTGTCGCCGAAGCTCGAGAAATCCTCGTAACGGCCCGCCGCGCCCAGCGTCAGCATCGTGATCGGATGCCAGGCGAGGTCGACGTAACCGGCATTGCTCGTCTGCTGGAAATTGCCCGCCTGTTGCGGACCGAAGCCGGGGAAGCCGTTGGAATTGGGGGCCAGGCCCGTCGCCGCCCCCGCACCGATCGCATAGGAGGCGGGGTCGCCGACGCCGACCGCATAACGCTCGATCCGCCGTTCACCGCCAAAGGCGATGTTGAGCGGTTCCACGCCGCCCACGGGCAGGCGATAGACGAAGTCGGCGTTCAGGTTCGTCTCGCGCTGCGTCAGGCGGCCGAGATAGAAGCTGGTCGGACTGGAGGGCCCAAGCGAGGCGTTGAGGGTCTGCGAAATCGTATAGTCGATGCGGCTGCGCCCGGCCGAGGCGCTGAGGTCGTAGCTCAGCGCGTCCGACAGGTTGCCCCGCAGCCCGCTGACGAGTTGCAGGTCGGCGAATTGCGTACCGAAACGCGGCGTGAAGCCCGCCGGATAGATGCTGCGAAAGGTGAAGCCGGGAAAGGCGCTGCTGGCGTTGTAGACGCTGCCGGTGTTGCTGGGGTTGCGCCAGTTGAAGTCGGTCAGCCCCTCACCCTGCTGCACTGTGCCGAAGGCATAGACGGTCGCCGCATCGGCCAGGTCATAGTGCATGTCCACCGCACCACGTACGCGCTCCTCGTCGGGCTGGCCCCAGCGCTGGACCGGATTGGGAACGGCGAGCGTCGGATTTGCCGTCTGGAAGGCGATGGCGTCGGGGCGCTGGCGGGTGCGTGAGGTCGCTTCGCCATGCTCGAACTGGCCGGTGAAGACGATGGCGCCCTTGTCGTCCAGCGCGATGCCGCCGCGTGCGCCGGACTGATAGTTGTTGCCGTCACCGGCATAATATTGGCTGAACTGGCCATAGGCTTCCATCCCCGGCTGGTCGTCGAGGATGATGTTGACGACGCCCGCGATCGCGTCGGAGCCGTATTGCGCCGACGCACCGTCACGCAGCACCTCGATACGCTTGATCGCGAGGGCAGGGATACTGGCCAGGTCGGGCGCCTGCGCACCACGCGTGCCGAGCAGCGCCGAGCGGTGATAGCGTTTGCCGTTGACGAGGACGAGCGTCTGGTCGGCGGACAGGCCGCGGAGCGTCGCCGGGCGAACGAACGCCTGGCCGTCCGCTGCGGGCAGCCGCTGGACGTTGAAGGAGGGCAGAAGCTGGGCCAGCGCGGTGTTGAGATCGCCCGACGCGCTGGACCGTATCAACGCCTCCGGCAGCACGTCGACGGGCGCGAGCGTGTCGAACTGGGTACGCCCCCGCTCGCGCGTGCCGGTGACCACGACATCGTCGCCCGTCGGCGCATCCGCCACCGTCTGGTCGGACCCGGAAGCCGCAGGCGACACGGTGTTCTGCGCGAAGACCACAGGCGCGAACAGAATTTGCAACGCCACGACGGCGCTGGCTGTAGCGAATTTCATGATGGTGCTTTCCCCCCAGGGGCCGCTCTTCCCGGCTCCCGTGGGCGGCGCGCTAAAAGGGTTTCGTGACACTGTGACTTCGATTTCGAGTCACTGCCGTTTCGGAAATGTGAAGATCGTCAGTCAGCATCAGCGCTCGGATGGCGTGACCATTCCTCCCCTCGCAGGGGAGGTGGCGCGCCGCAGGCCTGACGCAGGGGTGTCGCAGGCCGAGAGGTTGGACTCAACCGACGACCAATGACACCCCTCCACCGTGCTTCGGATGGTCTTGCAGGCGGAAAAAGCGCCGCATCACGGACGGGCGCAGTCGATCAGGCAGGCGATCAGCGTGTCGCTGCCGGGCTTCACATTTTCCTGATGCAGTGTTCTGGCGCAGACCGAGCCCAGCGAGATGATCATGAACGCCTGGGCAAGCTTGCGATGCTCGTCATTGATCGAGTCGCTTCCCATCAGGCCCGCAAAGGCCCGGCTGATATTTTCGAACGCCCGCTCGCGCACGTCGAGGAAGATCGCCCTGATCCGATCGTTGCGGGCCGCCTCCGCCGCGATCTCCAGGAACAGGCGGTCGCTGGCATCGTCCTTGCGGCACGGGTTTCCGACCAGCCAGGCGATGATCCCCTCGCGGTCCTTGGTCGACAATGCGGCGTTGAGCGTATTCTGGTCAGCGATGCGTTCGCAATCCGCCGCCACGATGGCGGCGATGATGTCCTCTTTCGATGGAAAGTCGCGGTACAGCTGCTGCACGGCGACGCCCGATTCCTTGGCGATCGCGGCGATGCCGGTGGCGTGAAAGCCATTCTCCACAAACAGGCGACGCGCTACCTCCTTGATATTGCACCGACGCAACTCCGCGCGGGTGGGAAGCGAGCACTTGGTATTCGACACGACGGAACCTCTCTCAAGCATGTTGACGCACTCGAATGGCGGGTCTAACGACGTGCTTTGTGAGTGATCGCTCTCATACAATTTAGCAAGCGGGAAATGATATGTCTTCCAATCGGCTTATGGGTCGTGTGTTGGCATCGGCCGCCCTGCTGGCCCTGGCCGCTTGCGGCAGCGGTGGCAAGCAGCAGCAGCAGGCGGCGCAGGGACCGGCACCGGTCGCTTATGTGGTGGCCAAGGAACAGCCTGTCACCCTGACGACCGAATTGCCGGGCCGGACGGCCGCCTTCGAAACCTCGGACGTCCGCCCCCAGGTCAATGGCCTGATCACCCAGCGGCTGTTCGTCGAGGGAGACGTGGTTCGCGAAGGCCAGCCGCTCTACCGAATCGACCCGGCCCCGTATCAGGCCCAGGTGGCCAGCGCCCGCGCCGCGCTGACCCGCGCCCGCGCCAGCATCGCGTCCACCGCAGCACTCGCACGCCGTTACGGCGAACTGGTCAAGATCAACGCGATCGCCCGCCAGGAGGTCGAGAACGCCCAGACCAGCGCGGACCAGGCCCGCGCCGATGTCGCCGCGCAGCAGGCCGCGCTGCGCACCGCCGAGATCGATCTGGCCCGCACCACCATCCGTGCGCCGATCACCGGCCGGATCGGCCGGTCGGTCTTCACCACCGGCGCGCTGGTTTCCGCCTCGCAGACGGGCGCGCTGGCGACCATCCAGCGGCTGGACCCCATCTATGTCGATATCCAGGAGCCGAGCGCCGAGTTGCTGAAGCTGCGGCGGCAGATCATGAGCGGCCAGCTGACCCGCGACGGCAATGCCCGCGTCAAGCTGACGCTCGAGGATGGCAGCGAGTACGGGCCGCAGGGCACGTTGCGCTTCGCCGACGTCACCGTCGATCCGACCACGGGATCGCAGGTGATCCGCGCGCTGTTCCCCAATCCCAACGGCCTTTTGCTGCCCGGCATGTTCGTGCGCGCCTCGCTGGTCGAGGGAACGCGGTCCAACGCCATGCTGGTGCCGCAGCGCGCGGTCAGCCGCGACGAGAAGGGCCAGGCGACCGTGATGGTGATCGGTGCAGGCAACAAGGTCGAGGGTCGTACGCTCCAGACCGGCCGGTCGATCGGCGACAACTGGCTGGTGACCGGCGGCCTGAAGCCCGGCGACAAGATCATCGTCGAAGGCGGCATGATGCTGCGTCCCGGCATGCCCGTGCAGGGCAAGCCATGGGACCCCAATGCCAAGCCCGCCGGCGCACAGCCGCAAGCGGGCAAGCCCCAGGCTCAGGCCCAAGCACAGGCGAAGTAACCAGCCATGTCACGCTATTTCATCGATCGCCCGATCTTCGCCTATGTGCTGGCGGTGCTGGTCGTCATCGCCGGCCTGTTGTCGCTGCGCACGCTGCCGATCGCGCAGTTCCCGGCGATCGCACCGCCCGCGGTGTCGATCACGGCCAATTATCCGGGCGCCGACGCGCAGACGCTGGAGAACACCACCACCCAGATCATCGAGCAGCAGATGAAGGGGATCGACCACCTTCGCTACTTCTCGTCCTCGTCCTCCTCGGCGGGCAGCGTGACGATCACGCTGACCTTCGAACAGGGGACCGATCCCGACATCGCGCAGGTGCAGGTCCAGAACAAGCTGCAGGCGGCGACCCCGCTGCTGCCGCAGGAGGTCCAGCGCCAGGGCATCATCGTCGCCAAGGCGACGCAGAATTTCCTGCTGTTCGTCGGTCTCTATTCCGAGAACGGCAAGCACAACGCCGACGACTTGGCCGACATCGTCGCCTCGCGGATTTCCGATCCGCTGTCGCGCGTCACCGGCGTCGGCGATACCCAGATCTTCGGCTCGCAATATGCGATGCGCATCTGGGTCGACCCGATCAAGCTGAACAACTATGCGCTGACCATGGCGGACGTGACCAACGCGGTCACGGCGCAGAACGCGCAGGTCTCGGCGGGCCAGATCGGCGCGCAGCCCGCGCCGAAGGAACAGATGCTCAACGCCACCGTCTCGGTGTCGTCGCGGCTGACCTCGCCCGAACAGTTCGCCAAGATCCGCCTCAAGAGCAACACCGACGGCTCGATCGTCCGCCTGAGCGACGTCGCGCGGGTCGAGATCGGCGCGGAGAATTACGCCTTCTCGGCGCAGTGGAACGGCAAGCCCGCCTCGGGCATCGGCATCAAGCTGGCGCCGGGCGCCAACGCGCTGGACACCGTCGTCGCGGTCAAGGAGCGGGTGAACGAGCTCGCCAAGACCTTCCCGTCGGACGTCAAGGTCATCTTCCCCTACGACACCTCGCCGTTCGTGCGCCTGTCGATCGAGCAGGTCATCGAGACGCTGGTCGAGGCGGTCGTGCTCGTCTTCCTCGTGATGTTCCTGTTCCTCCAGAATTTCCGCGCCACGCTGATCCCGACGATCGCGGTGCCGGTGGTGCTGACGGGCACGTTCGCGGTGCTGGCGGCGTTCGGCTATTCGATCAACACGCTGACCCTGTTCGGCATGGTGCTGGCCATCGGCCTGTTGGTCGATGACGCCATCGTCGTGGTCGAGAATGTCGAGCGGCTGATCACCACCGAGCATCTGTCGCCGAAGGAAGCGGCGCGAAAGTCGATGGACGAGATCACCGGCGCGCTGATCGGCATCGCCGCGGTGCTGTCCGCCGTGTTCCTGCCGATGGCGTTCTTCGGCGGGTCGACCGGCGTCATCTATCGCCAGTTCTCGATCACCATCGTCTCGGCCATGGTGCTGTCGGTCGCGGTCGCGCTGATCCTGACGCCCGCGCTGTGCGCCACCATCCTGAAACCGCACGATCCCAACAAGGGCGAGGGCCATGGTCCGCTGGCGCGCTTCTTCCGCTGGTTCAACGACCGGTTCGACCGGGGTCGCGACCGGTATGAGAAGGGCGCACGCTCCACTGCGCGTCGCTGGGGCCGCTCGCTGATCGTCTATGCGCTGATCGTCGCGGGCATGGTCGTGCTGTTTGTGCGACTGCCCAGCGGCTTTCTTCCCGATGAGGATCAGGGCGTGATGATCGCTCTGGTCCAGGGACCGCCGGGCTCGACCACGGCGCGCACGCAGAAGGGCCTCGACCTGGTCCGCGATCACTTCCTGAGCGATGCGGGCGGTGCCATTCGCGGCGTCTATACGATCAACGGGTTCAGCTTTGCGGGGCAGGGCCAGAATAGCGGCATCGCCTTCATTCCGATGAAGGAATGGAAGGACCGACCCGGCGCGGAGAACAAGGCGCAGGCGATCGTCGGCCGGGCGATGGGTGCGTTCGCGCGCTACAGCGACGGCCTGATCTTCGCGATCATCCCGCCTGCCGTCCAGGAACTGGGCAACGCCACCGGCTTCGACATGCAGCTGGTCGACGAAGGCGGGATCGGCCACGACAAGCTGCTCGCCGCGCGCAACATGTTGCTCGGCATGGCGTCGCAGAACAAGGCGCTGGTCGGCGTGCGTCCCAACGCGCTCGACGATGCGCCGCAGCTGAAGGTCGATGTCGACCAGGACAAGGCGCGCGCGCTGGGCCTGGACCTGTCGACCGTCAACAACACGATCGCGACCGCCTGGGGCGGGTCCTATGTCAACGACTTCATCGACCGGGGCCGCGTGAAGCGCGTCTATATCCAGGCCGATGCCGCCTATCGCATGGCGCCCGAGGATATCGGCGACCTGTATGTGCGCGGGGACACCGGCACGATGGCGCCGTTCACCGCCTTCTCGTCGGTCGCCTGGAAGCAGGGGCCGATGCAGCTGACCCGCTATAACGGCCAGCCGTCGATGGAAATCCTGGGCCAGGCCGCACCGGGCGTCTCGTCCGGCGCCGCGATCAAGGCGATGGAGGAAATGCAGGCCAAGCTGCCGCCCGGCACCCGCCTCGACTGGACCGGCCTCAGCTATGAGGAACAGCTGTCCGGCGGTCAGGCGCCCGCGCTCTACGGCCTGTCGCTGCTGATCGTCTTCCTGTGCCTTGCCGCGCTGTATGAAAGCTGGTCGGTGCCGGTCTCGGTCATGCTGGTCGTGCCGCTGGGCGTGGTCGGCGCGCTGCTCGCCGCGCTTCTGACGGGCCTGAACAACGACATCTATCTGCAGGTCGGCCTGATCACCACGATCGGCGTGTCGGCGAAGAACGCGATCCTGATCGTCGAATTCGCCGAGGAGCGGATGCGCGAGGGGTATAATGCCTTCGACGCGGCGATCGAGGCGGCCAAGCTGCGCCTGCGACCGATCCTGATGACCAGCCTCGCCTTCATCTTCGGCGTGTTCCCGCTGGCCATCGCCAATGGCGCGGGCGCGGGTGGGCAGAACGCCATCGGTCGCGCGGTGGTGGGCGGCATGTTTTCGGCGACGATCCTGGCGATCTTCTTCGTGCCGATGTTCTTCGTCGTCGTCATGCGCCTGTTCGATCGCGGAAAGGGTGACAAGCCCCAGGGCGACGTGCGTCATCCCGATGATGCACGGCCCGACCATGGCGAACCGGGCTCGCCATCCATGCCGCAGGGAGTTTGATCGATGATCCGTTCCAAATCCGCACTCGCCCTGCTGGCCGCCAGCGCGCTCGCCGGGTGCAATTTCGCCCCAAAATATATTCGCCCCGTGGGGGCCGTCCCGGCGACGCTGCCCCAGGACGGCATCTATCCGGCCGCGGCGTCCGACGCCCCCGACGTGACGAAGATCGGATGGCAGTCGTTCTTCACCGACGATCGCCTGCGCCGCACCATCGCGATGGGGCTGGAGAATAACCGCGACCTGCGCATCGCGGCGGCCAATGTGCTGCAGGCCAGGGCGCAGTACCGCATCCAGCGGGCGGACCTGGTCCCCTCGACGACCCTGTCGGGCTCCGCGACCTATACCAACAACATCCAGGGCGCGACCGGCGCGCTGGGCGGTGCGGCCGGTGGCGGCACCGGGACGGGTACGGGCGGGGGTACGGGAACCGGCACAGGCACGGGGACCGGTGCCGGGACCGGCGGCGGCACCGGCCTGGGCGTCGGGGTCGGGGCCTCGTCGCCTAACCTGGAATTCTACTCGGTCAATGCCGGTTTCTCGGCCTTCGAGCTCGATTTGTTCGGCCGTGTCCGCAATCTCAATCGTGCCGCGCTCGAGCAGTATTTCGCGACCGAGGAGGCCCAGCGCGCGACCCGTATCAGCCTGATCGCCGAGATCGCGACGGCGTGGCTGACCTATGCCTCCGATCAGGACCAGCTCCGCATCTCGCAGGAATCGCTGACCTCGTTCGGCAAGTCGCTCGAATTGACGCGGGCGCAGTTCCGGATCGGCGTCGCCTCCGAACTGGAGGCGCGGCAGGCCGAAACCACTTATCAGGGCGCGCGCAACGACATCGCCGTCCTGAAGACGCGGGTGGCGCAGGACAAGAACGCGCTCGACCTGCTGGTCGGCGCGCCCGTGGTCGCCGAGCTGCTGCCCCAGGGGCTGGGCGACGGCAATGCGGCCTTGCCGCTGTTGCCCACCGGCCTGTCCTCCGAGATACTGTTGCGTCGGCCCGACGTCATTCAGGCCGAGCATCAGCTGATCGCGCAGAACGCCAATATCGGCGCGGCGCGTGCGGCGATGTTCCCCCGCATCTCGCTGACCGCCACGCTCGGCACGATCAGCACCGCGCTCAGCGGCCTCTTCGCGGGCGGCAGCTTCACCTATACGGGTGCACCGGCGGTATCGTTGCCGCTGTTCGACGGCGGGCGGCTGCGCGGCAATCTCGACGTCGCCCGCGCCCAGCAGCAGGCGGCCGTCTCGACCTATGAAAAGACGGTCCAGACCGCGTTCCGCGAGGTCGCCGATGCCCTGGCCCAGCGCGGCACCATCGACGAGCAGATCGCGGCCCAGACGGCACGGGTGGAGGCGGCGAACGTCGCTTTCAAAATTTCGGATGCGCGTTACCGCACGGGGGTCACGTCCTTCCTGACGACGCTCGACTCTCAGCGCACCGCCTATTCGGCGCAGCAGCTGCTGGTCACGACCCGGCTCAATCGCGAGAGCAATATGGTCGAGCTGTACCGGTCGCTGGGCGGCGGGCTGAATTAAGGACCAAACGACGTTCAGGCTACCCCCCTTGAATTCCTCCGCTGCAAGGGGAAGGGGGGGGCATGGTGGCGGGGTGTCGAGGGGCGTGAGGTTTGACCAACCTCTCAAGGCCGGGACACCCCTCCGTCAGGCCTTCGGCCTGCCACCTCCCCTTACAGGGGAGGAATGAAATGGATGTTGACTGGCCATAGGCGCCATGAGCGGCGGTCCCAGCAGTCGGATCGGAGAACGTCCCGTCCCGTGGTTACGCGGCCCGCATGGCGGGGGACGCACGTAAATCATCGGAGCGATACGCCGGTGATCGGGGTGCGGGAGCCGTATCCACATTGAAGCGCATGACCGATGCCATCAGCGTCCCGCATTCCTGGGCGAGCAGGCTGGCGGCCGCGGTCGATTCCTCGACCATTGCGGCATTCTGCTGCGTGACCGAGTCGATTTCCCCGATCGCGATATTGACCTGGCCCAGGCTGTGCGCCTGCTGTTCGGACGAGCGGGCGATGACGTCGACGACGGTGCTGACGTCCGACACCTTGCCGATGATCCGGTGCAGCGCGTTGCCGGTCTCGTCGACCAGCACGACGCCCGATTTGACATGCTCGATCGCCGACAGGATGCGTGCCTTGACGTCCGACGCAGCGGCGGCGGAACGCTGCGCCAGCGCGCGGACTTCGGAGGCGACGACCGCGAAGCCCTTGCCCGCATCGCCCGCGCGTGCCGCCTCGACACCCGCATTGAGTGCGAGCAGGTTGGTCTGGAACGCGATGCCGTCGATGACGGTGATGATGTCGACGATCTCGCGGCTGGCCTGGTCGATGCCGTTCATCGCCGCGATCGACTTGGTGACGATCTCGCCGCCCTTTTCGGCCTCGTCGCGCGCCTCGGTCACCGCGCGATTGGCCTGGCTGGCGCTGGCGGCGCCGTCGCGCACGCCCTGGGTGATCTCGCCCACGGCGGCCGCCGTTTCGCGCAGGCTCGCCGCCTGCTGCTCGCTGCGGGCCGAGAGATTGTCGGTGGCCTGACGGATTTCCTCGATGTTGGAGCGGATCGTGCCCGCACTGCCGCGCACGTCGCTGGTCAGGCCCGACAGGTTCTGGATCGCCCGGTTGAAGTCGGCCGCCAGCTCGTGGAACGACGGCGGCAGGCCGGTCAGGCGGACGGTCAGGTCCGCCTCCGACAGGCTGTGCAGGCCAGCGCCGATTGCCTGAAGGGCCTGGTCCCGCTCTTGATCGTCTCGGACCTTGGCCGTGGCGGCATCGCGGAAGATGACGACGGCGCGGGCCATGTCGCCCAGTTCGTCGCCCCGCTCGCTGCCGGGCACCTCGATATCGTTGCGACCGCGCGCCAGTTCGGCCATCAGCCGGGTCAGGGCGGTCACCGGCCGGGCGATGCTGCGGCTGAGCAACATCTGGAAAGTGATGACGACGCCGATCAGCATCACGCCGCCCACGATCAGGGCGATGATGGCGGTGCTGATCGCGTGCTCCTGCGAGGCCGCGTTGCTGGCGATCGCGGCGGTTTCCTGTTCGCGAATCGCGCGAAGCGGCAAGACGATGTCGCTGGTCAGCACGGCCTTGCCCGCGTCGCGGACCGCCTGCTGCGCTTCGTCGCGTCGTCCGTCCTTGACCCAGCGGGTCAGCCGGTCGCTCCAGTCATGGCGCCACTTCGCCGTTTCGGCATGGGATTTGGCCACCAGCGCCAGTTCGGTCTGGTCGGTCAGCATCGCGGTCAGGTCGCGACTGGTGGTGTCGTAATCCTTGCGCGCTTCTTCATAGGATTTCAGGTAGCTTTTGTCGGCCGTGACCAGAAAGCCGCGCAACTGACTGTTTTCGCGCAGGATCGACGTCTCCAGGGTCAGCGCCTTGGCATAGACGTCCTGGGCGTGGTTGTTCCGCTGCGTCGCGTTGCGGATTTCCCAGATGTTGGTGAAGAAGACGATCGTCATGATCGCGGCCGACAAGCTCACGATCAGGAACGACACACCCAGCTTCTTGGGAATGTTCATGTTCGTCAGCATCATGAATTCTTCTCAACAGATCGGTCGGACGCCGATGTGCAAGGATCGACGAGTCCGTCGGTACGACCGGCGCTGGCCTGCAACGGCCTGTATCCTGGCGTGACGAGTACCAAATTCGACGGTGGCACTGTTATTGCCCGATGCTCGCTCGTCATGACCCCCCACGCTGAACTTCGTTTTGCTGGCTAAGTCGTAGATTTGCACCGTTAATTATGGATGAAGCCGCCAAATATTGTCCGCGACGGGGCAAATTTTAGACGTCGAGCCATTCGAGCCATGCGCCGTAAGGGTGGCAGTACGCCAGCACCCGGTCGCGGCCGTCCGGCCAGGAGCGCAGGCGCAGTTCGACGCGGTCGCGCGCAGCATTCCATTCGAAGCCTATACAGGCAAAGGGCCGGGCTTCCGTCGCGGCTGCCCCGGCCTGTTGCAGGCTCGCCTCGATCGTCGCGCGGCTTGCGGCGCCCAGATATTGCAGCACCATCGAATGCAGCACGACGCGGTGCCGATGATCGGCACCGGGCGCGGCCAGTCGGTCCGCCAGCCAGATCGCGGCATCGCCGGTATCGAGCTGGGGCGGATGCCGCCGTGCGATGTCGAGCGCGCGATCCAGGCGGCGGGCGCGGTCGGGCTGGTCGGCGAAGATGAAAGAGGCCAGCCGCTCGCAGGCCGCCGGGTCGTTTACGTCGAGCGGATGGAGATCGACGCCGCGTGCCTGCGCGACGGTCACGATCGCAGCGGGCGGCGGCGGGCCGCGCCACTCGGGTGCGATCCGCACCGTCGAGGCCGCATCGCCCGTGCGGACCCCGCCCAGTTCATAGGCATAGCGTGCCAGATTGAGGTTCAACCCGGCGCTCGCCCCGATCTCGAACAGGTGGAAGGGGTGGCCATGGTCCGTCGCCAGGACCATGAGCGCGGCGTGGAAGCCAGCGGCGCGGCCGATCTCATTGGTTTGCGGAACGCGCAGCAGCCAGTCGACCAGGAATTCGTCATGGCTGGCCAGCGCCAGCGCGACCGCCTCGTCGAAACGGGCATGTTCTCCGGCGTAAAGGGCGGCAAGCTCGGGCTCCGCCCCTCGCCGGGCAAGAGCGTGCAGCGCGGCATTGATCCGCATGGCGATCGCCGAAGAGGCGGCGGTGTCTCCCCATGACCGGATCAGTGCGGCGCTGAGCGGTGCCTTGTCCAGTTGTCGGTCGACCGCTGCCAGCAGATCGGCGACGAAGGGCGTGCCGATCGCCCGCATGACCTGGGACTGGCGGTGCAATTCACTCGGCAACCCAGCCGGTTCGTTCGAACCCAGACCCATGATTGTGGAACGCTCCGGCTGCATCGGTCGCCTATGAGACCGCGATAGGGACCATGGCAAGACGCATCGGGACGACGGGAAGGCCGTCCCGATGCGCTTTACCCCGGCGGGCGAAATCAGAAGTTGAAGTTCGCGCCGGCGCTGAAGTTACGACCGACCAGCCCTGCATAATGCCAGCTGCTCAGATAGTTCGGGTTGCTGGTATAGGCCCCTGCCGCCAGCGGAGCGCGGGCGTTGGTCAGGTTCTGGACGCTGAAGAAGAAGCGGAAGTCGTCGTTGACCCGCACGCCGATGTTCAGGTCCGTATAGATGAACGGCCGCACATAGCACTGGTTGTTATAATCCGTCGTGCGCGACACGACGGGCACCAGCGTGTTCTTGCACGACAGGTCGATCACGCCGTTCACCGGATCGATGCGGTCGGCCGCCACCTGCTTGATCCGCCCGACATAATAGGTCGTGGAGGTCAGCGAGACGTTGCCGAACTCGATCGTGTTCTGCCAGTTGCCACGGATGCGCGGGGTGCCGCCGCCCGACGACAGCTCGTACGGCCCCAGCGTACCCGCATATTTCTGGACCACGCCCGCCGGGGTGACGAGGTCGAGGCGAAGGACGCGGGTCACGTCGACGCGGCTGATGAACTTCACGTCGTTCGTCAGGTGGACGACCGCATTGGCCTGCATGTCGATGCCCGAGCTGACCATGTAGTTGGCGTTGACGTAGGGCACGTCGAACACGAGCAGACGGGGCAGGGCGTTCGGGTTGATGGGATCCGGCGCGTCGATGACGTTGCACTTGTAACCAGGACCCACCTTCGCCAGCGCGGCGCAGGCGTCGGCCGTGTTGGTCTGGCCATAATAGGCCTTGATCGCTTCGGCGCGCAGCGGCCCGCTGACGATCAGGTTCGACTTGCGGATGTTGTAATAGTCGACCGTGAGGTTCAGCCAGGGCACCGGGTTCAGGATCGTTCCGACCGTGAAGCTGCGCGACACTTCCGGCAGGATGTCCGGATTGCCCTGTGCGCCGCTGCCGATGTTGTAGGTGGTGTTATAGGCCGGGTTGCCCGGATGCGCCGCGATGAAGCTGTCGGGCGGGGTGTAGGACGAGAAGCCCGAATAGCTGCTCGCCGGGTTGTATTCGGCGAAGGTCGGCGCGCGGAAGCCCTGCGAATAGGTCGCACGGAGCGAGAATTCGTGGACCGGCGTGAACTTGGCGCCGATCTTGGGCGAAAAGTGGCTATAGCCCTGCGAGTAATGGTCGTACCGGCCCGAAACGTTCAGGTCGAACGAACGCGCAAACGGCGCGTCGATTTCGAAGAACCCGGCGGTGACGGTCTGGGCACCCTGCGCCGACGAGGTGTTCAAGCCGTAATAGGACAGGTCGAAATTCTGGTTGCGGTTCATCAGCGTCTCGCGACGCACCTGGAAACCGGCACCCACATTCAGGTCGCCGCCGGGCAGCTTCATCAGCGACTTCAACAGCGAACCGCCGATCGTCGCGATCGTCGAATAGGACGGGGTCGTCCGCTCCGGCGAAATCTGGTTGCGCACGGCCTGCGTGTTCTGCTCCGGATTGACGAAGTTGTATGCGCCGGTGTTGACCGCGTTCAGCAGGCCCTGGATGTTGATGAAGCCGCGCTGCGTGACCGCGAAGTTGTCGCGGGCATAGACACCGTTCAGACGGAACTTGAAGCCGTCACCCAGATCGCCCGAAATGCCGCCGGTCGCGCGGAATACGTCGACATAACGGTGGCTGCCTGCCGGGATGTCACCGAACAGGTAATAGATACGCGCGGCGTTCTCCGCCGGGTTGGCACCCGCCACCGCATAGGGATTGTTCGGGTTCAGGCGACGATCGGCCGCCGTCGCGCAGTTCACCCCCGCCGAGCAGACATACATGGGCAGCACGATGCCCGGGCTGCTTGAGGCCAGCGCGGCCGAGCCGCCGAACGGCTGGGTCTGGCGGATGCCCGCCGGGGTGCCGCGAATATCGACTTCGGAATGCGAATAGCTGCCGCTGGCGAAGGCTTCCCAGCCCTCGGCGATGCGGACGTTCAGGCGCGCGGTGGTCGAATACCGCTCCTGGCGCGGCTGGATGATCGAGTACTCGTCCGGCAGGTTGTGCTTGCAGCCGGTGCCCTGGGCCGCGCCCGAGGTCACGGTGAAGGTGCCGAAGGGGCAGGCATTCGGGTTGAGCAGGCGATACTGGTTGGTCGGCGGCGAGCCGACCTGGCCCGACAGCGGGTTGTTCAGGTCGCTCTGCGACACGCGGGTGACGACGGCCTGCGGATTGGCCGCCAGCAGCGAGTCGTCGTTGCGGTTGCGGTCCAGCAGCCCGCTCGGGCTCAGGTCCAGCGTGTTGAAGGGATAGCCGCGCGAGTTGTTGGTGATGAACCCGTCATAGGTATACTCACCATTGACGTAGAAGTTGAACCCCTGTTCGCGATAATCGCCGAAACCGGCGGTCAACGTGGCGCGATAGTGCGAACCATCGGCCTTTTCGGTGGTGCCGCCCTGGACTGTGCCCGAAATGCCCTGGACGTTCTTCTTGCTGATCAGGTTGACGACACCGCCGATTGCGTCCGCGCCATAGGTCGACGATGCGCCGTCCTTCAGCACTTCGATCCGCTCGATGGTGCTGAACGGGATCGAGTTCAGGTCGACATAGGCGTTGTGGCCGTCATCGTTCAGCGGGAAGTTGGCCGAACGCAGGCCGTCGATCAGCACGACGGTCGACGACACGCCCAGGCCGCGCAGCGACACCGCCGCGCCACCGGCCGAGAAACCGTTCTTGAAGCCGGTCGAGATCGACCCGGCGCTGTCGGCCGACACCGAGCGGATGGCCTCCTGCGCGGTCGTGATGTTCGCACGCTGGAGCACGTTCGAGCTGACGACGGTCACGGGCGAGATCGAGCTGGCGTTGGAATCGCGGAACAGTGTGCCGGTGACGACGACCGTGGCGTTTTCGCCCGAGACCGGGGCGGGTGCCGCCCGCTTGATCTGCACGTCCTGCGTGCCCTGAACCTGCGTGGTCAGCGTCTGCGGATCCGATGCGGCAGGGTCGGTCGGTTCGGCCGTCGTGGCCGGTGCCGCCTGCTGTGCATACGCCGGGGCGGACAGTGCGGTTAGTAGCGCTACCATCGAGATGCCGACGGGCAGTTTGCCAAATGTAGTTTTCGTCAAAGTCACGTAGATGTTCCCCCTCCGCGCAGTAGCGGCCACCGTTGCCGGTGTCCTGCGCGCCATCCCCTGGCGCTGCGCTAAGAGGCTCTTATTCCGCGCTAAGTTACCGAGCCGTTAAAGTGACGTTCAGGTCATGGCATGAGGTTCGGCGAGGCGTTGCCGCTGCGAACATGATGCTCCGCGTCCTGTAAAGACCGGCAAATCCCGCGTCGAATGGGGGCGGCTACTCGGTTCGACCAAGGGTTCAAATGTCGGATCGGGTCTGGCGATCGGGCGGGTCACGCTGATAGGGTGCGAGGATGACCAAGGCCGAGCCCCGCGCGACATCGCATGACTGGATTGCGGCGAGGCTGTTCCGCCTGTCGCTGGGCGTCTTCTTCATCGGCGGGTTCGTGGCGTCGTCGGTCAGTCTGCTGGTGCCCCGGCTGCGGCTGGCCTGGGGACTGAGCTATGGGGAGGCCGGGGCGGTACAGTTCGCCTCCTTCTCCAGCTATCTGGTCTTTGCGTTGCCGGTCGCCACTTTTGTCGGTCGCCGTGGATATATGCGGGCCAGCGCGGTGGGGCTCGTCGTGATGGCCATGGGCTGCGCGCTGTTGATCGGAGGCTTGGGCAGCCGCCATTATCCCATGGTCCTGGCAGCGCTCCTCTGCGTGGCGACCGGTGCGACCTTTTTGCAGATTGCCGGAAACAACGTCGTGACCGTGGTCGGTGATCCGCGCCGCGCCGCGACCAGGCTGAACGTGCTCCAGGGGTTCAACTCGCTGGGGACGGTCGTCGGGCCACTGGTGGGGGCCACGACCTTGATCCCTGCCGTGCCTGGAGGGCAGGGCGGGGCGATACTGCCTGCATTGTCCTTCGGCTTTGCGGCGCTGATGCTCGCGGCTCTGGCCTGGGCTTTTGCGCGCAACAGGAACCTGCTTCGCGGGCAGGATGCCGGTCGGGCAAGCGGTCTTGGCGGCGGATGGCGCTTTGCCCTGCGCGATCGGCGGTTGCAGGGCGGGGCGATCGCCATCTTCGCCTATGTCGGCGCGGAGGTGACGATCGGGGCGCTGCTGACCGATTTCCTGATGTCGGCGCATGCGGCGGCCTGGCCGCCGGTCGTCGCCGCGCGGCTGGTCGCGCTTTATTGGGGCGGGGCGATGGTCGGCCGCTTCGTCGGTGCCGCCGTGCTGCGGCACATGGCTCCGTCACGGTTGCTGAGCATGGCGGCGGCCATCGCGCCCGCCCTGGTCCTTGTCGCGGTGATCGGAAGTGGCTGGACCGCGGCGGCTGCCTTGCTGGCGGTCGGGCTGGTCAATTCGGTCATGTACCCGACCATCTATACGATCGCGCTGCCGCCCCAGGCCGATCGGGCACCCGTCGGGGGAATGGTCCTGTGCGTCGCGGTGGTGGGCGGTGCGATCATTCCCGTGCTGACCGGCCTGCTGGCCGATCGGATCGGGCTGGTCCCGGCACTGCTCATGCCGGGCCTGTGCTATTTGCCGATATTGGTCTTTGCGCTGGCCGAGCCGAATGCGCAGGAACTGGCCCTGACGATCAACTCATAGGGAAGTTCGATCGACCTCCGCGCGCCATCCGGTCCGTCGCCGCGATCCGCCAACAGGCTGATGGCGGCGGCGGCCAGATCGGCATTGGGCTGGCGCACGGTGGTCAGTTGCGGCCATGCCATGCGCGCAAGCTGGGCGTCGTCGAACCCGGTGATGGACAGTGCCTGCGGCACTGCGACCTGCGCCCGCATCGCCGCCACCATCACGCCGAGCGCCATCTCGTCATTGCTGGCGAAGATTGCGCTGGGGCGGCGGGGGGCATTGAGCAGCGCCTCGGCCGCGAGGATGCCGGACCGGAAGGTAAAGTCGCCCTGGCACACCAGGCTCTCGTCCAGGGGCACGCCCGCCGTCTCCAGCGCGTCGCAAAAGCCCAGCCAGCGGCGCTGTGCGGCCGTATGCGTCGGATTGCCCTTGATGAAGGCGATGTCGCGGTGACCCAGGCCGAGCAGATGCTCGGCCATGGTCCGTGCCGCAGCCCGGTCGTCGATGGTGACATGGGGCGTCCGGCCGACATCCGTGCCGGGGGCGATGCGGACCAAGGGCACGCCGTGCCGCTCGAAGATCGCGATCAGTTCCTCGTTATCGCAGATCGGCGGCGTCAAGATCGCACCGCCGAGTTTCAGCCCGGCCAGGCTTTCGTCCAGCCGCGCCTGCCAGTCCGGGCGGTCGAGCGACACCGTCTCGATGACGACATGGCGGCCGAGCGAGCGTGCCCGGTCGAGCGCACCGAGCAGGACGTCATTGGCGTAGCTGCACGCCGGATCGTCGAAGAACAGCCCGATCAGGAAGGAGCGGGCGCTCGACAGGCTGCGGGCAAAGGCGTTGGGCTGGTAGTTCATCTCCGCCACGACGCGGGCGACGGCTTCGCGCACTTCGGGCCGGACATGCGCTTCGCCGTTGATGACGCGCGAGACGGTCTTGGGGGAAACGCCGGCCCGGCGGGCCACGTCCTTGATGGTAAGCGCCTTCATGGAAAGATCCGGACGAAAGACAAAAGGCGGCACGCCGCACGGGCGGGGCCGAGAAGATGCGAGGGACGAAGGCGAACCGTCCCACAGGCCGGGGCCTTATGCAATCGGGTGCGTTCCGCGCGCGCTAAGTGCCGTGCCCCTAATTGGGAAGCCACGTAATTGACCGTTGACATCGTTGTCAGTCTTCAGGACAACGCAAGGCGAAAACGGGAAAACCGGGAGAGGATCATCACGTCGACCTGCGCGCTGCGATGGCGCGGCGTCGGGTGAACCCCAGCCTAGATCCCGCGCCATCGTTGGGAGCGCCTCATGACCTATCGCCACGCCCTGATCGTCGCGCTGCTTGCGGGCGCTGCTCCGGTCGGCGTCTCTGCCCAGCAGGGTGCCCCGGCACCGGCTGGTTCCGACGAGGGTGCCTGGCGCAACAAGGGGGCGCCAGCGCTTGATCGGGCGCGGGCACTGGTCAAGGCGATGACCCGCGAGGAAAAGCTGGCCTATGTCCACGGGCTGTTCCCGCCGATGACCAAAGAACGTCATGCCGACATGATCCCGTCGGCGGGTTATGTGCCGGGTGTGCCGCGCCTGGGCATCCCGACCTTGCGCGAAAGCGACGCCAGCCTGGGCGTGGCCAACCAGGTCGAGCAGCGCAAGGGCGATACCGCGACCGCGCTGCCCGCCAGCCTGGCGACGGCAGCCAGCTTCGATCCCGCCATCGCCTATGCGGGCGGCGCGATGATCGGGGCGGAGGCGCGCGCCAAGACCTTCAACGTGTTGCTGGCGGGCGGCGTGAACCTGACGCGCGACGCATGGAACGGGCGGAATTTCGAATATCTGGGCGAGGATCCGCTGCTCTCCGGGATCATGGCGGGGGAGTCCATCCGCGGCGTCGAATCCCGGCACATCGTGTCGACCGTCAAACATTATGCGCTGAACGCACAGGAGACGGGCCGCAACATCCTGGATGCCCGTATCGACGAGAAGGCCCTGCGCGAAAGCGACCTGCTGGCGTTCAAGATTGCGATCGACGGGGGCAAGCCGGGATCGGTCATGTGCGCGTACAACAAGGTCAATGGCGACTATGCGTGCGAGAATAGTTTCCTACTGACCAGGGTCTTGCGCGACGAGTGGCGCTATCCCGGCTTCGTGATGAGCGACTGGGGCGGCGTCCATTCCACCGAGAAGGCCGCGCTGGCCGGGCTTGACCAGGAATCCGGGCAGGAACTGGACAAGCGGATCTATTTCGGCAAGCCGCTGGCCGAGGCGGTGGCGAGCGGCCGGGTGCCCGAGGCACGGCTGAACGAGATGGTGACCCGGATCCTGACCGGGGTCATCGCCAGCGGCCTGTATGACGACCCGACACCGGCGAGCGCACAGCCCATCGACTATACCGCCCATGCCGATGTCGCGCAGCGCGCCGCCGAGGCGGGCATCGTCCTGCTGAAGAACGATCGCGGCGTCCTGCCATTGGCGGCGACGGCGAAGCGGATCGTGCTGATCGGTGGCCATGCCGATGTCGGCGTGCTGTCGGGCGGCGGGTCGAGCCAGGTCCGCTCGGTCGGCGGCGTGCCGATCGAAATCCCGCTGACCAAGGGGGCGGCGGCGTCCTTTGCGCGGATCACCTATCACAATTCATCGCCGCTGCGCGCGATGC
Organism: Sphingomonas flavida; assembly: GCF_036663655.1. NCBI lineage: Bacteria > Pseudomonadati > Pseudomonadota > Alphaproteobacteria > Sphingomonadales > Sphingomonadaceae > Sphingomonas > Sphingomonas flavida. Next base: position 44,349 of record NZ_JAXOJH010000001.1, read on the forward strand.
GGGCGATCGCCGGCAACGCGCAAGTGAGTTTCGTCGACGGACGCGACCCGGCGGCGGCGGCCGAGGCCGCCAGGACAGCCGATGTCGCGATTGTCTTTGCGACCCAGTGGCAGACCGAGGCGCAGGACGCGACCTCGCTGTCGCTGCCCGATGGCCAGGACGCCCTGATCGCCGCCGTGGCCAAGGCCAACCCGCGCAGCGTGGTGGTGCTGGAGACGGGCGGGCCGGTTCTGATGCCCTGGGCCGGTCAGGTCGCGGGTATCGTCCAGGCCTGGTATCCCGGCCAGCGCGGGGGTGAGGCCTTGGCGCGTGTCCTGTTCGGTCGGGTCGATGCGTCGGGCCATCTGCCGATCAGCTTCCCGGCGCGCGTCGACCAACTGCCCAGACCGCGTCCGGTGCTGCCCGCCGGGGTGACCGCGCTAACCGACGCGTCCAGCAATGCGGGCGTCGTCGACACCGGCGATCTGGCCCCGTTTCCCGTCGATTATGCGGAGGGCAGCAATGTCGGGTATCGCTGGTACGCCGCGCGCGGCGACAAGCCGCTCTATCCATTCGGCTATGGCCTGAGCTACACGCGTTTCCGTTATGGCGCGGCACGGTTCACCGGCGGCGCGACCCCGGCGGTCGAGGTTGCCGTGACCAACACCGGGCGGCGTCGCGGCGTGGCCGTGCCGCAGCTATACGTGACGGCCGCGGGGCAGGGGCCGCTTCGGCTGGCTGGCTTCCGGCGTGTCGAGCTCGCGCCCGGCGAAACCAAAAAAGTGTCGATCGCCGCCGATCCGCGCATCCTGGCGCGGTGGACGGCGGGCAGCGGCTGGGCGACCGCGCCGGGCCGTTATCGCCTGACGCTCGCCACCGATGCGCAAAACCCGGTCGCGAATGGTGAGGTGAGTGTGGCGGCGGGAACACAGTCGCCCGGCTGATTGACCGGGCACCGCCCCGTCGCGGCATTTTGATTGACACCGATGTCGGTCGGTATAGCAATGATCTATAAAGAAAATAATTAGCCGAAACCATCGGCGTAAACGCGGCGCAACGAAAGCCGCAAAGGGAGAGGTGGGATGAAGGGGAAGACGCTTGCGCGCGTGCTCGTGCGCTCGACATCGGTTCTGGGCCTGACGGCGGGATTGCTGCTGGCCTCGCAGGGCCAGGCACAGACCGCGCCGATCGATCCGCAACAGGGTACGCCCCAGGCCGATACCGGCAGTCAAACACCCCCGCCGGGCGAGGCCAGCCCGACCAATCCCCAGCCCGAAACCAGCTCCGGCGACATCGTCGTTACTGGCGTTCGCGCCTCGCTGGAACGCTCGATCGCCATCAAGCGCGACTCCAACGGCGTCGTCGACGCGATCAGCGCGGAGGATATCGGCAAGTTCGCCAACACCAACCTGGCCGAGTCGCTTCAGCGGATCACCGGCGTTTCTATCGACCGGCGCAATGGCGAAGGTTCGACCGTCACCGTGCGCGGTTTCGGCGCGCAGTATAATCTCGTCACGCTCAACGGCCGCCAGTTGGCGACGTCCAACATCGTGGCCGTCGGCGGCGACCAGGGCGGCGACGGCGCTGGCGGCTTCGGGCGCTCGTTCGACTTCTCCAACCTCGCCTCGGAAGGGGTCAAGACGCTGGAGGTCTACAAGACCGGACGCGCGGCCATTCCGTCGGGCGGTATCGGCGCGACGGTCAACGTGGTCAGCCGCCGCCCGCTCGACAATGCCGATACGGGCCTGGTCGGGTCGCTGGGCGTCAAGGGCAGCTATGACAACAGCTCGGCCGATTGCATCGACTGCGGCGCGCGGGTCACCCCGGAAGCGTCGGGCACCGCCAGCTGGACCGACAGCGAGAAGCGCGTCGGCGTGTCGCTGTTCGGCAGCTATCAGAAGCGCAATTTCAGCTTCGCCAGCGTGGCGCCCGACAACTGGAATATCCGGTCGCTGAACGACTTCCTGAACCCCTCGAACGGCTTCGTGAACGGCGCGACCAAGATCAACAATCGCCCGACCGGCAACCCGCTGGTATCGGTGCCCAACGACTTCCGCTACCACTTCTCCGAGGCCAGCCGCGAGCGGATCAACGGGCAGGCGATCCTGCAATTCCGCCCGACCGACACGCTGACCTTCACCGCCGACGGCCTCTATGCCCAGCTTCGCCAGTCCGAACGCCGGTCGAGCCAGTCCAACTGGTTCAATCGTCCGTTCAGCGAGGTGACGTTCGACGATGCCAGCAACGGCATCGCCACCACCCAGTTCCTGGCCGAGACGATCAACGGCGTGAAGGACGCCGCGTTCGAGCAGGCCTATCGCGCGCAGAAGAACAAGCTCTACGATATCGGTGGCAATATCGAATGGAAGCCGAGCGAGCGCTTCACCCTGTCGATCGATGGCCATGTCGGTGAGGCGCAGAGCCTGCCCGACAATCCCAATGGCCAGACCTCGACCACCGTGGCGATCAACGCGCCGGTCGTGACCGGCCACACGCTGCGCTGGACCGATCGCGGCTTCCCGCAGCAGACGCTGGCGATCAACGACGGCACCACCAGCGTGTCGCCGACGGGTCAGACCTTCATCAAGGGCAACAATAACGGTGTGTTGGACGTCGGCGATCTGGCGAGCGCGGTGCAGCGCCAATTCGCCTCCAACCAGACGCAGCGTATCCGCGAATTGCGGGCGGACGCCGCCTGGGAACTGACCGACCAGGTCCGCTTCGATGCCGGTGCCGATTACCGCACCACGACGACCCGCCAGACCCAGTTCAACACGCGTCAGGTGCTGGGCGACTGGGGCAACTCGCTGCCGCCCGATATCGCGCGGCTGGCACCCGGGCAGGTCTTCCAGTTCTGCAACACCTGCAAGTTCGAGCATAACAACCCCAACGCCGATCCGAACACCCAGATCGCCTTCCGTACAGAGGATGCGACCAAGCTCTACAACACGCTGTTCAACTATTATTCCGGCGTGACGAACGACGGGGTCGACCACCGCAACAATATCGACGCCAACAGCGACAATTCGGTGCGCGAGAATATCTGGTCCGGCTATCTTCAGGGGAGCTGGAACGGGCAGGTCTTCGGCCGCAACGCACAGGTCGTGGCGGGGCTACGCTACGAGAATACCAAGGTGCGCGCCGTGTCGTTGCAGCCGGTGCCGCTGGCGATCGTGTGGACCGCGGACAATGACTTCGTGGTGCAGAACAGCACCGACCAGCAGGCGATCTCCGCGCGGGGATCCTACAACAACTGGCTGCCCGCCGTGGACGCCAAGATCGAGGTGCTGGACAATCTGTTCGCCCGCGCCTCTTACAGCAAGACCATCTCGCGGGCGCCATATGGCAACCTCTTCGCCTCGACCGGGGTCGGTGCGCCGGGGCGGCCGACCGCGATCGGCGGCATCGCGACGGGCTCGTCCAACAATACCGGCCTGCTGCCGCTGTCGTCGGACAATATCGACCTTTCGGTCGAATGGTATCCGCGCAAGGACGTCTTCCTGTCGGCGGGCTTCTTCGACAAGCGGGTGCACGATTTCATCGGCAACACGGTCGTGAACCGCAACCTGTTCGGCCTGCGCGATGCGACGTCGGGGCAGGCGGGCACCCGGTCGGGCACGGCCCGCGAGCAGCTGGCGAACACGTTCGGTGCGGACATCACCGACGTGAACCTGTTCACCTATACGGCCCTCCTGCAGCAGAATGCGGGCAATGTCGCGGCGGCCAATGCGCAGTTCGCGGCCAATTACAACACGCAGAGCCGCGCGCTGAACCAGGGCTTCGTCGACTCGATCCTTAGCCAGATCGACATCAGCCCGAACTCCAGCGACCCGCTGTTCAACTTCGCGGTGAACACGCCGATCAACAATCGCGATGCGCATATCTACGGCGTCGAGCTAGCGGGCCAGTATTTCTTGGGCGACACCGGCTTCGGCGTGGCCGCCAGTTACACGCTGGTCCGCGGCAATATCGGCATCGACATCGCCGCCGATCCCAGCGTGAACACCTTCGCGCTGGTCGGCCTGTCCGACACCGCCAACGCCACGCTGATTTATGACAAGAGCGGCATTTCGGTGCGCCTGTCCTATAACTGGCGCGACAAGTTCCTGAGCGACATCAACCGTGGCGGCGATCGCAACCCGGTCTTTACCGCGCCCTATGGGCAGCTCGACCTTTCGATGAGCTTCGACCTGACGCCGCGCTTCGCGCTCGGCTTCGAGGCGATCAACCTGACCGAGGAGGGTGTCCAGACCTATGGCCGCGACCGGATGAATACCTGGTATCTGGCGGAAGGCTCCGCCCGCTATCTGGTCGGCGCCCGGTATCGTTTCTGATTTCGTGAAACTCGGAAGGCCGCTGTCCCCCCTGCGGTCTTCCGGGTACATGGGGCGATCATGGCCGCACCTGTCCTGCTCAACAATATCGACCATCGCGACCTGCGCGTCGCGATCGGCCATCACGCGCGCTTCGGCGATGCCGTCAACCAGACGCGGGTGTTTCCGGCCGAATATGAGGAGTTGCAGCGCGAATATGCCATCGTGCTGCGCCGGGACGAGGCGGGGGCGTTCTATGCGACCGTCCTGCTGGGCCTGGACCCCGACGAAAATCTGTTCTTGGCCGACGACCGCTGGGACGCGCGCTACATTCCCGCGACCCGCGCACGCGGGCCCTTTTCGATCGGCCATGACCCGGATGGCGAACCGATGGTGTTCGTGGATCCCGAGCATCCGCGCCTGACCGCCGATGGCATGGCGGTATTTCGTCCGCATGGTGGCAACGCGCCGCTGCTCGACCATGTCTCGGTCATGCTCCAGCGCATCTATCAGGGGGTGCAGGGTGAGCAGGCACTGTTCCAGGCCTGGGACGCGCTGGGCCTGCTGATGCCCGCCGTCCTCCAGCTCGATCTGGACGAGGGGCGGCGGTACAATGTCCCGGATTGCCTGACCATCGACACCGGGCGGCTGGCGGCGTTGGAGGGCGAGGTGCTGGGCGGACTCCATGCGCGCGACCATCTGCGTCCCGCGTTCTGGATCGCGTCCTCGCTCGGCAATCTCCAGCATCTGATCGACCGCAAGCTGCGCCGGGACGTCCATGGCTGATCGCCTGCCCGTTGCGCGGCAGGCGCATGAGATGACGATCACAGGCGAGCCCGACCTGGCCGCACTGGTCCTGCGGAACGAGCCGGTGATCCTGCGAGGCTATGCGGCGAACTGGCCGCTGGTCCGCGCCGGTCTGGAGTCCGCCCGCACGGCCGCCGACTATGTGCTGCGCTTCGATCGCGGGCGGCCTGTCACCGGTTATGTCGGCGATGCGGCGATCGAGGGGCGGTTCCACTATGACGCCACCGCGACCGGCCTGAATTTCCAGGCCGTGACCGTGCCGCTGCGCGACTTCATGGCGCAGGTGCTGGACGGGGCGGAGGGTTCGCCCGCGCTATACATGGGGTCGACCGATCTCGACACCTATCTGCCCGGTTTTCGGGACGAGAACGCGCTCGTGCCGTCGGACGGGCTGTTCGCGCGGCATCCGCCGATGGCCAGCATCTGGATCGGCAACCGCACCATCGCCTCGGCACATTACGACATGGCGAACAATGCGGCGATCTGTGCGGTTGGTCGGCGCCGGTTCACGCTGTTCCCGCCCGACCAGATCGGCAATCTTTATCCCGGCCCGCTGGCCCCGACGCCGGGCGGCCAGGTCGTCAGCATGGTCGATTTCGCCAGCCCCGACCTGACACGCTATCCTCGCTTCGCCGAGGCGATCGACCATGCGGTCGTGGCCGAGCTCGAACCCGGCGACATGCTCGTCTATCCGGCGCTGTGGTGGCATCATGTCGAGGCGCTGGAGGCGTTCAATATCCTCGTCAATTACTGGTGGAACGCCGCGCCGGATTATCTCGACACGCCGATGGACACGGTGCTGCACGCGATACTGTCTTTGCGTGACCGGCCGGACGCCGAGAAGCAGGCCTGGCGGGCGATCTTCGACCATTATGTTTTCAGCCAGCCCGAGGCGGTTATCGGTCATCTGCCCCCGGCGTCGCACGGTCCGCTCGCCCCGCTGGACGAAGCCACGGCACGGCGGCTTCGTGCCTATCTTCTGCAAAGGCTCAACCGATGAGCGATCCCCGGCCGCAGACCCGTGTCGTCATCGCAGGCGGCGGGACGGCGGGGTGGCTGGCGGCGACCGCATTGGTGCGGCAACTGGGGCCGCTGGTCGATGTCGTGCTGGTCGAGTCCGACGAAATCGGAACCGTCGGCGTGGGCGAGTCCACCATCCCCACGGCGCGCAGCTTTCATGCGTTCCTGGGGATCGACGAAGCGGCGTTCATGAAGGCGACGCAGGCGACCTTCAAACTCGGCATCGCGTTCGAGAATTGGGGAGGACTGGGCGAGCGCTATTTCCACCCCTTCGGAACGGTGGGCCGATCGGTAGCGATCGCCGATTTCCAGCATTTCTGGCTGGAGGCGCGGCGGCACGGTTTCGGCGGCGCCTATACCGATTACTCGCTGGAAGCGCGGGCGGCGGCGGCGGGCCGGTTCGGGCGCGATGGCGCCGATACGCTGGCCTATGCCTATCATCTCGACGCGACGGCCTATGCGCGTTTCCTGCGCGGAATCGCCGAACCCGCCGGCGTGCGACGGATCGAGGGACGTATCGTGCAGGTCGAGCGCGACGATGCCAATGGCGACATCGCGGCGCTGCACCTGGCAACGGGTGACCGGATCGCGGGGGACCTGTTCCTCGACTGCACCGGATTTCGCGCGCTGCTGATCGACGGGGCGCTTCAGACCGGCTTCGAGGATTGGAGTGAATGGCTGGCCTGCGACCGCGCGCTGGCCGTCCAGACCGAAGCGGTCGGCGCGCCAGTGCCCTATACACGGGCCATCGCACATCGGGCGGGGTGGCGCTGGCGGATACCGTTGCAGACGCGGGTCGGAAACGGCCTGGTCTATTCCTCCGATCATATGAGCGAGGACGAGGCGACGGCCACCCTGCTCGACGGCATCGAGGGGACCCCGTTGTTCGCCCCCCGTGCCCTGCGCTTCCGCGCCGGGATGCGGCGAAAGGCGTGGAGTCATAATTGCGTCGCGCTGGGTCTGGCGGCGGGTTTCATCGAGCCGCTGGAGTCGACCAGCATCCACCTGGCCATGATTGCGGTGATGCGCCTGATCCAGTCCTTCCCGTTCCAGGGCGGGGAGAGCACGGCGCTGGCGGCGCGGTTCAACGCCCAGTGCCGCCACGAATGGGAGCATATCCGCGACTTCATCATCCTGCACTACGCACAGACCGAACGTGCGGACTCACTATTCTGGGATCGTTGTCGATCGATGGCGGTGCCCGAGACACTGGCCCAGCGCATGGCGCTGTTCGCCGAGAGCGCGGGGGCGTGGCAGGGGCAGGACGACCTGTTCAAGATCGACTCCTGGGTTTCGGTCATGTTGGGGCAGAAGCTGATCCCCAAGGACCATCACCGGATCGTGCGGATGCTGTCCGAACAGGCGCTGCGGGAGTCGCTACAGGGGCTGGACGAACAGCTGTCGAGGCAGCTGCAGCCCATTCCTGATCATGCCGCCTTCCTCGCGCGATATTGCCCGCATTCCGCTTAGTCCAAGGCCTGGCCGCCTACCGCGCGCCGTTCAACCAGTCGCATAACAGCATGGTGACTTCCCCCCAGCCGCTTGATCGGTGCCAAGTGGCCGCAGTTGCCGGTTTAATGGAAACGGGCACCTGCAATGCGAACGGACAAAGCGCGCGCGTCGGTGGGCACGCAGATACGGTCGCGCTCGCCCCCGGCCACCAGCGTCGGCACCCGGACGGCGGCGTTGGCGGGCCTGCGCGGGGCGGTGGCGGCACGCGACACGCACGCGACGCCCGACCTGTCGCCGCTCGACACCGGGCCGCTGCCGGTCGAGCTGCGTCCGCTCGCCGATGCAGTTCAACCATCTCCTTGCCCGGCTGGACAGCGCGACGGCGGGGATGCGGCGCTTTACCGCCGATGCCTCGCACCAGATGCGCACGCCGCTGGCGGCGCTGAAGGTGCAGGTGGCGCTGGCCCGCCGGGGCAGTCCGGCTGCGCTGGGCGAGATTGCCGACGCCGCCGATCGGCTGGAGCATCTGGTGACGCAGCTCCTGTCCTTGGTCCGCGCCGAGGAGGCAGGCGTCGCACCGCCGCGCGAGCGCGTCGATCTGCGCAAGGTGGCGGTCGCGGTCATCAATCGCCGGATCGCGCAGGCGATCGAGGCCGGGGTGGAGATCGATCTCGACGCCCACGCCAAGATCGTCATCGCCAGCCACCGGACCCTGTTGTTCGAGATCCTGTCCAACCTGCTCGACAATGCGATCCGCTATAATCGGCGCGGCGGGCATGTGATGCTGACGGTAACGGACGAAGTCGGGGAAGGTGTCAGGGTCATGGTGGCCGATGACGGCCCCGGCCTGCCCGAGGGCGAACTGGCCCGGCTGGGCGAGGGGTTCATGCGTCTGTCGACCGCGCGGGATAGCGAGGGCAGCGGGCTGGGCCTCGCCATCGTCCGTTCCGCCGCATTGCGGCTCGACGCCGCGTTGGACATCGTCAACACGCGGCCGGGGTTGCGGATCACGCTGGGTTTTCCGGAGTTGGTCCTGGCCCGCCATGAGGATTGTCGACGACCATGACCGACCGACCCAAGCTGCTCGTGACCCGCCGCCTTCCCGAGGCGGTGGAGCGTCATTTGGCCGAGACCTGGGACACGACGCTCAGCACCGATGACCGGCCGCTCGACGCCGTCGCGCTGGCCGAGGCGATGACGGGTTACGATGCCTGGATGCCGACGATCACCGACCGGATCCCCGCCGAACTGTTCGCCGTGCCGGGGCGGCGGGTGCGGATCATCGCCAATTACGGGGCAGGCGTCGACCATATCGACCTGGCGGCGGCGGGTGAGGCGGGCGTGGTCGTGACGAACACCCCGGACGTCCTGACCGAGGCGACCGCCGAGATCGCGATCCTGCTGATGCTGATGACCGCACGACGCGCGGGCGAAGGCGAGCGCGAATTGCGCGCAGGCCAGTGGCGCGGATGGCGCCCCTCGCATCTGATCGGGCAGGGGCTGTCGGGCAAGACGCTGGGGCTTGTCGGTTTCGGCCGGATCGCGCAGGCGACGGCGGCCAAGGCGCGCGGGCTGGGTATGACGATCCGTTATGCCAGTCGCTCGGCCGCTATGCCGGAGGTCGAGCAGGCGCTCGGTGCCGAGCGCGTGCCGTCGATCGCGGAACTGGCGCAGGCTTGCGATGTCCTGTCGCTGCATGTGCCGGGTGGGGCGGACACCCGGCACATGGTCGATGCAAGCCTGCTGTCGCAGATGCGGCCCCATGCCATCGTGGTGAACACCGCGCGCGGGTCGGTGATCGACGAGGCGGCGCTGGTCGATGCGTTGGATCGGGGTGTCATCGGCGGCGTCGGGCTCGATGTCTATGAGCGGGAGCCGCAGGTTCATCCCGGCCTGCTGGCGCATCCCCGTGCGGTCCTTTTGCCGCATATGGGCAGCGCGACGATCGAAGCACGGACCGCGATGGGCCTGCGCGCGGCGGACAATCTGGCGGCTTTTTTTCGTGGCGAGGAGCCTGCTGATCGTGTCGCCTGAGGCCGTGATCGCCGCATTGAGCCGCGACCGGCTGGCGGCGCGCGGGGCAGGCGATCCGCCGCTGGTCCTGGGCCTGTGCGGCGCGCAGGGCAGCGGCAAGTCGACCGTCGCCGCCCGGCTGGCCGAACAATTTGCGGGCACCGCGATCCTGTCGCTCGACGACCTGTACCTTACCCTTGCCGAGCGGCGGCGGCTGGCGGCCGAGGTCCATCCCCTGTTCCGGACGCGCGGGGTGCCGGGCACGCATGACGTCGCGCTGGGCGTCGAGACGCTGGCGGCGATCCGGCGCGGCGAACGGCCCGCCTTGCCCCGGTTCGACAAGGCGATCGACGACCGAGCCTGCGCCAGTGGCTGGCCCCGAGCGCCGGCGTCCTGTTCGTTGCTGATCTTCGAGGGCTGGTGCGTGGGCGCGCGCCCGGATAGCGACGAGGCGCTGATCGCGCCGCTCAACCGGCTGGAGGCGGAGGAAGATGCCGACGGCGTCTGGCGCCGCCATGTCAATCATGCCCTGGCCACCGCCTATCGGCCGCTGTTCGATCCCATCGACCTGCTCGCCGTGATGACGCCCCCCGACTGGTCCATGGTGCTGCGCTGGCGCACGCAACAGGAAGAAGCGTTGCGCCGCTCGCGGGGGCGTGAAGATGGGGTGATGGACGCCGCGCGGCTGACCCGCTTCGTCAGCCATTATGAGCGGCTGACCCGCCACATCTGCGCAGAAATGCCGAGCCGGGCCGACCTGTGGCTACCGCTGAACCCCGATCGCACCCTGGCGGCCGTGCCCGGTGTCAGTCCTGTTTGCGAAAGGCCATGTTGAACGGACCGGTGACGATCCGGCCGGTGATCGGCGTGGTGCCGGGGTCGAGCTGGACGATCAGGTCGGTCGACAGGATGAAGAAGCGGTCGGGGCCTGCGGCGTAGAGCTGCTCGCTGGCGCCGTCCTTCAGCGACAGGGTCAGGCCATCCGCCGCCCCGCCGATCGAAAAAGTGCCAAGCCCGGGAATGGCGTAGGTCCCGGCCAGTCGCGCCCGCGTCGCGGCGGGGATCGGGACGCGGGCGCGCTCGATGGTGCGATAACGTGGCCAGTCATAGGCGGCCGCGACGCTGCGCGTGATTTCGAGCGCGAGTTCGTTGCCCTGCGCGCCGTTGGTCATGACCGCGACGCCGTCTCCGGTCCCGGTGAAGCTGACCAGGAAATTTTCATACCCCATATTGCTGCCGCCATGGGAGGCATCACGATTGTCGGGCGCGCCGTGCACCTCCAGGCCCAGGCCGTAATCGCCCTTGCCGGGCGTCAGCATCTCAGTCGCAAGCTGCTGATCGAGCAGCGCCCCCCGTTTGCCCTGCGCGCTGTCGCGCACCGCGACGGCATAGTGCAACAGATCGGTCGGCGTGCTCCAGAGCCCGGCGGCGGCCAGTTCGGGATAGGTGCGCGGACCACCGGTCAGCGGATGGCCCATGGCGTCATGCGGCAAAGCCGCGCGGGCCAGCTCAACCGAGGGGAGGGGCTGGGCAAAGCGGCTGTCCGTCATGCCCGCCGGACGCAGGACCTCGTCGGCCAGCACCTGGGCAAAGGGTCTCCCGGTCACATCGCCGATCAGTTTCTGCACGACGGTATAACCGCCGCCCGAATAGCGCCAGGCCGTGCCCGGCGGCGTATCGACGACGACCGCTTCCGTGTTGGCGGGCGCGCGCCCAGCCAGGATATCCTCGACAGTCGGCAAAGGGGCACCGGCGGGGTAGCCGGGGAAGCCGTGCACGGTCGTCCCCGCCCTATGGGCCAGGAGTTCGCGCAGCGTCACCGGCGCGCCGGGCGGCACCGGCAGCTTCCACCCCTTCAGCCGGGCGTTGACGTCGCCGTCGAGGGAAAGCCGATGCCGCTGGACCAGCCGCAAGGCGGCCAGCGCGGTGACCGGCTTACTGATCGACCCGGCCTGGAACAACGTGTCGGGGGTGACCGGCCCGCCATCGGCGCGGGTGACGCCATAGCCCTTGGCCCATTGGATGACGCCGTTGTGCATGACCGCGATGCTGACGCCGGGGACGTGCAGCCGGTCCATCTCGGCCGTCAGGGTACGAAGCGGCGGCGGCGATCCCGCCAGCATCACCGCAGGCCGCAAGCCCTGCTCGATCATCGCGACCGTCTGGGGCCGCAATTCCTGCGCCGACGCGGGGGCCGAAAGTGCAGAGAGGAGGCATGCCAAGCCGGTCAGTCTGCTCATGTCTCACACCCATCTGCGTGCTGTATCGGCCATGCAGGTGGGAAGCGTCCCACAACGCCACAAGCCGACCGACGTACAGTTATACATCCTGCAACGGAGGCAGTGGAACGGTAACCCGGATTTGTCCGACCGTTGCGGTATGATGCAACGTCTCATATGTGGCGTCCGACATGATCCATCGAAGCGGAAGTCGATCCTTGAACTTGCATACTGCCGCCATTCTCGGCCTGATCCTGCTTGCGACGGGCGGTGCGTTGCCGGCGCAGGAGCCCCTGCGCCTGCCGCCGGCACTGCCCTGGTCGGGAAAGAGCGAGACCCTGATCGCCCCGGCGAACGACCCCTGGATCACCCCGGCGGAGGCCGCGCAATTCCGGACGACGCCGCGCTATGCCGAGGTGCGGGGCTGGCTCGATCGCCTTGCCGCCGCGTCGCCGCTGATCAAGGTGCAGACATTCGGCCGCACGGGCGAGGGGCGCGAGATGGTCTATGTCCGCGCCAGCAAGGGCGGCGCGCGCAAGCCCGTGGTTCTGGTCCAGGGCGGTATCCATGCGGGCGAGATCGACGGCAAGGATGCCGGGCTGATGCTGCTGCGCGACATCGCGCTGCGGGGCAAGGACAGCCTGCTGGACAAGGTCGATCTGGTCTTCGTGCCCATCTACAATATCGACGGGCATGAACAGGCCAGCGCCTATAACTACCCGCATATCCGGGGACCGGCCGAGAAAGGCCGTGATACGAATGCGCGCGATATCGACCTGAACCGCGATTACGCCAAGCTGGACGCGCCGGAATCGCGTGCGATGATCGGCCTGATCCGGTCGCTCGATCCCATCCTCTATATCGACTGCCATGTCAGCGAAGGCTTCGACATGCAGTATGACGTGACCTTTACCTATGCCGGTTGGGGCACCTATGCGCGCCACCGCGCGACCGCCGACTGGCTCCAGGGGCGCTTCGGTCCGGCCGTGTCCGGTGCGCTGACCGGGGCGGGGCACACCCCGATCATCTATCCCAGCCCGATCGATGCGCGGCACCCGGAAAAGGGTATCCGCTACAGCCCGGAGGGGCCACGCTACTCGACCGGCTATGGCGATTTCGTCGGTATCCCGACCGTTCTGGTAGAGAACCACATGCTCAAACCCTATCGCCAGCGCGTGCTGGGCACCTATGTCCTGCTGGAGGCGGCGCTGAAGATCGCCGCCAGCGATGCCGACCGGATCGCCGCCGCCAAGGCACGTGACCGTGCCAGCCGTCCGGCCGAATTGCTGACCCGCTGGCAACCGAAAGCCGAGCCGATCGGATGGATCGATAATTTCAAGGGCGTGGCGTTCGACACCTATCGCTCACCCGCATCGGGCCGGGACGAACAGCGTTGGCTGGGCAGGCCGATCACGTTTCGGATGCCGATCATCGGCCAGCAGCCGACCGAGACGGTCCGCCTGCCCCGCGCCTGGTGGGTGCCGCCATCGCAGACCGACGTGATCAAGCGTCTGCGCCTGCACGGTATCGCATTCGACACGATCGCCGCCCCCCGCACCCTTCGCGTCGACCGGGTCCGGCTGGTCGATCCTCAGGTCCGGAAGGCCAGTGAGGGACGCTATCCGATCACCGCGCGCTTCGTCCACGAACCGGCCGAACAGACGCTGGCTGCGGGCAGCGTCCGGGTGTCCGCCGACCAGCCGCTCGGCCTGCTGGCGGCGGCGTTGCTGGAGCCCGAGAGCCAGGACTCGTTCCTGGCCTGGGGTTTCTTTCCCGAGATGCTGTCGCCAGCCCCCAGTACCGATGCCTATATCCTGGCCGCGCTGGGCGAGCGGTTGCTGGACACCGATGCGAAGGTAAAGGCCGCGTTCAAGGCGAAGCTGAAGGCCGAACCGGGCTTTGCGGCCGATCCCGATGCCCGGCTGGCCTGGCTTTACGCCCAGGCCGGGCCGGGTCATCCCTATCCGTTGCGTTACCCGATCCTGCGCGAGGTCGACTGAGCCCCCGCGCGACGGCCCGCCAGGATCAAGGCTGCGGCTGCGACGGGGTCGGTGCAGCGGCTTCGGCGGCCTTGCGCATCTCGGCGATTTCCGCAGCCGTCTTGAAGTCGAGCATCTCGACCTGGAAGACCAGGTCGGAATTGGCGGGGATCTGTCCGGCTTCCCGTGCGCCATAGCCGAGCGCGGCGGGAATGCAGAGCCGGATGACCCCGCCGCGTCCGACCAGTTGCAGCCCCTGCGAAAAGCCCGGAATGACCGCGCCGACCGGCATCGGTGTCTGCATCGACTGGTCGAAGGCCGCGCCGGTCGCGGCGAGATAGCCGATATAGTTGACCAGAACGGTGTCGTCGGCCGTCGGCTTGGCACCCGTCCCCGGACGCAGCACCGAATAGCCCAGGCCCGACGGCGTCTTTGCGGTGCAGGTTCGCTGCGCCGCCGGGACGATCGGGTTCAGCGGCAGGGATATGATACCGGCACCGGCCGGAGTCGGTGCGGCGGCCGGTGGCCGCGTCTGGGCCTCGGCGATCACAGGCGATGCCATGACGGCGGACAGGGTGAGGGCGGCGGCGAAGCGGCGGCGCAGGTGGGGGAACATGGTCATGCTCCGGGGCCTAACCGCCCGGCCGGGGGCGATCAAGCGGGCGAACGGATCAGCTTCTGGTCTTGCGCAGGATCGCGGTCAGCGCCGTATCCAGCGCGGACAGAAAGCGCGACCGGTCCTCCTTGCCGAAAGGCGGCGGCCCGCCGATCCGGTCGCCGCCCGCCCGCAGGTCGGCCATGATCGCGCGAACGGCAACCGCGTTGCCGATCGAGCTGGTGGTGAACGGCTTGCCGTTGGGCGAGATCACCGCCGCACCGACCTTCAGGCAACGATCGGCGAGCAGGATGTCGGCGGTGACCACGACGCTGGCCGGATGGGCGCGCTCGGCGATCCAGTCGTCGGCGGCATCGAAGCCCGCGCCGACGACCTCGCGCGTGATGAGCGGATGCGGCGGCACCCGCAGATGCGCGTTGCTGACCACGATCACCGGCACCTCCAGGCGATAGGCGACGCGGTAGATTTCCTCCTTTACGGGGCAGGCGTCGGCATCGACGAGGATCTGGGGTTGGTGTTGCACCCTCCCGCCATGCCACGGTGCGACCGCAGACGGCAATGTTTGTCGGACCGTCGCGCGGATCGCCCGGTCAGACGGTGCAGGTCCGCACCGCCTGCGCCAGCGCGGTCAGCGGGTCGCCGGTCGGCACGAATTCATGCGCGAAATAGCCGTCGAAAGGCAGGTCGGCGACGCTCCTGGCGACCGCCCGCCAATTCACCTCCTGGCTATCGTCCAGATTGTGGCGGCCCGGCACCCCGCCGGTGTGGAAGTGGCCGATCCAGCGGATATTCCTGCGGATCGTGGCGATCAGGTCGCCCTCCGTGATCTGCATGTGGTAGATGTCGTAGAGCAGCTTGACCCGTGGCGAGTTCACCTCGCGGGCGACGCGGACTCCCCAGTCGGTGTGGTCGGCCATGTAATCGGGATGGTCGACCTTGCTGTTCAGCAGTTCGACGCAGATGGTCACGCCGTGATCCTCCGCGATCCGCTTCAACCGGTTCAGGCCTATCACGGTGTTCGCCGCGCCCTCCTCGTCCGACATGCCGCGCCGATTGCCCGAAAAGGCGATGACATTGGGTACGCCCGCCTTGGCGGCTTGCGGAATGCCGGTTCGAAAGGCGCGTTCGATCGCGTCGTGATGCTCGCGCCGGTTGAGCCCGTCGGCGATGGTCATCATTTCGGCGGCATAGCCCATGGTGCAGCGCAGGCCGTGGCGGCGCGGCACGTCATATTCGGCGGGTTGCAGCAGGTCGATGCCCTGCAAGCCGATCCGCGCGGCCGCCGCACACAGCGTATCGAGTGGAATATCCTGATAGCACCAGCGGCTGACCGACTGTTTCAACCGGCCACGCGGAGCCGGCGTTGCGGCGATCGCACGGTGCGTGGCGCAGGCGGCGAGGGAGGATCCGATGAGGTGGCGCCGGTTTATCATGGCGACAGCCTAGCCCGGCAGACGGCCAGCGCAAGGCCGTGACCGCTCGCTCGACGATGGCAACGGAGCATTAAGCATCGTGCATTACGTATAGGGTAATGAAGGTGCGGGAGAGGCCGTGAAGACAGTGACGAAGACGCCTGGCCCGGATCACGCGGAGCCCTTTTGCTCCGATGGACGACCGCGTCCCGATCCGTCGGCCGATGCCGGTCGGATCGCAGCGCTGGAAGCGGCGGTGGCGGACCTGCAGGCACGGCTGGCCGACAAGGAGGCGCGCTTCCAATATGCCTGCGATCTCAGCAACCAGATCCTGTGGACGACCGCGCCCAATGGCGATGTCACCGAACTTCCTGCTCTCTGGGAGACGCTGACCGGCCTCGGCATTCGCGACAGTCTGGGTGCCGGCTGGACACGGGCGCTGCATGGCGACGACAAGGCCACGACGCTGGCCCGGTGCCGGGCCGCGCTGGCACTGGGCGAGCCGTTCGAGTTCGAGCAGCGACTGGTGATGCGGAACGGTGAGGCCCGCTGGTTCCACAGCCGCCTGACGCCGCGCCGGGGACCGGACGGCGCGATCCGGTGCTGGTACGGCACGATGGAGGACCGGCACGATGCCCGGCTGGCCGAGGAAGCGCTGAAGGCCAGCGAGACGCTGACCCGCAACATTTTGGAAAGCACGACCGACTCCGTGGTCGTCATGGACCGCGAATGGCGCATCACCTTCATGAACATGCGCGGGGCCGAGTTCGTCAAGCTGATGCGCGGCGGGACGGTCGGCGACTCCTTCTGGGATATCTATTCCGAATATCGCGGGTCAGAATACGAGCTCCGCTATCAGGAGGCGATCGACACCGGCAAGCCGGTCCGCTTCGACGCCTATCTGCCGAATGTGAACAAATGGCTGGAGATCAAGGCCTGTCCGACGGGTGACGGGCTGGCGGTCTTCTTCCATGACGTGACCGAAGCGCGCCGGGCCAGCGACACGCTGGTCCAGCTTGCCCATCAGGACCCCTTGACCGGGCTCGCCAACCGGGCGGTCTTCAACCAGGCGCTGGGCCATGCCTTTGATGGTCGCCTGGAGCGGCAGACGCACATCCTGCTGCTCGATCTCGACCAGTTCAAGGAGGTCAACGACACGCTGGGCCATTCGGTCGGCGACGATCTGCTGCGCGCCGTGGCGGGCCGTTTCACGGCGGCGCTGGGCGAGGGGGATGTGCTCGCGCGGCTGGGCGGCGACGAGTTCGCGGTCGTCCATCTTCCCCAGTCCGGTGCCAGCGATGCCGAGGGACTGGCCAGTGCCCTGATGGCCGCGCTGGCGAAACCCTTCGCCGTCGACGGGGTGGCGATCAAGCTGGCCGCGAGCATCGGCATCGCCTCCTCGTCGCCAAGCCATAGTTCGGAGAACGACCTGTTCCGCGCGGCCGACATCGCGCTCTACCGCGCCAAGGCGGAAGGGCGCGGCGTCATCCGGACCTTCGACGCGCCGATGGCCGAGCGGGCGCAGGCGCGCCAGTCGATGAAACGCGACCTGGAGGTGGCGTTGGGCCGGGGCGAATTGCGGCTGGTCTATCAGCCCATCATGGACATTGCGACCGGCCAATATGCCGGTGCCGAGGCATTGCTGCGCTGGCGGCATCCGGTGCAGGGAGAGATTTCGCCAGCCGAATTCATCCCGCTGGCCGAGGATACCGGCCTGATCGTGCCGCTGGGCAACTGGGTCCTGTCCGAGGCATGTCGAACGGCAGCGTCCTGGCCGCAGGACAGGATGATCGCGGTCAACCTGTCACCGGTCCAGATCCGCGACGAAAGCCTGCCCCTGCGGGTGATCGGTGCCCTTGCGGCAGCGGGACTGGCAGCAGGGCGGCTGGAATTGGAGATCACGGAGTCGGTGCTGCTGAGCGAGAACGAACGCAATCTCGCCATACTGCATAGCCTGCGCAAGGCGGGTGTGCGGATCGCGCTGGACGATTTCGGAACCGGCTATTCCTCGCTATCCTATCTCCGGCATTTCCCGTTCGACAAGCTTAAGCTCGACCGCTGCTTCGTCGGCGATCTCGGCAGTTCACGCCAGTCGCAGGCGATCGCGCGCGCGGCGGGCGAGATGGGACAGGCCTTTTCCATGACGACCACCGCCGAAGGCGTCGAAACCCAGCAGCAATTCGATTGGCTAAGCGCCAATGGCTGGTCGCAGGCACAGGGGTGGTTCACCGGACGGCCGATGGAAGCGGCAGCGATTGCGGAGCTGTTCGCGGTCTCCGGCGAATACCGGAACGAAGGCATCGCGGCGGTATCATCCCCGCCCGCGATGCGCCGCGTGAGCTGACGCTACCGCGTTCGGGCCTTGCCGCGATCTTCGCAAATCGCCGGTAACGCCCCGTACTTCGAACCGAAGCGAGCGGTCGCCGCCGCCGTCAATAGGGCGGCGCTACCTTGGCGCGATGTTCGCGGGCGGCGGCGGCCCACCAGGATAGGTCGTCCGCAAAGCGGGGAAAGGCGCGGGCCAGCGAAGCACCGCCATCCCCGGTCGGTCGCCGCTGTTCATCAAGCGCCTGGCCGATGCCACCGACCGCCAGTGTGCTCGACACGACGACCATCCCCATCTCGGTCAGCGTACCGTGCCATCCGACGCTGGCATGCGCACCCCCAAGTCGTCCCGCCGAATAGCTGGCGATGGCGGCAGGTCGCCAGAACCATTCCTCGAGGAAATGGTCGGTCAGGTTCTTGAGGCCGGGCTGCGGCCCCCAATTATATTCGCCGGTGACGAACACGAACGCGTCGGCGGACCGGATCTTGTCGGCCAGTGCCTCCAGCGCGGGGGGTGCTTCGCCCTTGGGATATTCCTTGTACATACGGTCGAGCATCGGCAGGTCGATGGCCTTGGCGTCGATCAGCTCGGCCTCGGCACCGCGATCCCGAAAGGCGCCGACCAGATAATCGGCCAGTCGGATGCCCTGCCGATCGGATCGGTAGGAGCCGTAGAAGATCAATATCCGGTCAGCCATGACGTTACGCCTGTTCCTTGCCTGCTCGCCGGATCAACGCCGGCGACGGGGCGTTGATCCGGCCTGGCGCTTGGTCAGCGCGATATAGCGCGAGACGTTGTCCGCCAGGACGTTGAGCGGGACATTGCCGCCATCGACGACCGCCTGGTCGAAATCGCGCAGATCGTACCGCGCACCCAATGCCGCCTGCGCCCGTGCCCGCTGGGCGACGATCTCGGCCCGTCCGACCTCATAGCCGCAGGCCTGGCCCGGCCAGGCGCAATAGCGGTCGACTTCGCTGACCGCATTGGTGCGCGGCAGGCCGGTGGCGGCTACAAATTCGGCCAGCGCCTTGTCGCGCGACCAGCCGAGGGCATGGATGCCCGTGTCGACGATCAGCCGCACCGCCCGCCACGCCAGCCCCATCAGATAGCCCAGACGTCCGGCAGGATCGTCACGATACATGCCCAGCTCGTCGGCCAGCTGTTCGGCATACAGCGCCCAGCCTTCCGAATAGGCGTTGAACGCCAGGATCGAGCGGATCAGCGGCAATTTCTGCGCATATTCGCCCTGCCAGACATGGCCCGGAATGCCCTCATGATAGACGAGGTCGGGGATGGTCACGCGGTTGTGGATGGTCGGATCGCCCAGATTGACCCAGACCTTGCCCGGCTCCCGCCCGTCGATCGTGCCCGGCCCGCCATAGGCGGCGGGCGCCCCGGCCTCCTGCGCCAGCGGCATGCGCCGGATCTCCAGATTTCCGCGCGCCAGACGGCGAAAGGCATCGGGCAGGCGCGGGCGGATCGCGTCGATCCGGGCCTGCATATAGGCGATGATCTGACGCCGCCCGTCGTCATTGTCCGGGAAACCGATGCCGGGGCGGCGCTGATAGGCGATGGCACGCTCGGCCACGCTCCCCTCGGTCAGGCCTTCCTTGCGCAGGATCACGTCCATCTGCGCCTGAAGCTCGGCCAGCCGGGCCCGGCCCATCCGGTGAAGTTCGGTCGGGCTGCGGCGGGTGGTCGTGCCCGCGCGCAGACCCCAGGCATACCATTCGGGGCCGTGCGGGCGGGTGCCCAAGCCCGCCGCATCGCTCGCCACCGCACGCTGGGCGCGCAGTTCGGCCAGCTGACGCTCCAGCGCGGGCACGATGCCGGTACGAACGATCGGCACCGCGCGGCCTGCCCAGTCGCCGGGGATCGCCTTGGTCTTGCGCACCAGCGGGCCGACGAGCGGGCCATCGGGCGTGGCGGCCTCGGCGATCGTTCGGGTCATGCCGGTGATCGTCTTGTCGAGCAGGAAGGAGGGGGGCACCAGCCCCTGTTCGCGGGCCTGCCGGATGCGTACCGTCTCTCCGTCCAGCTGGGCGGACATGGCGGCCAGGCGAGCGAGATAGGCTTCCGCGTCGGCGGCGTTGCGAACCGGCTGATCGCCGTCGAGCATCTGCGGCACGTCGAGCCAGGCCCCGACATTCTGGATCACGCCGTACGGCGTGTTGCGCCAGTCCCCGATCGTGGCGACGCCGTAGGGCAGAGCCATGCCGTCGAGGGCGGTGCGGAACGCGCTTTCGACGACGGCGATGCTGGTCGCGGTCGACGGGTCGAGGCCTTCGCGGGGCATCTGTGCCAACGTCTTCAGGCTGTCGGTCAGGAAACGCTGGCGCGCAGCGATCCCGGCGGGCGAGCGATCCTCCAGCCGTCGCCGCAGATCGGCTTGGGTGCCTTCGTCCACGCCCAGCGTCGTCGCGCGTTCGGGCATCAGGGGCAGGAGCCCCCAGGCGATGCGGTCGAGCGTCGCCCCCGCATCGGCGGGCGCGGTGGCGGCGCTCAGCGCGGTCGGAAGCGCCGTGGCGGCGGTGAGGGCGGTCGCGCCGATCAGGGTCTGGCGACGGGAGAGCAGGCTGGTCATCCCCGATTGATGACCGTCCACCCGCCGCCCGTCAAATATGCTTTACCATGTCACGGAAAGCCCTTGCCGCCATGCGCGCCGACGGCCGTACCGGTCGAGAAGGTCGCCTCGCCCGACGCCAGCGCGACATAGAGCGATGCGAGCTCGGCAGGCTGTCCGGCGCGACCGAGCGGCGTGTCCTGGCCGAACTCGTGCATCTTGCCCGCCAACTGGCCGCCCGCCACCTGAAGCGGGGTCCAGATCGGGCCCGGCGACACCGCGTTGACCCGGATGCCCTTCTTGGCGAGCTGCTTGGCCATGCCGCGCGTCAGGTTCTGGATCGCCGCCTTGGTGGAGGCATAGTCGATCAGGTCCTCGCCGGGATCATAGCTGTTCTGCGAGATGGTGTTGATGATCACCGATCCGGGCGGCATCGACGGAATCGCCGCCTTGGAAAATCGGAAGACGTGATAGACGTTGGTTTCATAAGTGCGGACGAACTGCTCGTCGCTGATCTCCATGATGTCCGCCTTCGATTGTTGATAGGCGGCGTTGTTGACCAGCAGGTCCAGCCCGCCAAGCTGGGCGATCGCGCGGCGCACGGTGTCCTCGCATGCCTTTTGCGTGCGGATGTCGGCGGGCAGCAGCACCGCCTTGCGCCCGGCCTGGCGGATCAGGTCGGCGACCTCGCGTGCGTCGGGTTCCTCGGTGGGATAATAGTTGATCGCGACGTCCGCGCCTTCGCGGGCAAAGGCGATGGCGGCGGCGCGCCCGATGCCGCTGTCGCCACCGGTGATCAACGCCTTGCGACCGGTCAGCTTGCCCGATCCGCGATAGCTCGTCTCGCCGTGATCGGGACGCGGCGTCATCTTGCCAGCCAGCGCGGGCCAGGGCTGGCGCTGTTCGGGGAAGGGGGTGCTGGTGTACGCGCTGCGGGGATCGTGCAGGCTCGGCACCGGCGTGATCGGCGCACCCGTCGGGGAACCTGCAGCCTGGGCGACGGCGGCGCCGGGCGCGGCAGCGGCGGCCAGTCCGAACGCGGCCCCGCCCAGGACGCTACGGCGGGAAGTGTAGGCGTCGCTCATCATCTCGTTCCTTCGGGACAACCGGTGGAAGGGTCGCGTATTTCCTGTTGGAACCATCGACATGCGCAAGCGATCCTCGACCGCATCGCAAGGAACCGTGCGGCGCACCTGCCGTTTGCGAAGAATGACGGACGGCCCCAGCAGCATCGGCGACATCCTGAAGACACTTCGCGGTCTGGCGGACAAGCAGGACCGGGTCGCGCTGGACGATGTGGTCGAGGCGTTCGGGCGGCGCTCGTTCGGCCCGTTGCTATTGATCCCCGCGCTGATCGACATTTCGCCGATCGGCTCGATCCCGGGACTGCCGACGGTTCTGGCCGCGATCATCATCCTGGTCGCCGTCCAGCTGGCCTTCGGGCGCAAGCATTTGTGGTTGCCGGGCTTCATCCGGCGGCGTTCGGTCGCCAGCAAGACGGTACGCCGTGCGATCGACAAGGCCAGGAAACCCGCCGCCTGGGCGGATCGCTGGTTTCACGGACGGCTGCCATACCTGACCCACGGGCCCTTTCCTCGCGTGGCGGCGGTGGCGTGTATCATCTTGGCGCTGGCGGTGCCGCCGCTGGAGCTGTTGCCACTGGCCACCACCGCCCCGATGGCCGCCATCGCTGCCTTCGGCCTGGCATTGATGGTCGGCGACGGGCTGGTGATGATCGTCGCGATCCTGCTGGCGGTGGTGGCGGTCGGCGTCGGGACCTATCTGGCGATCACGCAAGCCTGATCGCGTTTGCCCTCAGAAGCCGAGCGACGCTTGCGTAATGCATTTCCGTCACCAATGCGACGCTGCCCGCCTTGATGATCAGCGCCGCGCCGCCGACCGACCTAGCGTTTCTGCAACAGCGCATTGCGGTCGAGGGTCAGGCGCGGATCGCGGCAATAACCACAATCGGCCCCGACGAAGCGTTGCCGGGCCTTCGCGTCGCCCTTGAGCTGCCAGTCGAGCCAGGCGGTCACGACCTCCGCCGCGACGCCGCCATGTGGTAGCATATAGGTGCCGCCATGCCCGACCGGGATGTTGACCAAGGCCGCTGGAATATGCGTGATCCGGCCGAAATCATCGGTGCCGTTGCCATGCGCGATATCGCTCGTGCCCCCCAATACGTAGAGCGTCGAGCCGTGCAACCGCTTCAGCAGTGCCTTGTCCGACACGATGCCGGGAATGGGATTGGCACCGGCTGGAAAAAAGCCGCTGTTCATGATGACGCTGGTCTTGACGCGCGGCTCGACCGCGACGGCCAGGGCCTGCAACCCGCCACAGCTCCAGCCCGAGGCGGCGATCTCGTCGGTGGCGATGCGATCGCGAAAGGGGCTGTCCGCCCGGCCGTTCTCCCGGACCGCCCAGTCGATCGCGTCGGATAGCAGGTGGGTGGCCGTCGCGACCTGAAGCCCGCCACCGGGTGGGGACGCCTTGGTCTTCACGTCAGCGGGCTTAGGGATCGTGCCGGAGGCGATCACCAGATAGCCATGCGAAGCGATTTCCAGAAGGTGGTTGCGCGACGCCGTCCCGTCCGAACCGCAGCCGCCATTGCCGAAGACATAGATGCCCAGCTTCGCCCGGCCCAGCGCCGCCATGTCGCGTGGGCGATAGACGACATGATCGGGAAGGTCGGCCCGCTCCTCCAGCATCGCGGGAAAGCGTCCCGTGCCGTGTTCCACTGCGTTGTCGGCCGCGCCTGCCCAACTCGCCGTGCCGATCAGCGCCGCCGCTGCGATACCCCGAAGCCATCCCGCCGCCATCATCGCTCTCCCTCACCACGCGCCGTTCGCCGTCGTCATGTTAGCGCCAACGTGGAGGACTTCGGCCTGACCCGCAATACGGTAATCGGCATAAGAAATGAGGGCTGGCTGCAAGCGATTGGAAAGTTGACGCGCTAACATTCAGGGCGTTAGCTTGTTTCGACCGGACGAGACGAGGGCGGCACATGACTGCCCCGGCGACTGGCATGAGAGGGAGAGCAGGATGCGACGCACGGCATGGATCGCAGGCATCGTGGCGATCGCGGCACCGGTCGCCGCCCAGACAGCGCCGCCGCCGGTGCCGCCGCTCGGCGATCTGTTCGCGCCGGTGACGTCAGCTCCCGCCGCTCCGGACGCGGATGGTTTCCTGCGCCGCTGGTTGATCCTTGAGCCCGTCGCCAAGCCCAACCCGACCAATGCGGTGTTCACCGGCACCTATGTCCGCCAGGCCTTGTCGCCCGATACCTATCCGGGTCGCTGGGCCGTGCTGCCCAGGGCGGGGCAGACGGTCCGCGTCGGGGACCAGTCGTTGCGCTGGCACGCCTATGACTCGCGGATTTGGGACGTGAAGCTGTTCCACTTTGCCCAAAGCCTGGGTAAGCCGAAATATGGTGTCGTCTTCTGGACGACGACGGTGGTAACCAGCCCGCGCGAGCGGCGGAACGTTCGCCTTGCGGTCGGCTCCAACTCGGCCTCGCGCTGGTGGTTGAACGGGGCGAACGTCGCCGACCTGTATGACGACCGGCGGATGGTGATGGACGATGTCCTGTCCGACCGGCTTACCTTGCGCCGGGGACGCAATATCCTGCGCGGCGCGGTCATCAACGGGCCGGGGCTCAGCGATTTCGCAGTCCGTTTCGTCGATGCCGATGGAAAGCCTGTCCGCGACCTGACGCTGGCCGTCCAGTGAGCGCCTCCCGACCGACCCAAGGAGTGCCCCCGATGCGCCGTGCCCCGCTTGCCGCCCATATCGCCCTGGCGTGCGCCTGCGCCTGCGTGATGCCCGTCCCCGCCGCCGCGCAGCTGGCGGGGGAGGTCTTCATCCATGATCCCTCGACCGTCACCCGATCGGACGGCAAATGGTACACGTTCGGCACGCGCGGCGGCGGGCTGATCTCCGACGATGGCTGGACGTGGCGCGGCGGCGCGGTACGCCCCGGCGGCGGTGTCGCGCCCGACATCATCAAGATCGGCGACCGCTATTACGTGGCCTATGCGGTCGGTGGTGGGGGCATGTCGGGCGGCCATGCCAGCGACGTGAAGATCATGTGGACCCGGACGCTCGACCCCAAGTCGCCCGATTTCGGCTATCACGATGTCGGCACGGTCGCATCGAGCGACGGGATCGAGAACAACGATGCGATCGACCCGGCCTTTCTCTATGCCGATGGGCGATTGTGGCTCAGCTACGGCACCTACTTCGGTGCCATCCGCATCGTCGAGCTCGATCCCGCCACCGGGCAGCGCATGGCGGGCAACAGGCCGGTCGACATCGCGATCGACATGGAGGCGACCGCGCTGATGCACCGTGACGGCTGGTACTACCTGCTCGGCACCCACGGGACCTGCTGCGACGGGCCCAATTCGACCTACAATATCCGTGTCGGCCGCTCGCGCAGCGTGCTGGGCCCCTATGTCGATGCGATGGGGGTGCCGCTGCTCAAGGGCGGCGGCAAGCTGGTCGCCAGCGCGCGCGGGCGGGCGATGGGGCCTGGGCATTTCGGCCTGATCGATCTGGGCGGCGGCATGCAGAAATTCTCGATGCATTACGAGGCGGACATGAACCGTTCGGGCCGCAGCGTGCTGGCGATCGAGCCGCTGCTATGGCGCGACGGCTGGCCAGTTGCGGGCAGCAACGTCCGCCCCGGCACCTATGAGATCAAGTCGGAGCGGAGCGGCAACGCGCTTCAGCTGCTCGTCGACTTCGTCCGCATCCCCTTCGACGCACGGGCCAGCTTCCGCGCCAAGCCGACCGATCCGGTCGTATCGCTGCCCGACCAGACCCTGGCGCAGGACAGCGCGAGCTGGCCGCAGGGGGCGACGCGGGTCGACATGGCGGCCTATATGATCCGCCCGCACCAGCAATGGACGATCACCCCGGTGGCCATGGCGGGCGGCTATATGGGCGCACCCTATTACCGGATCGGCATCGCGGGCACCGAGCGCACGCTGGCCGCAACCGGCGCGGGCGAGGTCGAGGCGGTGCCCCGCTATACCTGTGCCGACGCGCAGCTCTGGCGGATCGACCAACTCACCGACGGCAGCTACCGCATCACCCCCAAGGTCCAGGCCAAGGGCGAGGATACCGCGTTGATGGCGATCGGCACCAGCACCGTAACGCTGACCCGCTTCGACCCCGACAGCGATGCCGGGCGATGGAGGTTCAGCGAACGGTCACCGTCATCGTGACACGACGGTTGGGAGGGGCAACCTCTTCATCGGGCGTCATGTCGAGTAGCGGTCGACCATCGGCCGCCCAGTGAACACGACGGATGCGCGCGTCCCGTCCGTTCCCGCCGACGCCATTGCCCCAGCTGTGATAGACATAGAGGGGGGTGCCGTCCTCGTCGCTCGTGAAGGCGCCGTGCCCCGGCCCTTGTTCGTATCGGCGATAGTCCTCGTCGCCCGCGGGCATCGGCATGCTTTTCTGCAGCGGGGAAGACCATTTGCGCCATGAATCGATCCGGGTCAGATCCGCATCGACGGGCGCGGAGATGCCGTTGACGACATAGGTCGGGCTGACGCCGGAACTGGAATAGATGAGCGTCACCCGCTTGTCGTGGACGAGCGCGAACGCGCCCTCGGCAAGGTTCTCTTCGACCGAGGTTACGGGCGCGACGATCGGGGACGGCGCGCTGGCAAGTCGCGTCGGCTTGGTGGGATCGACCTTGGCGATCCATGTCAGGGGATCGCCCAGAGGGCCGGATTTAGGAAGATAGCGCTGCGACCAGGTGTAATAGCCTTGGCCCTTCACCTCGAAATAGGACATGTCGAGGCTGATATTGGCCGGCATTTCCGCTCGGCCCAGCGCGCTGCCGTCGGCCTTCAGAATGGCGGCGGGTTTTGACCAGTCGGCGGGATTGGCCGGATCGCCACCATCGCGCAGCTGGATGATATGCGACTGGACGGTCGACCATAATCCCCCATCGCTCGATCGACCGTCCTTCGGGTTGAAGCAAGGCGCGAAGAGGATCGACAGCTTCCCGCCGATCTCGTGAATTTCGGGTGCCCAGTAACAGCCCGCGATCACGTGCCCCTCGGCCGTGCGATCGTGGCGGGTCCGTCGATTGAGCAGGTCCACTTCGCGCGCGCGGCCGCCATTGTCGTCGGCGAGATCCGCGATGCTGTCCGCGACACGAAGCGGCAGATGCACAGAGCCGACATTGTCGTTGTCCGTGTCGTCGGTGGCGACGAAAAGATAACGGACGCGACCCTTATGCTCCCACCGATAGATGTCGGGGTCGGCTCGGTTAAAGGCGAAGATCGCCGGATAGCGCCGCTGGCGGACCGCGCCGTGGACCAGATAGCGGCCCGGCCGGGTCAGGCGCGCAAGATCCTCGGCGTCCCAATCGACCGCACGCGTGGCGGTGGAGCCGTCCGAGTATCCCAAGGTCACGCGCGCGCCGTCGAGGGCACGGGCCTGTCCCACGCCGATGCTTTGCGGGGCCATGGTCACCGTGGTGTTGACGACACGGCCGTACCGCGCGGTCAGTGCTGCTGCGGTGGCGGCGTCGATCGGCAATGTGTCGCTCGCCGTCACGGCCACGTCACCGGTGCGGACCTGTCCGACATTACCCGTGGAGGCGATCCGCGGCCTTCGTCCCCCCGTTTCGGGATAAAAGGGTGTCACCTGCCACTCCTGCCGCGCGAGATCGGCGACGGTCGTCCAGCGTGGATGGCCTGAGCGGTCGATCCATGACACGATATAGCGCCGGGTAGAGCTATCCCAGATGGCCCGTGGCATGGTCATGCCAACCGCTGTCTCACCCAGGTCCAACGTGCCGAGCTCGCGAAAGTCCGAGGTCTGGGGATCGCGACGGAAGACGACCGCCGCACCAGGGTCCGGATTGCCGTCCATGTCCACGCGTGCGGCGATGATGCCGATTTCGCCATCCGCGAAGTAGAAGAGCGACGGGTATGCGACGCCCCGAAGCGCCACTCGGTCGATCCCGACATAGTCGCCCCGCGCGAACGCAACGCCGTAATCGTCGTTGAGCGGAACCATCCGGCCGTCCGCATCCGTCAGTCCCATATGAACGCTTCGCGCTACGGTCGGTTGGTTGGCATCCTGGATCGTGGTCGGCACCCGCGCATAGGCCTCGATCCGCCGGGAGGATGCTGCCAGCAGATTGACGGTGAACTGCTTGGTCAGGCTCGTGCCGTTTGCCCCAGTCAGCGTACCCTCCAGGCGGATGACCCGTGCCTGCGTAACCGTGTTGGTCAGGACGCCGTCGGGCACGACGCGGCCATCGGCGCGCCATACGGCCTTGTAACCCGCCGGGACAGGCAGGCGGGATCCCGACGCCAGGACCGGAGCGACGATCCAGCGATCGGCAAGGGTCGTGGTGTCGGGATCGGCACGGTCCCAACGCGTTGCCAGCGCATCGCGCTCGGCCGCCGTGATGGCCAGCACCGTGCCATGGCGTGGCGATTTGGGCAGGTTGAACTGCCGGGGATAGGTCCACCGGATCTTGCCCTGAAGCGAATGGGTGGCGAGCGGAATATAGCCCACGCCGCCATAATCATCGACCCACAGGAAATAACGAAAGCCGCTGGTATCGCCGGGATTGGCACGGAACACGGTGGGGCCTTCCACCTCCGGCGTGCCGCTGCGACGACCGATGCAGCGGTCGATGATCGTCCATGCACCGGAGGCACCATCGGCGCGGAGCGAGGGAGAAGCTTGCGCAAGGATGTCGCTGGACGGACAGCCCTCGGCATCGCTGACCTTGGTGAAGCGGTAATATCGGTCGCCGTCCTTCAGGACCGTGGCATCGATCATGCCCTTGGCCTTGACGGCACCGGGGACGTCGGCCGCCTTGAACCAGGGCACGGGGGCGGAAAAGGTGCGGAAGTCGCGGGTGGTCGCGCGCAGGATCTGCGGCCCGTTGCCGTCCTCGATCCTATGCGCGGCGTCCTTGTACATTGTGGACGTCCAGTAGACGACATAGGCGCCGATCATGGGGTCATAGGTCGCCTCGGGCGCCCAGGTCATACCGGCATTGGGCAGGTTGACCCGCACATGGCGCTGCTTGCCCCAGTGGATCAGGTCGGTCGATTCCCAGATTTCGAGATACCGGCTGCCCTGGCTGGTCGATCGATCCCAGCCGGTACGTCCCGTCGAAAGGTCGGTGGCGAGCAGGAAGAAGCGATCCCCCTCGGCCGAGCGCATGATGAAGGGATCGCGAAGCCCCCGCGTGCCCTCAGCGGATTCCAAGATCGGCTGCGCATCGTTCAGCGTCTTCCACTGCAGCGCGTTGTTGCCGTCGGACACCGCAAAGCGCAGCTTTTCCCCGTCGATCGTGTTGCCGGTGAAATAGACGAACATATAGGCGGAGGGCGGGGGAGGTGCTGTCGGCTTGGCCTGCACGACCACGTCGACCGGCACGGCAAGCGGGCGGTGACCGGGAAGCGAAACCGTGGCGGTCAGGCGTATGCGCTGATCGACCGCGCCGCGCATGACCACCCCTTTGCGCACCACGTCAGCGCCACGACCTCGATCGGTGTCGGAGATGACGGCCGGGTTGGAGGAATGCCATGCGATCCGCGCGGCGGCGGTATCCGCATTGCGGGGAAGTCCGGTCAGAGCCGACGCATTGTCGGGCAATGTGATGTTTCCCCGGATCGGAGCCGCAAAGGCGGGATCGCCGCGAAGAGCCTGGGCGATGGCGGCCGTCGTCGAATCCACGACCGGCGCGGCCCCTGCCAGCGCCAAGCCGGACGCTGCGATGATGATCAGGCTCAGGGGGCAACGCGCGTCGTTCATCCAGACTCTCCCGGTGGCGACGATGATGACCGCGTCATCTCGTCACGTCATATCGCCACATTATGTAGGACATTTGCGGCATGGCAAGAGCGTGATTTAGAGGGTCGTGGACTAGTTTGACCGCGCAAATCCTCACTGACCTAAGTCTGGCTTTTGGTGGCAGGGTTGGACGAACACACTAATTAGTCGGACGAAGAATGGCCGCTCACCGCCTCCGCGACCGACCGAAGCTATCGTCCCGCGTGCGACAACCGACCGCTCTTCGCGGACATGATAGACAAATAGGTGAGAGCGGCAGGAAATTGCAGCGTTCTGGCGGAAGAGGTGGGATTCGAACCCACGGACGGCTCACACCGTCGCCGGTTTTCAAGACCGGTGCCTTAAACCGCTCGGCCACTCTTCCGGATCGGCGGACAGCGCCTGTACGCCAAGCGTGAGGCGGAATCCACCATCGAATGCACTACCGTTCGTGAAGCGTGGTGGCGGTGCCGGAGAGCGGCTGGCTGTGCCTGGGTTGCGGTGGTGCGAGGTTCCGGCGCGGCCCCGGCTATGGCACACAGTCGGGCATGTGGGGGACAATTACCCGGCGCGTGATGCGCCTTGGCTTTATTTCGACCTTGGCGATGCTGGTCGGCGGTGTACCGGCTCAGGCGCAGGACGAGGCTGGCTTTCAAAGCTATCTTCAGCAGGTGCGGGGCACCGCGACGGCGCAAGGGGTCAGCCGCGCGACGCTGGACTCGGTTTTGCCGACGCTTACCCTGAATGCCCGCGTGATCGAACTGGATCAACGCCAGCCCGGCGGCCCGGCCAATTCGGGGTTCAGTCCCTTCGCACCCTATAAGGCCGCGCATGTCGATGCCGCGCGGATCGGCCGGGGGCGGACCAAGTATCTGGCGCAGCGCCCGCGTCTGTCGCGGATCGAGCGTGAGACGGGCGTGCCCGAATCGATCATGGTTGCCATCTGGGGGCATGAGACGAATTACGGGGCCTATACCGGCAATTTCGATCTGCTCCGCTCGCTTGCCAGCCTGGCCTATGAAGGGCGGCGGCGGCCCCTGTTCGAGGGGGAGTTCATCGCCGCGCTGAAGATGATGGACCGGGGCGTCACCCGCGACCAGCTGAAGGGCAGCTGGGCGGGGGCGACCGGCAATCCGCAGTTCCTGCCCTCCATCTATCTGCGCCTCGCGCGTGACGGCGATGGCGACGGGCGTGCGGACATCTGGAACAGCGAGGCCGACACGCTGGCCTCGATCGGCAACTACTTCGTCAATGCCGGATGGCGCGCGGGCCAGCCCTGGGGCTTTGCGGTGACGGTGCCGGCGGGCTTCGACCGTTCGATGGTCCGCAACCGGCTGGTCAGCCCACGCTGCCCGCGCGTGTTCGAGCGGCACAGCGGTTGGCGGACGATCGCCGAGTGGCGCGCGATGGGCATCGTGCCGCAGGGCGCGGCCTGGCCGAACGACCAGGTGCTGGCGACGCTGATGGAGCCCGACGGGCAGGGGGCGACCGCCTATCTGCTGACCGGCAACTACCGGGTGATCCTGGATTATAACTGCTCGAACTTCTACGCGCTCTCGGTGGGGTTGCTGGCCGATGCGATTGCGGGCTGAGTGGATCGCCCTGGCCGCGGCGCTGCTCGCGGCCCCGGTCGCGGCGGCGACCACCGATGGTTCGGCGTCGCCGCGTTATGGCGGGTATGACGCGACCGGACGGGCGAGCTGGTACGGCCATGAACTGGCGGGACG
Organism: Sphingomonas flavida; assembly: GCF_036663655.1. Classification (NCBI taxonomy): domain Bacteria; kingdom Pseudomonadati; phylum Pseudomonadota; class Alphaproteobacteria; order Sphingomonadales; family Sphingomonadaceae; genus Sphingomonas; species Sphingomonas flavida. The sequence goes on from NZ_JAXOJH010000001.1 coordinate 75,598, forward strand.
GCGGACGGCGACCGGCAAGCGCTTCGACCCCGATGACGTGATGATCGCCCACCGCACCCTGCCGCTCGAATCGATGGTCGAGGTGACGGACGTCGATACGGGGCGCACGATCGTTGCGCGGGTGGGCGACCGCGGGCCGGGCCGGGGTGACCGGGTGGCGGATCTGTCGCTGGGCGCGGCACGGTTGCTGGGCACGAACAAGCGGTCGGTCGCGCATATCCGTTTGCGGGCGCTGAGCCCCGGAACCGATCGGCCTGGCCTGATCCTGGCGGGCGCGACGGCGGTGGCGCCGGTCGTCCGGCCGATCGCCCTCGATCCGCGCGCGCAATATCGCGTGCAACTGGCGAGCTTTTCCAGCCATCCGCGCGCTGTGGCGCTGGCCCGGCGGTTCGATGCGCATGCGACCGCGGCTGGCCGGCTATGGCGGGTCGAGCGGTCGGGCATGAGCGCCGAAAGTGCCAAAGCCCTGCGTGACGCGGCGGTCCAGGCCGGTTATGAAGACGCCCGCATCCTGCATCAGGATTGACCTCCCGGCTCCCTTTGGTCACGGAACACCCATGAAGACCCTGTACGCATCATTTGCCGCTCCGCTCGCCCTGGTCGCGATGGTTACCCCCTCGGTCGCCGCCGCGCCGCAGTTCGACACGCCCGCGCCGGTCGCGTTCATGAAGGACCTGTCCTCGGGCGCGATCCTGTTCCAGCGGGATGCCGATCGCCGGATGCCGCCCGCGTCGATGGCGAAGATGATGACGGTCTATGTCGCCTTCGACCTGGTCAAGAAGGGCCAGCTGAAGCTGAGCGACATGGTCACCGTGCAGCCGGAAACCTGGAAGAAGTGGCATGGGCCGCAAGCGGGCTCGACCATGTTCCTGTCGCCCAACGAGCAGGTCAGCGTCGCCAACCTGCTGTACGGCATCGTCACGCTGTCGGGCAACGACGCCTGTGTCGTGCTGGCCGAGCATATCGCGGGCACCGAGCAGAACTTCACCGAGCGGATGAACCGCACCGCCAAGCAGATCGGGCTGAACAACAGCCATTTCGGCACCTCGAACGGTTGGCCGGACGGCGGTGTGACCTATGTCACCGCGCGTGACCTGGCCGACCTGGCCGAGCATACGATCCAGGACTTCCCGCAGCTCTACAAGCAGTTCTACTCGCGCCGCGACTTCTCGTGGGGCAAGACGATGGGCGGCAATGCCATCACCCAGGCGAACCGTGACCCGCTGCTGGGCCGTGTCGCGGGGGCCGACGGGCTGAAGACCGGCCATACCGAGGAGGCTGGCTATGGCTTTACCGGTTCGGCCGAGCAGAATGGCCGCCGCCTGGTGATGGTGATGGCGGGCCTGAACAGCTCGAATGCACGCGCCGAGGAATCGGTGAAGTTCATGAACTGGGGCTTCCGTGCGTGGCAGGCCAAGCCGGTCGTCGCCAAGGGCAAGAAGGTCGCCGATGCCGAGGTCCAGATGGGATCGTCGAGCAGCGTCGGGCTGGTCGCGCCGCGCCAGCTGACCGTCACGCTTCCCGCCGGGCTCGACCCCGCGATCAGCGGCAAGGTCGTCTATCAGGGCCCGATCAAGGCACCGATCAAGGCGGGCCAGCATATCGCCGATCTGGTCGTCACCTCGCCCGACATGCCCGCGCAGCGCCTGCCGCTGGTCGCCGACAAGGACGTCGCCGAGGCGGGCTTCTTCGGCCGTGCCTGGTCGGGGCTGACCTCGTTCTTCGGCTGATCGCTTGACCATGCTGCCGGTCGGCAATGATGCGGGCCAGGCTGCCTTCGCCGCCGCGCTGGGCGGGGCCAAGCTGCACCATGCCTGGCTGATCGCCGGGCCGGAAGGTGTGGGCAAGGCCAGCTTCGCGCGCGCGGCGGCCACCCGGCTGCTGGCGCGGGCGAGCGGGGCGGGGGGCTTGCCGCCCGGCCTTGCCGTGCCGGAGGATCATCCCACTGCGAGGCTGATGGCGGCGGGATCGCACCCGGATTTCCGGGTGCTGGCCCGGTTGCCGAAGGATGCCGAAAAGCCCGATCAGGATCTGGCGCGGTCGATCACCATCGCGCAGGTTCGCACGCTGCAACCCATGTTCGCGACCGCGCCCGCCATGGGACCGGCGCGCGTCGTACTGATCGACGCGATCGACGATCTGGAGCGCGGCGGGGCCAATGCGCTGCTGAAAAACCTAGAGGAGCCGCCTGCGGGGACGGTCTTCCTGCTGGTCAGTCACGCGCCGGGGCGACTGTTGCCGACGATCCGGTCGCGGTGCCGGTTGCTGCGCTTCGAGCGGCTGTCCAATACCGATGTCGCGCGGGTGTTGCGCCAGCAACTGCCCGAAGCGGACGAGAACGAGATCGCTTCGCTGGTCGCGGTGGCGGACGGGGCACCGGGGCGGGCCCTGCGCTTTGCCGGACTCAACATTGCCGGGCTGGACAGCGCGATCGCGCGGATTGCCGAGACGGGCGATCCGGGCAATGCCGAGCGGGTGAAACTGGCCAAGTCGCTGGCGGGCAAGGCGGCGCAGGCGCGGTACGAGGCGTTTCTGGACCGGGCGCCCGCGTTCGTCGCCGGTCAGGCGCGGGGTCGGTCGGGCCCTCGGTTGAAGATCGCACTGGACGCCTATGCGGCGGCGCAGGACCTCGCGGGGGCGGCGCGGGGGCTCTCACTCGATGCCCAGGGGACGGTGTTTGAGATGGCGGGGATTATCGCGACGTTGCGGTGAGAGTTCCGGGTAGGAGCAGGGCGCGGGCTTCGACTTCGCTCAGCCTGAACGGTTTTTGGGAAAGGCCAACGCTCCTAACTCCGCTCAGCCTGAGCGAAGTCGAAGGCCACGCCCCACCGTCAGCCAAACAGCCCTTACAAACCCACCCGCTCGAAATGCCCCGGGTCGAAACCGTCGACCGCCAGCGCCAGGATTCGCTCGGCCACGACTTCCGGTGCCTTGACCGAAGCTGGATCTTCCCCAGGATAGGCCTTGGCCCTCATCTGGGTCCGCGTTGCGCCGGGATCGACGATGGCGGTGCGGATCTTGCTGATCTCCGTCGTCTCGTCGCCGTAGGCACCAAGCAACGTCTCGAACGCCGCCTTGGATGCGCCATAAGCCCCCCAATAGGCACGCGGTTTGCGGCCGACCGACGAAGTGACGCCGATCACCCGCGCCGCCGCCGAGCGGCGCAGCATGGGGTCGAACGCGGCGATCATCGCGGCCTGTGCGCTGACGTTCAGCGTCAAGACGCGCGCGAATTCCTTGGCGTCGATCGCGGGCACGGCGGCCAGCGTGCCGAGCATCCCGGCGTTCAGCACCAGCACGTCGAGCGCCTGCCAGCGCTCGCCGATCGCAGCGGCCAGACGGCCGATCGATTCATTCTCGGCCAGGTCGAGCGGCGCGATGGTCGCCGAGCCGCCAGCGTTGAAGATGGTCTCCTCGACCTCCTCCAAGCCCTTCGGCGTGCGCGCGGTCAGGACGACGTGCGCGCCTGCCGCCCCCAGCGCGATGGCGGTGGCCGCACCGATGCCGCGACTGGCGCCGGTGACCAGCGCCAGCTTGCCGTCGAGCGCACCCGCCATCAGGCGACCCGCTCGGCCAGCATCGCGAACTGGTCGACCGAGGCGGTTTCGTCATGGTCGGTCAGCGTGGTCGGATAGTCGCCAGTGAAGCACGCATCGCAATAGCTGGGCTTTTCGCCGCGCGTCGCGTTGAGCGCCTTGTACAGGCCCTCGATCGACACGAAGGAGAGGCTGTCGGCATGGATGAAGTCGGTCATGCCGCCCAGGTCGAGCTTGGCCGCGAGCAGCTTGGCACGCTCGGGCGTGTCGACGCCGTAGAAGCACGAATGGCGCGTGGGGGGCGATGCGATACGCATATGCACTTCCGCCGCACCCGCCTCGCGCATCATCTGCACGATCTTGAGGCTGGTCGTGCCGCGCACGATCGAATCGTCGACCAGGATGATCCGCTTGCCCTGGATCAGCGCGCGATTGGCATTGTGCTTCAGCTTGACGCCGAGATGGCGGACCTTGTCACCTGGCTGGATGAAGGTGCGGCCGACATAGTGGGAGCGGATGATGCCCAGCTCGAACGGAATACCCGATGCCTGGGCATAGCCGATCGCGGCAGGCACGCCCGAATCGGGCACCGGGATGACCAGGTCGGCCTCGACCGGTGCTTCATGGGCCAGCTGCGCACCGATTTCCTTGCGCACCGAATAGACGGACTGGTCGCCCGCAATCGAATCGGGGCGGCTGAAATAGACCCATTCGAAGATGCACGGGCGCGGATCGACCGCCTGGAAGGGGCGGATCGAGCGGATTTCGGTACCCTGGACGATGACCAGCTCGCCCGGTTCGACCGCACGCTCGAAGGTCGCGCCGCACACGTCGAGCGCCACCGTCTCCGAGGCGAAGATCACCGCGCCGTCCAGGCGGCCCATGACCAGCGGACGGATGCCCAGCGGATCGCGGCAGGCGATCATGCCCTCCGGCGTCATCACGATCAGCGCATAGCCGCCCTCGACCTGCTTCAGCGCGTCGATGAAACGGTCGAGCAAGGTGCGGTAGTTGGAGGTCGCGACCATGTGGATGATTGTCTCGGTATCGCTGGTCGACTGGAAGATCGAACCGCGACGGACGAGTTCGCGACGCAGCTTCATCGCGTTGGAAATATTGCCGTTATGCGCGATGGCGAAGCCGCCGGTCGACAGATCGGCATAAAGCGGCTGGACGTTGCGCAGCGAGGTGTCGCCGGTCGTCGAGTAGCGGACATGGCCGCAGGCGACCTCGCCGGGCAGGCCACGGATCACGTCGTCGCGGTCGAAATTGCCCGCGACATGGCCCATCGCGCGGTGGGTGTGGAACACGGTGCCATCGAAGCTGGTGATGCCCGCCGCTTCCTGCCCGCGATGCTGGAGCGCATGAAGGCCCAGCGCGGTCAGCGCGGCCGCGCCGGTGGCGCCGGACACACCGAAGATGCCGCATTCCTCGCGGAGTTTGTCGTCGTCGAAGGGGTTGGTGGTCAGCATGGGAGAGGCGCTCGCAACGTTCGCAACTAAGGGGCAGACGGGGCGCATATAGGAATGTGATCGGCGTTTGTCGCCTGTTTGTCATCATCGGCGGGATCATTTTCGCGAAGACTGCGTTTCGGGCCCCAACGGAAGGGATGGCATATGGCACGCGATCACGGCGCCCAGATCAAGGACGATGCGCTCTACGAAGAGCTGCGCAAGCAGGGCCAGTCCAAGGAAAAGGCCGCACGCGTCGCCAATGCCAAGGCGAATGGCTCCCTGAGCCACAATGCGACCCATTTGGAGGATCGCACGAAGGTCGACCTGATGGCCGAGGCGCGCAAGATCGGCATCGCGGGCCGGTCGAAGATGACCAAGGCTGAACTCGTCGACGCGATTCGCGGTCATGGGTGAGGTGGGATCAGCGGCGGGCAACACCGGCAACGGATGACTTTCGCCCCGTTTCACTCTAACCCCGCCGCATGGCCGACCACCGCGACACCGGGCTGACGCTCGACCCCAAATTCGACGCCCATGGCTTGCTGACCGCGATCGTGACCGATCGCGCGACCGGCGAACTGCTGATGGTCGCGCATATGAATGCCGAGGCGCTTGACGCCACGCGGACCACCGGTGAGGCCCATTTCTGGTCGCGTAGCCGTGGGCGGTTGTGGAAGAAGGGCGAAAGCTCGGGCAATGTGCTGCGCGTCGTGGAGATGCGGATCGACTGCGATCAGGATGCGCTCTGGCTGATATGCGAGCCGGCGGGTCCGGCTTGTCACACCGGCGCGCGCAGTTGCTTCTTTCGCCGGATCGAGGGCGACGGGTTGGTGTCGGTCGCGTGAAGCGGGGCGTGATCGCCCTGGCAGGTCTCCTGATTTTGGCGGGGTGCGGGCAGGGGGGTGACGGCGCCGACAATGCCGCGGGCGAACGTCTGGAAACCGCGAGCATTGCGGCCGGACTGGTCGCGGACCCCGCCGCCGCGCCGCTCGACGGCGTCTGGTCGCGTGACAGCGACCGGATGTGCATATCCCCAACGCGAAGCGGTGATGGCTCGGCGCGGCGGATCGGCGTGACGCTGGATTATGGTGAAGGGCAGGGCTGCGTCGCGTCGGGCACGCTGCAGCGTTCGGGCCCCGAATTGAAGGTCGCGTTCGGGGAGTGCCGTTTTGCAGCGCGCTTCGATGGGGACAGCATCGAGTTTCCGGCTTCACTGCCCGCCGCCTGCACCACCCTGTGTACCGGCCGCGCCACCCTGTCCGCGTTGATCGTCGAGCGGGTCAGCGCATCCCTGGCGGAGGCACGGACGCTGCGCAGTCCGGGAGGCAAGGCGCTTTGCGTCGATTGACGTTCACGTAAAGGGTATATAGCCTGATCGTGATGACCCAGGTCGCCGCCTCCGCCGAACCGCTGCCGCGCGCCGATCGCGACGATTACTCGATTACCGAACTATGCGCCGAATTCGGCGTTACCGCGCGGGCGCTGCGCTTCTACGAGGACGAGGGGCTGATCTCGCCCGAACGGCGGGGGACGCAGCGCATCTATTCTCAGCGTGACCGGGCCAGGCTCGCCTGGATTTTGCGTGGCAAGCGGGTGGGGTTCAGCCTGGCCGATATCCGCGAGATGATCGACCTCTACGATCTGGGCGATGGCCGTCGCCAGCAGCGCGAGGTGACCGTCGCCCGCTGCACGGCCAAGATCGACGCGTTGCTGGCTCAGAAGCGTGATATCGACGCGGCGATCGCCGAACTGACCGACTTCGTCGCGGTCGTCCGTTCTCACCACGACTGAGGCCTTACGGCTGGGGCGATGGCTTGGCCTCGCTTGCAGGATTGCCGGCCCGCCGAACCCCGCCCAATTCGCCCGAGGGGGTGGGCGAAGGGCTGGGCTGCGGCGTCGGGCTGGCGACCGGCGTGGGGGGCGTGACGGTCAGGGTCTGGCGCTTCATGCACCGGGTCGACGGCACCGCCGGATAGAATTTGCAGTTCCACAGCGTGCGCTCCAGCCCAGAGGCCGCGTCGCGCAGATAGCTGAACGCCATGGTCTCCATCTGAGGCGCGGTCAGGGGAACCGCCTGCGGTATGGGCGCTTCGCGCCACAGCATGACCGTGCAACGCTTGCGCTCACCGCACAGCGTCGTCGCATAGGCCGGGAAACCCTCCGGCGTCAGGCCGACCGGCAAGGGCGCCAGGAACATGTCCGGGTCACTGGCCAGCGGAACCGCGACGCCCGTCACCACCCCTGCTTCGGCGAGTGCGGCCCCCGCCTGGTCGGTGGCTTTGGCCCCTGCGCTATGGGCGGGCGAGAAGGGGGCGAGATGCTCGATCACCGGCTCGCCGGGAACGAGATGCCGGTTGAAGGCAGGCGGGGTTCCCCACCAGCCGGACCAGCGGAAGAACAAATGGCTGCCGACCCGCGCCACCTTGTCCAGACTGGCCTGCCAATAAGGGACGACCCAGTCGGTGTGATAATGGGTCGAATGGCCGACGGGGCGGAAGACCTTGCCGTTCAGGGCCATCGCCGCAATCTCGCGCGCGCGGGTCCAGGCGGCTTCGGGCGGTTGCCATTTGGTCAGCGCGCCGTCGCAGCTGAAGGTGAATTGACAGCCGGTCGATCGCTCCTGCCCCTCGAACACCACACCGCACACCGTCTTGGGAAAAGCAGGGTGGCGCAGGCGGTTGAGGACGACTTGCGCCACGGCTTGTTCGCCCGTCACATCGTCGCCTGCCTCATAGAGCACGCCCGCCGCCAGACAGTCGAGCGCCCGCGCCTTGTCCTCGGCCGCGCCCCGATAGACGAACGGGCGCGCGGCGGGATTGGGGTCAGTGGAGAAGGGCACGCCTTCATTATAGGCGCGCGCCTCGTCCGGGCTCATGTCGATGAAGGCGACCGGTTCGACCGGCGGCAGCTCGGCGGGCGGCACGACGCGTTGCGCCTGCCGCAGCCGCTGGGTGGCGGCGCGCTGGGCCTTGGGGATGGCGGGGGCGTTCGCCACGAGCAAAGCCGGCACGACACTGGCCGTACCGGCGATGGCGAAAAGCGCCGCGCGGATGCCGCCGCGCGGCCGATCCGGCGTGCTCACTGTTCGGGCAGGAAGTCCGGCACCGACAGATAGCGCTCGCCCGTGTCATAGTTGAAGCCCAGCACGCGCACCCCCTCGGGCAGGTCGGGCAGCTTCTGCAGGATCGCCGCCAGCGTGGCGCCCGACGAGATGCCGACCAGCAGCCCTTCCTCGCGGGCCGAGCGACGCGCCATGTCCTTGGCGACATTGGCATCGACCTCGATCACGCCGTCGATCGCCTGGGTGTGGAGGTTGGCGGGGATGAAGCCCGCGCCGATGCCCTGGATCGGGTGCGGACCCGGCTGGCCACCCTGGATGACCGGCGAGGCGGCGGGCTCCACCGCATAGACCTTCAACTGCGGCCATTCCTTCTTCAGCGCCTCTGCGACGCCGGTGATGTGGCCGCCGGTGCCGACACCGGTGATGATGACGTCGATCGGCGAATCGCGGAAATCGTTCAGGATTTCCTGCGCGGTCGTGCGGACATGCACGTCGATGTTTGCCGGGTTCTCGAACTGCTGCGGCATCCAGGCGCCGGGCGTCTCGCGCACGATTTCCAGCGCGCGCTCGATCGCGCCCTTCATGCCCTTTTCGCGCGGGGTCAGGTCGAAGGTCGCGCCATAGGCCAGCATGAGGCGGCGGCGCTCGATCGACATGGATTCGGGCATCACCAGGATCAGTTTGTAACCCTTGACCGCCGCGACCATCGCCAAGCCGACACCGGTGTTGCCGCTGGTCGGCTCGACGATCGTACCGCCGGGCTTCAGGTCGCCATTGGCTTCGGCTGCCTCGATCATGGCGAGCGCGATACGGTCCTTGATCGAGCCGCCGGGGTTGGAACGCTCCGACTTGATCCAGACCTCGGATCCCGGGAACAGCCGCTGGATCTTCACATGCGGCGTGTTGCCGATCGTCTCCAGGATGGTGTTGGCCTTCATGGCTTGGCTTCTCCGTGGGTTGGTTCGGTTACAAGGATTTCAGGCGGATCAAAGGTTCGCGCGCGCCGGAGTTCCGGAAACAGTCGCGACCAGAGCAGGGTGACGCCGATCGCGCCGACCCCGCCGAACACCACCGCGCCGACGGGACCGAGCAGCGAGGCCATGACCCCGCTCTCGAACTCGCCCAGCTCGTTGGAGGCCGAGATGGTCAGCTGCGACACTGCGCTCACCCGCCCGCGCATGGCGTCGGGCGTGTGAAGCTGGATCAGCGACTGGCGGACATAGACCGACACCATGTCCGCGCCGCCCGCCACGATCAGCGCGACCAGGCTGAGGAGGAAGGCGGGATGGACGAAGATGTTCGCCCCGCCCAGTCCCACCGTGCCGCTGGTCAGGCCGAGCGCGCCGGTGATGTGGCTGGCGATGCCGAAGGTCAGGATCGACAGGCCGAAGACGACGACGGCGATCAGCATCTTCACGCCGACATTCGACGTCATCGGCTTGATCGAGAACCAGATGGCGGTGGTCGCCGCGCCGATGCCCATCCCCGCCGCCAGCACGCCCAGCCCCTGCGACCCGACATGCAGGATGTCGCGCGCATAGACCGGCAACAGCGAGGTCGCCCCCGCCAGCAGCACCGCGAACAGATCGAGCGTGATCGTCGCCTGCACCAGCCGGTTGCGGCGGACATAGCTGAACCCCTCCACGATTCGGGCCAGCGGGCGATGATCGGTCTGGACAGGCGGTTGCGGCACCGGGCCGATCAGGAAGATGCAGAACAGCGCGACCGCGAACAACAGCGTCGCGACGCCGTAGGCGAACTCCGGGTGCACCGCGTAGAGCAGGCCGCCGACGCTGGGCCCCGCGATCGTGCCGACCTGCCACGCGATCGAACTGACGGCGATGGCGGTGGGCAGGCTCTCGCGCGGCACCAGATTGGGGGCGAGCGAGGAATAGGCCGGTCCCGAGAAGGCGCGGGCGATGCCGAAGGCGACGGCGGCGGTGAACAATGCCCCCAGCGACAGATGCCCCGACCATGTCAGGCCCCACAGGCTCGCGGCGGTCAGCACCAGCAACGCGGTGGTCGCCCGCACGATCCAGCGCCGGTCGACGCTGTCCGCGACCAGCCCGGTGATCGGGGTGAGGAGGAACAGCGGCACGAACTGCGCAAAGCCGATCATGCCCAGCATGAACGCGGCCTGGCGCACGTCCATCGTCTCACGCGCCAGATTGTACACTTGCCAGCCGATGACGATCGACATGGCCGATACCGCGATGGTCCCGCTGAACCGCGACAGCCAGTAGCTGCGGAAATTCGCGATGCGGAACGGGTGAAGAGGTCTATCCATAATCTGCCAGCGTTGTAGGCTGCGCTTCGCCGACAAGGCAACCGAGGCAAAGCTATTCGCCCCTAAATTCCTGCTGTGCTGATGGGAATTAATAGGGGGAATTGAGTTTCGTCACAAAGCACGCCAATAGGCGTCGATCCTTCCCTAACGGAAACAAAGGTGTTCCCGACTGTGGCAAAAGCTCCAAGCCGTACCAGCGAGCCCCCCATTCCCAATCGGGAGCGTCCCGCCGAACCGCAACCGTTCCAGGCTACCAAGGAACAGTTGCTGGATTTCTACAAGCAGATGCTCCTGATCCGCCGCTTCGAAGAAAAGGCGGGTCAGCTTTATGGCCTCGGCCTGATCGGCGGTTTCTGCCACCTGTATATCGGCCAGGAGGCCGTGGCGGTGGGTCTGCAGTCGGCGCTCGACGGCGACAAGGATTCGGTGATCACCGGATACCGCGACCATGGCCATATGCTGGCTTACGGCATCGATCCCAAGGTCATCATGGCCGAGCTTACGGGGCGTGCCGCCGGCATCTCCAAGGGCAAGGGCGGGTCGATGCACATGTTCTCGACCGAGCATAAATTCTATGGCGGCCACGGCATCGTCGGCGCGCAGGTGTCGCTGGGCACCGGCCTGGCGTTCGGGCACAAGTACAGCAATGACGGCGGCGTCTGCCTCGCCTATTTCGGCGATGGCGCGGCCAATCAGGGCCAGGTGTACGAGAGCTTCAACATGGCCGAGCTGTGGAAGCTCCCGATCATCTTCGTGATCGAGAACAACCAGTACGCCATGGGCACGGCGGTCAACCGCGCCTCGTCCGAGGATCAGCTGTATCGCCGTGGCGAGAGCTTCCGCATCCCCGGCATCCAGGTCGACGGCATGGACGTGCTGGCCTGTCGCGGTGCCGCCGAGGAGGCGCTGGCCTGGGTCCGCGCGGGCAAGGGTCCGGTCATCCTCGAGATGAAGACCTATCGCTATCGCGGTCACTCCATGTCCGACCCCGCCAAGTATCGCAGCCGCGAAGAAGTGCAGGGCGTTCGCGACAAGTCCGACCCGATCGACCACGTCAAGAAGCTGCTCGAAGAGCAGGGCGTCACCGAGGCCGATCTGAAGGTCCTGGAGCAGGACATCCGCAAGCAGGTGAACGAAGCGGCGGACTTCGCCGAGCAGACCCCCGAGCCCGATGTGGCTGAACTCTACACTGAAGTGCTGGTGGAGCGTTACTGAGATGGCGATCGAGATCAAGATGCCGGCCCTTTCCCCGACGATGGAAGAGGGCACGCTCGCCAAGTGGCTGGTGAAGGAAGGCGATACGGTCAAGTCCGGCGACATCATGGCCGAGATCGAGACCGACAAGGCGACGATGGAATTCGAAGCCGTCGATGAGGGCGTGATCGCCAAGATTCTGGTCGCCGAGGGCACCGACAATGTGAAGGTCGGCACCGCCATCGCGCTGCTGGCCGAAGAGGGCGAGGACGTCGCGACTGCCGCCGCGTCGGGTTCGCGTTCGGGTGATGCGGCCAACGCCGCGCCGAAGAACGAAGCGACCGACCAGAGTGCTCCGCCGATGCCGGAAGGTGCGGCTGCGGCCGAGCAGGAAAGCGGCACGCAGAAGCTGGTCGCCGCCGCCGAGCAGGAAGCGCCCGCCTCGCCGGAAATCCCGGAAGGCACGGAGATGGTGAAGACCACCGTCCGCGAAGCGCTGCGCGACGCGATGGCCGAGGAAATGCGCGCCGACGACCGCGTCTTCGTAATGGGCGAGGAAGTCGCCCAGTATCAGGGCGCGTACAAGGTGACGCAGGGCCTGCTCGACGAGTTCGGCGACCGTCGCGTCATCGACACACCGATCACCGAATACGGCTTTGCCGGTGTCGGCACGGGTGCGGCCATGGGTGGCCTGCGTCCGGTGATCGAGTTCATGACGTTCAACTTCGCCATGCAGGCGATCGACCACATCATCAACTCGGCCGCCAAGACCAACTATATGTCCGGCGGCCAGATGCGCTGCCCGATCGTGTTCCGTGGTCCCAACGGTGCCGCCAGCCGCGTCGGCGCGCAGCACTCGCAGAACTATGGCCCGTGGTACGCCTCGGTCCCCGGCCTGATCGTGATCGCGCCCTATGACGCGGCCGATGCCAAGGGTTTGCTGAAGGCGGCGATCCGCTCGGAAGACCCGGTCGTGTTCCTTGAGAACGAACTGATGTACGGTCGTTCGTTCGACGTGCCCAAGCTCGACGATTTCGTCCTGCCGATCGGCAAGGCGCGGATCATGCGTGAGGGCAAGGACGTGACGCTCGTGTCCTACTCAATCGGCGTGGGCGTCTCGCTCGAAGCCGCCGAGAAGCTGGCCGCCGAAGGCATCGACGCGGAGGTCATCGATCTGCGCACGCTGCGCCCGCTCGACACCAAGACGGTGTTGAAGTCGCTTGCCAAGACCAACCGCCTGGTCGTGGTCGAGGAAGGCTGGCCCACCTGCTCGATCGCGTCGGAAATCGCCGCCGTCGTCATGGAAGAGGGCTTCGACGACCTCGATGCGCCGGTGCTGCGCGTGACCAACGAGGACGTGCCGCTGCCTTATGCCGCGAACCTCGAGAAGCTGGCGCTGGTCGATGCCAACAAGGTCGTCGCCGCCGTCAAGAAGGTCACCTATCGCGGCTGAGCCGTGGGGTGATCGGTGAATGGAATGGGGCCTTCCGGGAAACCGGGAGGCCCTTTTTCGTGGAGGCCATCCGTGCGAAGGGCGCGTCATGACCGACACCCTCGCTTCCGACACGCCCCATCCCGCCATTGAGGCGATCATGCGCGAACAGGCATTGGCGGTGGGTTATGCTCCGGCAGCGGCGCGTGAAGGGTTTGCCGCGCTGCTCGATCTCGATCACCAGCTTGCCTCGATCCTGCAAAGCACGACCGAGCCGATGATCGGCCAGATGCGCCTGACCTGGTGGTATGAGGCGCTGGAAAAGCTCGACCGAGAACCTGCGCCTGCGCATCCGGTTTTGCAGCGGCTGGGGGCGTCGGTGCTGCCTGCTGGTGTGAGGGGCGCGGACCTCGCCCCGATGATCGAGGGGTGGGAGGCGCTGCTCGATGACGGCGAGCCATTGGACGGGGAGCGGATCGCCCGTCATGCCGAGGCGCGGGGCGGGGTCCTATTTGCTGCCACGGGCAAGCTGCTGAGTGTGGATGGGATGGAGGCGATAGGCGTCGCTTGGGGCAAAGCCGATCTAGCGTCGCATCTTTCCGATAAGGCGGTCGCGGCGTCGGCCGGTGGAATGGCGGAGGCCGAATTGGATACGGTGCTGGCGCGAAAATCGCCCAAGCCTGCTCGTGGGTTGACCGGCCTGGCGGTCTTGGCGCGCGAAAGTCTACGCCACCCGGATCGCTTGCCGGGCCATCCGCTGCGGGCTACGCGGCTGGCGTGGCATGGCCTGACGGGGCGCTGAACGACCCTTATCCCGCTATCTACCCCGGCGAAGGCCGGGGTCCAGTAGCGGTGCCTTATTGAAGGCGTCGGGCCCTTGCCTCCCACTCGAATGAGGAGCGCGCCACCGGCTTCGGAGATACTGGGCCCCGGCCTTCGCCGGGGTGGACACGGTGGGGAGGAGTTGCACCCAACGTCCGTTCCGCCTGAGCGAAGTCGAAGGCCAAGGGAATTGCCTTGCCGCCCATCCCCGACCCTGGTTAACCATAGCGGGTCAGACGGGGGGAGACGAAGATGTGGCGCTATCTGGCGGGTGGCTTGGGCACGCTCGTGCTGGTGGGGGCAGGGTTGTTCCTGTGGGGCAGCCGTCCCGATGCACCATCCCCGCTTCCCGCCGCCAGTGCCGCTTCGGGCCCCGCTGCGCAGACGGTCGATGACGACGCGCCCCTCCCCGAAGCGTCCGCCAAGACCCGCGAGCAGAAGCGCTTCGACCGTTACGACAAGGACCGCGACGGCACGATTACCCGCGAGGAATATCTCGCCGCCCGGCGCAAGGCCTATGCCAAGCTGGACCGGGACGGCGACGGCAAGCTGTCCTTCGACGAATGGGCGATCAAGGCCACGACCAAATTCGCCACCGCCGACCGGGACAAATCGGGCACGATGAACGCGCCCGAGTTCGCCACCACCGCCGTCAAGCGTCGACCGGCTGCTCGGCGGGACTGTCCACCGGCACGAACGGCACCGGCTGAGGCACCGGAGGCGGGCCCGGCGGAAGAGAGTTGAGCCAGCCGGGCAGCGCTTCGCGCGCGCGGTCGGTGTACATTTTCTTGCGATCGGCCTTCTTCGTCCGGCCGGGGATGGGCGGGAAAAGGCCGAAATTGACGTTCATCGGCTGATAGGTCTCGGCCTCCGCCAGGCCCGTGATGTGACCGAGCAGCGCGCCCAGCGCCGTTTCGACCGGTGGCGGCGCGATCGTCCTGCCGGTCAGTTCGGCAGCGGCGAAACGCCCGGCGAGCAGGCCGATCGCAGCACTCTCGATATACCCCTCGCACCCCGTGATCTGGCCCGCAAAGCGCAGGTTCGGCCGCGCCTTCAGGCGCAGCGTCGCATCCAGCAGTTCCGGCGAGCGGATGAAGGTGTTGCGGTGCAATCCACCCAGCCGCGCAAATTCGGCCTTTTCGAGGCCAGGAATGGTGCGGAAGATGCGGATCTGCTCGGCATATTTCAGCTTGGTCTGGAAACCGACGATGTTCCACAGCGTGCCCGCCGCATTGTCCTGCCGCAACTGGACGACGGCATAGGGCCAGCGCCCGGTGCGCGGATCGTCCAGCCCTACACCTTTCATCGGCCCGAAGCGCAGCGTCTCGACCCCGCGCTCGGCCATCACCTCGACCGGCATGCAGCCGTCGAAATAGGGCGTGTTCTTTTCCCACTCGCGAAACTCGGTCTTCTCACCGTCGAGCAGCGCCTGATGGAAGGCGTAATATTGCTCCTTGTCCATCGGGCAGTTGATGTAATCCTTGCCCGTGCCCTTGTTCCAACGGCTCTGGAACCAGGCGACTTCCATGTCGATCGACTCGCGGTGGACGATGGGCGCGATGGCGTCGAAAAAGGCCAGTGCCTCCGCACCCGTTGCCTCGCCGATGCCGCCCGCCAGTGACGGCGCGGTCAACGGCCCGGTCGCGATGATCGCCGGCCCTTCGGGCAGGGCGTCGATCCGCTCGCGCACGATGGTGATGTTGTGATGCCCCGCCAGCGCCGCCGTGACGCCGCCCGAAAAGCCGTCGCGATCGACCGCCAGTGCCGAACCGGCCGGCACGGCATGGACGTCGCCCTTGGCCATGATGATCGAGCCGAGCGCGCGCATCTCTTGATGCAGCAGGCCGACCGCGTTGGAGGTCGCATCGTCCGAACGGAAGGAGTTCGAGCAGACCAGCTCCGCCAGGTCGCCACCATGATGGGCGGGCGTCGTGTCCGCCCCGCCGCGCATTTCGGAGAGGCGCACCTTCAGCCCCGCCTCGGCCAGCTGCCAAGCGGCCTCCGAGCCTGCAAGCCCGCCACCGATCACATGAATGTCATACGTCATCGCGCTGCCTTAAACCCGGAAGCCTCAGGTTGGAAGGACTTGGCGCGCCCGACTCGGCTCCCCACCTCGGTTCGATGACAACCATCTTTACCATCGGCTATGAAGGCGCGACCGTCGACGGCTTTCTGGCGACGCTGAAGCAGGCGGGGGTTGCGCGGTTGATCGACGTCCGCGCCTTGCCACTGTCGCGGCGGCCGGGCTTTTCCAAATCGCCGCTTGCCGCCGCCCTGAAGGAAGTCGGGATCGAATATGTCCATCTGAAGGATCTGGGCACGCCGAAGCGCGGACGCGATGCGGCCAAGAAGGGTGACGTGGGGACGTTGAGTGACGTTTACGACGACCAGCTTGCCTTGCCCGAGGCGCAGGCGGCCGCCGCCCGGATGCTGGATCTGGCAGGGGAGAAACCCAGTGTTTTGCTCTGCTTCGAGCGCGATCCCTGTCATTGCCACCGGACGCTGTTGCTGGAGGCGGTGGGGCAGGGGGTGACGGTCGTCGACCTCTACGTCTGATCGGTCAGGCGGCGACTGTCTCGACGAACAGCGCGGTACGGCCGCGCAACGTGTCGATCATTCGCCCCAGGGCATCGGCCAAGGTCAGGAGCGCGCCCGCGTCATGGTCGATGCGCGTGGCGTCGGCCTCGATCTGCTGAACCTGCTGGCCCATTTGCCGGGCGGCGGCGACCGACTGGTCTACATTCGCCGCGATCGCGGTCGTCGCCACCGCCTGGTCCGCGACCGACTGGTCGATCGAATGCGACAGGGTGCCTATCTGGTCGATGCCCTTGTTCAACCGGGATTGTTCGGCCAGCAGCGCATGAAGGTGCGTCTTCACCTCCGCGACGTTGCGCGTCGCATCCTGCGCGGCGGCGCGGGTCTGGCCGGA
The DNA here is from genome assembly GCF_036663655.1 of Sphingomonas flavida. Lineage (NCBI taxonomy): Bacteria > Pseudomonadati > Pseudomonadota > Alphaproteobacteria > Sphingomonadales > Sphingomonadaceae > Sphingomonas > Sphingomonas flavida. The sequence goes on from NZ_JAXOJH010000001.1 coordinate 92,313, forward strand.
CAGGGCCTTGACCTCATGCGCGACCACCGCAAAGCCGCGCCCCGCGTCTCCGGCTCGTGCCGCCTCGATCGCGGCGTTGAGCGCAAGCATGTTGGTGCGCGCCGCCACCCCTTCGATCAGTGCAAGGAGTGCGTCGATCGCGGTCGCGCTGTCCGCCAGTGCGCTTGCCCGCTGATCGGTGGCGGTGATCTGGTCGCGCACCGCGTTGCGAATGACACGGGCCTGCTCCATGTCGCGGGTGATCGCGGCAAAGGTGGCGGCCAGGCCGTGACCGCGTCGTGCGATATCGCCCAGCGCCTGGCCGGTATCCTCCATCGCCTGGGTCATGCGTTCGGCCCCCCGGTGCGTGGCGTTTGCATAACCGCCCAACTCGCGGGCCATGGCCGTCATGTCGCCGGTCGCGCGCAGCAACGTGTCGGAGAGGATGGATATGTCCGTGTTGAACTGGCGAGCCGCAGCGTCGACCCGCTCGGCGCGGGCGATACGCTCGCGAGCCAGGGCCGTCTGCGCATCGACGGCATGGCGTGCCAGGGTCGCGGCATCCAGCAGCCCGGCGAACCGCCCCCGATCGGTCAGGATCAGCGCGTCGGGCGCGTCCCAATCGGCATGCAACGCCAGCTTTTCAGCCAACGGCACGTCATGTTCGCAACAGGGATGTGCCCGGACATAGCCGGTGAACGACGCGCCAAAATCGGGGTTCTGCAACAGCGCATGGCCGAACGGATTGTAGAGCAGCCCCTTCACGTCGCGCTCCCGAATGGCGCCGATCGGCCGCTGGTCGTCATCGAGGACCGGCAGCAGCCGCATGTCGGGATACTGGCGGAACAGCGCAATGGCCGCGGTCAACGTCTCCCCGGCCGCGATCACCGGGCATTCGGCCGAATTGGGGCCGGTAGAGAAGAAGGGCGGCTTCATTGCCCTATTGTCTACCGGTCACCGGTAAATGTCGTGTTAGGGTTTGGTGACGTTTCGATGACGAAACGGTCGTTCAGCCCGAAATGGGCAGACGTACCGTTGCGTCGTCATCGCGCCGCATCGGGCCATAGGCGACGACCGCCGACAGCGGCAGATCGGCATAGAGATGCGGGAAGAGCTGGCCGCCACGGCTCTCTTCCCACTTCACCGCCTCGCCCATGGCCTCCAGGTCGACCGCCGCGATGTGCAGGTCGTCCTGCCCGGCGAAATGCTTGTCCACCGTCTCGGTCAGCTGGGCGGCGGTGGAGAGGTGGATATAGCCATCGGCCTTGTCCACCGGGGCGCCCGTGAAGACGCCCTCCTGCTCCAACGCCGTCATCTGATCGGCGGTCAGCACCTTATAGGCGGTGGTCGGCCGGGTCACTCGCCATCCTCCGGCCCGGCGGCGAGGTTCTCGCCGATGACTGCGTCCGGCTCGGGCGCGATCTCCTGCGTGCCGTCGGCCAGGTTCATCTCGGCGTCTTCCTCGGTCTCTTCGATGCGCGCGGCCGAGACGACATGCTCACCCGGTGCCACGTTGAACAGCCGCAGACCCGCCGAGCCGCGGCCGATGACGCGCAGGCTCGCCAGCGACATGCGGATCAGCTTGGCCTGGTCGGTGACGAGCATCAGCTGATGCCCCTTGGCCGCCGGGAAGCTGGCGACGACATCGCCGTTGCGGGCGATATTGTCGATATTGGTGATGCCCTGGCCACCACGGCCTGTGCGGCGATATTCATAGGCCGAGGACAATTTGCCATAGCCATTGGCGCAGACGGTCAGGATGAACTGCTCGCAATTGCGCAGCTCGTCATACCGCTCGACCGACAGCTCGGGCTCGCCTTCCTTCTCGCCCTTCCAGGGGGCGAAGCGGAGATAGGCCTCGCGTTCGTCCTGGGTGGTGCCGACGCGGTGAAGGACAGACAGCGAGATGACCTCGTCATTGTCCTTCAGCGTGATGCCACGCACGCCGGTCGAGGTGCGGCTCTGGAACTCGCGCACATCGTCCGCCGCGAAACGGATCGCGCGGCCGCAACGCGTGGCGAGCAGCACGTCGTCCTCCGCGCCCAGCAAGGCGACGCCGATCAGGCGATCCTCGCTCTCGTCGTCGAAGCGCATCGCGATCTTGCCGTTGGACGGCACGTTGGTGAACGCGTCCATCGAGTTGCGGCGCACCGCGCCCTTGGCGGTGGCGAACATGACATGCAGGGCACCCCATTCCGCCTCGTCCTCCGGCAACGGCAGGACGGTGGAGATGACCTCCCCCGGTGCCAGCGGCAGCAGGTTGACCATCGGTCGTCCACGGGTCGCAGGCCCGCCCTCGGGCAGGCGCCACACCTTGTAACGATAGACCTTGCCATGGTTCGAGAAGAACAGGACCGGCGTGTGGGTGCTGGTCACGAACAGCTCGGTAACGACGTCCTCGTCCTTGGTCGCCATGCCCGAGCGGCCCTTGCCGCCCCGGTTCTGCGCGCGGAAGGCATCGAGCGGGGTGCGCTTGATATAGCCCTGCATGGTCACGGTGACGACCATGTCCTCACGCTCGATCAGGTCCTCGTCGTCGATGCCATCGGCGGCGGCAGCGATTTCCGAGCGGCGCGGGGTCGCGAACTGGTCGCGGATTGCCACCAACTCGCCGCGCATGACCTCGTACAGCTTCACGCGGTCGGCCAGGATCGCCAGCAACTCGGTGATCGAGTCCGCCAGACCCTTCAACTCGTCGCCGATCTCGTCACGGCCGAGCGCGGTCAGGCGATGCAGGCGCAGGTCGAGGATCGCGCGAACCTGGGTTTCCGACAGGCGATAGGTGTCGCCAAAGCCCTCATGCTCGACCGCTTCGACCAGGCGAATATACTGCGCGATCTCGGCGATCGGCCATTCGCGTGCGAGCAGCGCTTCGCGTGCGGCGACCGGCGAGGCCGAACCCCGGATGATGCGCACCACCTCGTCCAGGTTCGTCACCGCGATGACGAGGCCCAGCAAGATGTGCGCCCGCTCGCGGGCCTTGGCCAGTTCGAACTTCGAGCGTCGGGTGATCACCTGCTCGCGGAACTGGACGAAGGCCTGGATGATGTCGCGCAGGTTGAGCAGCTCGGGCCGCCCGCCGCGAATGGCGAGCATGTTGGCCGGGAAGCTGGTCTGGGCGGGCGTGTGCCGCCAGAGCTGGTTGAGCACGACCTCGGGGGTCGCGTCGCGCTTCAGGTCGATGACGATGCGAACGCCTTCGCGGTTCGACTCGTCGCGAATGTCGCTGATCCCCTCGATCCGCTTTTCCTTGGCGGCCTCGGCGATCTTCTCGACCAGCGCGTTCTTGCCCTGTTGGAACGGGATTTCGGTCAGGACGATCGCCCGGCGGTCGCCGCGCGACTCCTCGATCTCGTGCCGCGAACGAACGATGATCGAGCCGCGTCCGGTCTGGTACGCCGAGCGCGCGCCAGAGCGGCCCAGGATCAGCGCGCCGGTGGGGAAATCGGGGGCGGGAACGATCTCGTTCAGTTCCTCGACCGTGATCGCGCCGTTTTCCATATAGGCCAGGCAGGCATTGACCACCTCGCCCAGGTTATGCGGCGGGATGTTGGTCGCCATGCCCACCGCGATACCGCCCGCGCCGTTGACCAGCAGGTTCGGATACTGGGCGGGCAAGACCGAGGGTTCGCGCTCCGAGCCGTCATAGTTGGGCTGGAAGTCGACCGTGTCCTTGTCGAGATCGTCGAGCAGCGAATTGGCGACCTTGGCCAGACGCGCCTCGGTGTAGCGCATCGCGGCGGGCGGATCGGGATCCATCGATCCGAAGTTGCCCTGACCGTCGATCAGCGGCACGCGCATCGACCAGTCCTGCGCCATGCGGGCCAGCGCGTCGTAGATCGCGCTGTCGCCGTGCGGATGGTATTTACCCATCACGTCACCGACGATGCGCGCCGACTTGCGGTACGGCTTGCCCGCGACGAAGCCGCTCTCGGCGGCCGAATAGAGGATACGGCGATGGACGGGCTTCAGGCCGTCACGCACGTCGGGCAGCGCACGCGCCACGATCACGCTCATCGCATAGTCGAGATAGCTCGACTTCATCTCGTCGACGATGGAGATCGTCGAAATATCGGAAGGTTCCGCGAGGGTCGTCTCGTCGGCCAAAGTCTGTTGCTTTCCGGCTTGATGGTCAGATGGGAGCCAGAGGTACTAGACCAGCGTGAGCCGCCTGACCACCCCCGCTCAACCCATTCGCGAGGGGCCGTTCGGGAGGAACGGCGGCGGCGGGACGGGGCGGCGGGGATGGGCCCGGCGGCAGTGCTCCCCCCTCGGCAGCAGGTTCGCGGGACTTGCAGGATACTGGCCACCGACGGGAGTGAACGGTGGCCAGCACGGGTCTTATGCTATCCGACGGCTTTCGCGAGAATGTCTCGGATGTTACGATCCTGTAATCCGAACGATAAATTCGGCCGTTCTCGCACGCCTTTGCGGCAAGCCAGGCCGCGGTGCCTCAGCGCCAGCCGAGCGCCGGGGCGATGTGGCGCAGGATATTCTCGATGACATGCGCATTGTAATCGACACCCAGCTGGTTGGGGACGGTCAGCAGCAACGTATCGGCCTCCGCGATGGCTTCGTCCGCGCGCAGCAGTTCGATCAGCCGCTCGGGCTCGGCGGCATAGGAACGGCCGAAGACGGCGCGCATGTTGTCGATCACGCCGACCTGATCCTGGCTGGTGTCGCGGCCGAAATAGGCGCGGTCCTGATCCGTGGTCAGCGCAAAGATCGAACGCGAGACCGAGACGCGCGGGGTGCGCGTATGACCCGCCGCCGCCCAGGCTTCGCGATAGGCGCGGATCTGCTTCGCCTGCTGGACATGGAAAGGTTCGCCGCTTTCATCGGCCTTCAGGGTCGAGCTTTGCAGGTTCATGCCCTGCTTGGCCGCCCAGATGGCGGTGGCGTTCGACGCTGATCCCCACCAGATGCGATCGCGCAAGCCCGCCGAATGCGGCTCGAGCCGAAGCAGGCCGGGCGGGTTCGGGAACATCGGGTTCGGACTGGGCTTGGCGAAGCCCTGGCCCTTCAACAGGTGCAGGAACACCTCGGCATGGCGACGGCCCATATCGGCATCCGTCTCGCCCTGTGCCGGGCCATAGCCGAAATGCCGCCAGCCATCGATCACCTGCTCGGGCGAGCCCCGGCTGATGCCCAGTTGCAGGCGGCCGCCGCCGATCAGGTCGGCGGAGCCCGCATCCTCGACCATATAGAGCGGGTTTTCGTAGCGCATGTCGATCACGCCGGTGCCGATCTCGATCCGCGACGTCCTGGCTCCCACCGCGGCGAGCAGCGGGAAGGGGGAGGCAAGCTGCTGGGCGAAGTGATGCACCCGGTAATAGGCACCGTCCGCGCCCAGTTCCTCGGCCGCGACGGCCAGGTCGATGGACTGGAGCAGCACGTCCTGCGCCGAGCGCGTGGCGGACTGGGGCGAGGGCGACCAATGGCCGAACGACAGGAAACCGATCTTTTTCATGGGCTCAAGATAGGTCGCATGCGTATCCGGTCCAGCCGGTCGCGCGGAAACGATCGCTTTCCGAAAACCGCCGTCAGCGACGCCAGTTCTTGGCCATCGCCGCCTTCTCGCCCGCCGCATCCAGCGGCATGTCGGCCATCATGTTCTGCGCAGCCGCCATCAGTTCGGCATCCGACGAGCCTGCCTGGGCATAGCCGCCGTTCGTGGCGGGCGGGGTGCCCGGCATGGTACGCCGGAGCGCCCAGCCCTGAGGGTCGCGACAGGCGATCCCGTCCGCCTGCGCCGATTGAAAGACCCGGCAGAACCCGTTGTCGCTGGCCCGGAAACTGACCGCGACCCGTACCGGGCCGGTGCCGCCGCTCGCCTGATCATCGAGCGCGCGGGCCAGCGATCCGGCGGCATAGAGGCCATCGCCCTTGGCCGCGATCGGCCCCTGGTCGAACCTCCAGTCGAGTCCCTGTCCGACGAAGACGCCGACGACCAGGCAGGCCGCCATCGCCGCCGCCGACCGCCAATGCGGCAGCGCGAAGCGGGAAGCGGCGCGGGGCGCTGGTGCCGGCATCGGCACGACATTGCTGGTCAGCAGCGCGGCAAGCCGATCGGGCACGGGTTCGTCCGCGATCGGAGCATAGTTTTGCGCGATCGTGGCTCGCAGGCGTCGGTGGCGCGCGACCTCCTCGGCCAGGGTCGGATCGGCGGCAACGGCGCGTTCGACCCGTTTCGCGGTCAGCGGATCGAGCGCATCGTCGGCATAGGCCATGAGCAGTTCGGGTTCGATCGTCATGCCGCTTCTCCCAGCCGCGCCATCAGCGCCTGACGTCCGCGCACCAGGCGCGATGTCAGCGTTCCCATCGGAATGTCCAGTATTTCGGCCGCCTCCTTATAGGCCAGCCCCTCGACCAGGACGAGGGCGACCGCCTCGCGCTGGTCGTCGGGCAGAGCGCGCATGGCGGCGTCGACTTCGCCCAGCGCGACCCGCGCCTCGGCATTGCCCTGCGCACCGACGGACAGCCCGGCGTCTTCTGCGACGAAGGTTTCCGCAGCGCGGCGGCGTGCGCGGGCGGTGTCGATCCAGGCGTTGCGCATGATCCGGTACATCCAGCTATCCAATCTCGTCCCCGCCTGCCACGACGCTCGCGCCAGCAGCGCCTTTTCGATCGTGACCTGGCACAGATCATCGGCATCCGCCGCATCATGGGTGAGCGAACGCGCAAACCGCCGCAGACGCGGGAGCAACGCCAACAGCTCATTCTCGAACGCGGCCAAGCCAATTTCCTTCTTGTGGGGATGAAACGGATGACGAGGATCGTTTAATCCATGTCAACGCCAATTTTGGCAATGGGAGAGCGTGAATGGAGGAAGGTCGGGAATGAGGTGGCGGGGGCGGACCTGTCTGATGCTGGCGTTGGCGACGGCCACGATCGCGGGCGGTACCGGCATCGGCCGGGCACAGCTGGGCGGGGGGCTGCCTCGCTTGCCATCGCCCGCCGATGCCCTGTCGTCGCTGGGCGTGCCCCGAGCCCAGGGCCTGTTGCAGCCGGTCGACGATGCGGTTCGCGCCACGGCCAGCCGTCTGGAGGCGCTGCGCCGCGAGGCCTTCGCGCAGCTTGTACGCCAGCATCCCGACGCGATCACGCTCGACCCACAGGGTTTTCCGGCACGCGCCGGGGAGGTGGTGGTCGATGCGCCCAGCGATACCCTGATCGCGGCGGCGAAGCTGGCGGGCTATGCGGTGATCGAGCGGGATGACGTTCTGGGCGTCGGCTTCGTCCGGTTGCGCGTGCCGTCGGGTTTACCGCTGAAAAGGGCGCTGGACCAGCTTCGCAAGCTGGGGGGGGAGGTCAGCGCCGATCAACTATATCTGGCGAGCGGCGGCGGACGTCCAGTGGCCTCCATGCCTGTCACGGGCCAGGCGGCGGCATCCGACACGATGGTCGGGGTGATCGACGGCGGCGTCGAGGGGGCCGCGATGACGCGCGGCTTTGCCAGCGGTGCTCCGCGACCCAACGACCATGGCACGGCGGTCGCATCCTTGATTGCGGGCGGGCATGGCATCCGTGGGGCATTGCCCGGTGCACGCATCGCCTCGGCCGATGTCTATGGCGATGATCCGGCGGGCGGCAATGCGACCGCGATCGCCAGGGCGCTGGGCTGGCTGGTCGGTGCGCGGGTGCCGGTGGTGACGATCAGCCTGGTCGGGCCGTCCAATCCGGTACTGGCTCGCGTGGTCGCGGCGGCGCGTGCGCGGGGCACGATCATCGTGGCGGCGGTGGGCAATAATGGCCCGGCGTCTCCACCCGCTTATCCGGCGTCCTATCCCGGCGTCGTCGCGGTCAGCGGCGTGGATCGCCGCAACCGCCCCCTGATCGAGGCGGGGCGGGCCGATCATCTCGACTATGTCGCGCCTGCGGCGGACATGCTGGCGGCGGGCGTCGGCGGGCGGCGCTTCGCGGTGCGTGGCACGTCCTTTGCCGCGCCCCTGGTCGCGGGGCGGATCGCCGCCATTTATCCGCAGCCGGATCCCGATAAGATCCGCAGTGCCCTGGCCAGGATCGACGAGGAAGCGCGAAAAGCCAACTTGCGGGGGGCAGAAAAATTCATAGGTCGTGGAATGGTTTGCGGCGCCTGTCGCACGATTTCCGAATAAAAATCGCATGTCGTGGGATTAAATGCCCGGCTGGTTTCGTTGTCATCCCAGAAGTTGAGGAGAATGACGATGAAGAATTTCCTGTCCGGCACCGCGATCCTGGCCGTTGCTATGCTGGCGGCCCCTGCATCGGCACAACTGCTTGGTGGGGCAGGCCTGGGCGGCGGACTGGGTGGTCAACTCGGTGGTGCGACCGGTGGCCTGACCGGGTCGGCAGCCGGTACGCTCGACGGTGCGACCCGTCAGGGCCGCGTGGCGACCGACAATGCGGCAAGCGCGCGGGGATCGGTGCGGGGTGATCGCAATGTCGACCTGCGCCGTGGCCGGGTCAGCGCCTCCGGGACCGCAGCGGGCGATACGGCGGTCGACAGCGCGACCCGCACCACACGTCAATCGGGCGGCGCGAACGGTGCGGTATCGGGTTCGCTGGGCGGAAGCGCCGATGCCCAGTTGATCGGCACCGACGCCGTTCGCGACGTCGCGGGACGCGGGGTGAACGCCGTCGGCACCGTCGCCGAGCGGACCCGCAGCACGGCAGGCGCGGTCGCGAACCGGGCGCGCGGGACGGTCGGCAATGTCGCCAATCGGGCGGGTGCGGTCGGCAGCAGCGCGGCGGCTGGTGCGAATGATGCCGCATCGGCGGGTGGCGGCAACGCCTCGCTGGCGGGAAATCTGGCGCTGGCAGGTAGCGGTGCGGCGCGCGGCGGGGCCTTCCCGGTGGGCAGCGGCATGGCGGTTACCGATGCCCAGGGCCGTGCGATCGGCGCGGTTCAGTCGGTCCGCACCAACGCCCAAGGTGCCGTTGAGCGGGTCTTGGTCAAGGTCGGCGACAAGGTCGCCAATCTGCCCGCCGCCAACTTCTCGGGATCGGGCAGCGTGCTCGTCTCGACCATGGGGCAGGGCGAAGTGAACAACGCCGCCCGATAACCCCGAAATGTCACATAGATATGCGCCCGACCTAACAAGTCGGGCGCATAGTCGTGTGAGGCTCAGGGGCGCGAGAAATGCTGCTCCAGCCGCGTCGCTTCGGCCGGGCTGATGGCAACGACGGCTCCATGTTTCGGTCGGTCGAAATTCGTCGCCTTCATCGGCGAGCCGGGTTCGTTGAACCGGCCGATATTACGATAGGTGACGAAGTCGCTCGTTTCGGAAAATCCCATATTGTTGGGTGAGATACCAAACACATCATACATCAGGACATAGGTATTCGTACCGTGGCGGCGCCACAGGGTGGGAGCCTCCGATGCAGCGGTTTCGGGATCGACCTTGCGCAGGCTTTTGGTCCAGTCGCGGTTGATCTTCGAGGATTCCGAATGGCGGATATTGCCCGGTGCCTGATGCGCGACATAGAACATGTGGTATTTGCCGCCGACCTTGGTGATGTCCGCGTCGATCACGTTCACCTTGGGATCGGGATAGTCGAACAGTTTCTTGGGCGTCTCGGTCAGCGTCGTGAAATCGGCATCGGCATAGGAATAGACCAGATAGTTGGGCCCGTTGCCGTCGCGCGTCGTGAAATAGACCATCAGCTTGCGCCGGGCGGGATCATAGATCGTCTCGGGCGCCCACATATTGCCCGCGTCCCGATATTGCGGGAAAAGTTTGGACGGCGTCACACGCGCGATCGTCCAGTGAACGAGGTCGTATGACTTCATGAAGATCATGTTGCGATTGTTGCCCCAACCATATTGCGGATCGGGCCGTTCCCACTCCGTGTCGCGCAGCCCTTCGCGCTTGACGAAGATGTGAAGGTCGGTCATCGACATGTAGAACGCGCCGTCCGGCCCGCGCATGATATGGGGGTCTCTGATGCCCTTCTGCTCGGCGATGTCGCGCCCGGACAGCACCGCCTTGCCACCATTGACGTCGGTGAAGCTGTAACCATCGCGCGAGGTTGCGAAGTGGAGTGAATGATCTTCGTCGGTGAAGAAGCTCATCAGATAGGCCGTGCGCGCGTCACGGGCGGCGGGTGGCCGGGGCAAGTTCCCCTTGGCGACGATCTCCAGCCGTCGTGGGGCAGCCTCCGGGGCCTGCCCGCTGGCGTGCAGCGTGGTGGCGGCAAACAGCGCGACCAGCGCGCTGCCCATCCTCAACGTCAGTCTCATGATCCTCTCCTGCTTTTGGGGGAGGCTAAGTCAACTGTCGGACAAATGCCAATCCTGTTTTTTCGGATGATGTTACAAAAGGTCTAACCTGTTGGCGCTGATACCCGGAGATCTTACGGCCGCCCAGATATGCCCTGGGCAGCGGGAAGCGTTTCAATGTCGGAGGATTCGGCCCACAGATTGATGCCGCCATCCGCCGCCGCTTGGTCGATCGCCGCCAGTTCGTCATCCGTGAAATCAAGCCGCGCAATCGCATCGAGTGAGTCGTCCAGCTGCTCGACGGTCCGCGCGCCGATCAATGCCGAGGTCACCCTGGGATCGCGCAGGACCCAGGCGATCGCCATTTGGGCCAGCGTCTGCCCGCGTGCCGAGGCAATGTCGTTCAGCCGCCGGATCGCCGCCAGATTCTGCTCGGTCAGCAGCGACGTCGAGAGCGAGCCGCCGCGATTGGCGCGGGCATCGTCCGGCACGCCGTTCAGATATTTCCCGGTCAGCATCCCTTGCGCCAATGGCGAAAAGGCGATGCAGCCGGTGCCCAGATCCTCCAGCGTCGCCAGCAGATCGCGCTCGATCCATCGATTGAGCATCGAATAGCTTGGCTGGTGGATGAACAGCGGCACCTTTTCCTCCGCCAGGATCGCGGCGGCGCGGCGGGTGAGCCCGGCGTCATAGGACGAGATGCCGACATAGAGCGCCTTGCCCTGTCGGTGCAGCTGGACCAGCGCGCCCATCGTCTCTTCCAGCGGCGTCGTCGCGTCGACGCGGTGCGAATAGAAGATATCGACATAGTCGACACCCATCCGCTTCAGGCTCTGGTCGCAACTGGCGATGAGGTATTTCTTCGACGATCCGATATCGCCGTAGGGACCGGGCCACATGTCCCAGCCCGCCTTGGTCGACAGGATCAATTCGTCCCGGTGCGCGGCGAGGTCGCTGGCCAGCACACGCCCGAAATTCTCCTCCGCCGATCCGTAGGGCGGGCCGTAATTGTTTGCGAGATCGAAATGGGTGACGCCACGGTCGAAGGCGCGGCGGAGCACGGCACGGCCGGTTTCGAACACGTCGGTCCCACCGAAATTCTGCCACAGCCCCAGGCTGATCGCGGGCAGCTTAAGGCCGCTGCGCCCCGTCCGGCGATAGGGCATGCGCCCGTCATAGCGGGCCGGATCGGCGGCATAGGGCGTAGGGAAGGGCATAACAGGTTTCCTCTCGTCTCGGCGGCGTTCTAGGGCCGGCGCAGGACCGCGCCAACGCCCATCAGTCCAACAGCGTCATCAGGCGTTCGAGCCGTTCGGTCGGGTCGTCGTGCCGCTCCTTGAGCAGATAGCGCCCATCCTTTTCCTCCAGCCCGTCGATACCGCTCAGGTCGGCATCGCGGCCATGCGGAGTCATGGCGATTGCGGCGGGCCCTGCGTCAATCCTTGCGATCCCCAGGGCGCGCATCCGCTGTCGCAGCCGGGCCAGCGCGAGCAACGTCTCCGCTTCGGGCGGCAGGGGCCCGAACCGGTCCTCCATCTCCTCCTCGAAGGCATCGAGCATGGCATCGTCGCGCAGCCGCCCCAGCCGAGCGTAGAGCGACAGGCGGAGGTCTTCGTCGGGTAGCCATTCGGCCGAGAGGCACCCTTCGATCCCCAGATTCAGTTCGGGTGTCCAGCGCTCAACCGTCTCGCCGCGGGCGGTCCGCAGTGCGTCCTCCAGCAACTGCTGGTAGAGCTCGACCCCAATCAGTCGCATATGCCCGGCCTGGGTATCGCCAAGCAGATCGCCCGCGCCGCGCATGTCCAGGTCGCGCGCGCTGATCGCGAAGCCCGCGCCCAACCGGTCGAACGCTTCCAGGGTGCGCAGGCGTTTCAAGGTGCGTGGCGCGATCGCATCCTCACCCTTGGCGAAGAGCAGCACCTGGCCACGACGGTGCCCACGCCCGACGCGCCCACGCAACTGGTGGAGCTGCGACAGGCCGAAGCGGTCGGCATGGACGATCGCCATGGTGTTGGCACGGGGCACGTCCAGCCCGGCCTCGATGATGTTCGTCGCCAGCAGCACGTCGCCGTCGCCCCGGCCAAAGCGGACCATGACATCGTCTATCTCGGCGGCAGGCAGCTTGCCATGCGCCTGCATCACCTCCAGCTCGGGCACGATCCGGCCCAGCTGCTCGGCGAGCGGCGCCATGTCGGCGATGCGCGGCACCACGACGAAGCTCTGGCCACCACGCGACCGTTCGCGCAGCAATGCCGCACGCAGCGTCTCGGGCGAGAAGGTCGATACGGCGGTGCGGATCGGCTGGCGGCGGGCAGGGGGCGTCGCGATGACCGATAGCTGGCGCAGCCCGACCAGCGCGGACTGCAAGGTGCGCGGGATGGGGGTGGCGGTCATGGTAAGGACATGGGCGTTCGACAGCGCCTGCAGCCGTGCCTTGTCCGCCGCGCCGAAGCGTTGCTCCTCGTCGACGATGACAAGGGCCAGATCCTTGTACGCGACACCCTTGGCGGCCACCGCGCCGGTGCCGATGACCACCCGGATGCTGCCATCGGCCAGCCCCGCCTTGACCTTCCGCTTCTCGGCAGCGGTGGAGAGGCGCGACAGGCCCGCCACGGCAATGCCGCTCTCGGCAAAGCGCGCGGTGAAACTTTCCAGATGCTGGCGGGCCAGCACGGTGGTGGGGGCGGCGAGGACGACCTGTCGCCCGGCCAGCGCGGCGACGGCGGCGGCGCGCAGGGCAATCTCGGTCTTGCCGAAGCCGACATCGCCCACCACCAGCCGGTCCATCGGCCGCCCGGAGGCCAAGTCGGCACGCACCGCCTCGATCGCGGTCAACTGGTCGGGGGTTTCGGTGAACGCAAACCCGGCGGCGAACCGCTCATAATCGGCGACCGGGGGGTCGAGGACGGGGGCGTGGTGATCGGCGCGTTCGGCGGCCAGCGCGGTCAGCTGGCGCGCGGTGTCCGCGATCGCCTCGTCGACCCCGCGCCGCCGATCCTGCCAGGTCCGGCCGTCGAGTGTGTCCAGTCGTACCGCATCGTCCTCGCCGCCATAACGCCACAGCCGGTCGGCATCGGCGACGGGCACCAGACGGGTGGCGGACTTGGCATATTCCAGCTTGATCGCATCGCCCGAAACCCCGTCACCGGCATCGACAGGCTCCAGCCCGATGACGGTGGCGATGCCGTGATCCTCGTGGATGACGGTGTCGCCGACCCTGATCTCCGCGGTCTGCATCAGCGACAGGTCGACGAAGCGCGCCGCGCCGTCTTCCCGGTCGGCGCGACTGCCCAGCAAATCAGCGGCACTGACTGCCATCACGCCGTCGCGGACGAACCCGCGCTCGGCGGGGGCGATCAGGGTCAGCAGGCTGGCGGGCTCGGCCGCCGCCACCTCGCGCCAATGGCCGACACGCCGCGCGGTCGTGCGGAGAACGTTGTCGACCCGCCGCCCCAGGAAGCGCAGGTCCCGTTCGCTGCCGATCAGGACGACAGACTGCCCTCCCTTCATCGCGGCACGTGCGGCCACGGCGAAGTCGCGCAAGGGACGCGGCTGCTCGACGAAGCGCGGCGGCGGTGTGTCCGCCCGGACGATCTGGGTCGTCTGCCGGTCCTTCAGCGCTTTTTTCCAGGCGCTGTCGCCGATCATGTCGCGCGCCGCGCGCTTCGATCCGCGCTGCGCAACGTCGGCGCTCAGCAGCAACAGGCGTCGACGGCGTTCGTCGGCCGCCGGTTCGATGACGACGCAGGCCTCGGGCAGATGGTCGAGCAGGCTGGTTGCCTTGGAGCCCAGCGACGGCTCGGAAACCCGGCCCAGTTCGCGCCGTTCGATCTCCCCGGTGCTGCGCTGGTCGGCCGGGTCGTAGGAGCGGATGGCGGTGATGCGCCCCTCCGCGACCTCGATCCGCAAGGGCTGCTCGGCATCCGCCGGAAACACGTCCAGCACCTGGCCACGCGTTGCGACCTCGCCGGGCTCGTCGACGCGTTCGTCGGCGATATATCCCAGGTCGAGCAGCATGGCATATAGTTCGGCCAGGTCACAGGCATCGCCCGTTGCGACACACGGCGGCTCGGCCGCGAACGTCTCGGGAGAGGGCAGGGCGCGCGCCAAGGCCTCGCCCGAGGTGACGAGGGCGATCCGGCCGCGCTTTTTGTCCCGCAAGGCGGCGCGCAGGCGGTGGAGCGCCGATACCCGCTGCCCGACATTGGCAGGCGAGGCGGGGGCATGGTCACCGGGCAACGCGTCCGATCCGGGAAAGAACAGGATCGTCGCATCCCCCGCCATGGCCTCCAACATGCGAACCGTGGCGAGGGCGCGGGTTTCGTCGGTGACCGCCAGGATGATGTCGTTGTGCTCCAGCACCTCCGCTGCCCCGGCCGCCAGTTCGGCGATGCCCAGCTTGACGTGGGGCGCGTCCTCCGACGGCGACAGCGTGGCGATTTCGACCTTGGACAACATGCGCAACGGACGATCACTCCGGTGGAACAGGGACAAGGCGAACGGGCGGAGCGTGCCGCTGTTCCCCGTGCGGTCAAAGACTTATCCGTCCCCCAAAACGGAACTCTATGTCGCGCAGTTTCTTGAAGACCGGGATTTCGAGGAGAGAGACGATGGACCTGGGTATCAAGGGGCGTATCGCGCTGATCAGCGGCGCGGACTCGGGAATGGGCAAGGAAACCGCGCGGCTGCTGCTCGAGGCGGGGGTGAAGGTCGCCCTGACCGACAAGCCCGGCGGCACGCTGGACGAGGCGGTCGAGGAGCTGAAATCGCTTGGCCAGCTGATCGCGGTGACCGGCGATGTGACCAGGACGGATGACGTCACCGCGCTTTGGGCCGAGGTCCGCGAGCGGCTCGGCGAACCGGACATCTACGTCAACGCGGCCGGGGTGACGGGTGCGACCGGCGACTTCCTGGAAATCGATGACAAGGGCTGGCAGGATACACTCGACATCGACCTGATGGGCGCGGTCCGCATGTGCCGCGAGGCGATCCCGGCGATGCGCAGGAAGGGTTGGGGCCGCGTGGTCCTATTCGCCTCGGAGGATGCGGTGCAGCCTTATATCGACGAGCTGCCCTATTGTGCCGCGAAGGCCGGGATCCTCAGCCTGGCAAAGGGTCTGTCCAAGGCGTACGGCCCCGACAATGTCCTGGTGAACACGGTGTCGCCTGCCTTCATCGCGACGCCGATGACCGACAAGATGATGGAGAAGCGCGCCGAGGAAAAGGGCGTCAGCGTCGAGGAGGCGATCGACAGTTTCCTCGACGAAGAACGCCCCGGCATGGCGCTGAAACGACGTGGCCGTCCCGAGGAAGTGGCCGCCGCCGTCGCCTTCCTGGTGTCCGAACGTGCCAGCTTCATCAACGGTGCGGGCATCCGGGTAGATTCCGGTTCGGTGTTCACGATCGCGGGCTGATACCTAGCCGCGAACGGCGTGGCGTTCGCTAGCGGCGGGCGCTACGCTGTCCTCATAAGATGTGAGGGGAATGCGGATGCGCTGTTTGGGTTGGTGGCTGGCGGCGATGGCTGTGCTGGCGGCGGGTACGGCTACGGCGCAGCAAGTTGCGGCGCCGTCCCTTGGTGCCACCAACTATGCCTATGAAGGGGCGATGGCCACGCCGTCTGGTAGGCCGAGTTTCGGCGACGAGTTCTCCCGATCGATCGATGCGCGCCGCTGGCGCTGGGATACCGGTCAGAACAAGCAGGGCTGGCCCAATCACGAGCTGCAATATTATGCCGGGCCGGAACGGTCCAACGCGCGGGTCGAAAAGGGGGCACTGGTCATCGAGGCCCGCGTCGAAAGCCTGAGTGACGCGACCGATTGGGGCGGGCAACGCTACACCTCCGCCAAGCTCGTCTCGCGTCAGCCGTTGGGCTATGGCTTCTATGAGGTTCGCGCGCAGCTACCCTGCGGGCGGGGCATGTGGCCTGCCATCTGGCTGCTCCCGACGGACGGATCACGCTGGCCCGACGGCGGTGAGATCGACATCATGGAAATGGTCGGCTGGAACCCCGACGTCATCCATGCGACCGTCCATTCGGCGGCCTTCAACCACCGGCTGAAGACCCAGCGCGGCGCGGAGGTTCGCGTGGCGGGCGCGTGCTCGACCTATCATCGCTATCAACTGGATTGCAGGCCCGACACGATTACCATCGGCGTCGATGGCCGCGCCTATATGCGGGTGAAGAACGACCAGCCGGGCGGGGCGGCGGCCTGGCCCTTCACCCGCCCCTATTCGCTGATCCTGAACCTGGCGGTCGGCGGCGACTGGGGCGGGCAGAAGGGTGTCGACGACGCGGCCCTGCCGCAGGTGATGAAGGTCGATTACGTCCGCTATTGGAAGCGCTGAATCCGATTACAGCAAGGTCCCCGACAGGATCGCCAGCGCGATGCTGAAGTAGATGACCAGCCCCGTCACATCGACCAGCGTCGCGACGAACGGTGCCGAGGCGCTTGCGGGATCGAAACCCAGTCGTTGCAGCAGGAAGGGCAGCATCGACCCGGCCAGTGAGCCGAAGGTGACGATGCCGACAAGGCCCGTGCCGACCGTGGTCGCGACCAGCATCCAATGGGGTCCGTAATCGTAGAATCCGAAATTCTGCCACAGCGTGATCCGCGCCATGCCCAGAATGCCCAGGATCGCGCCCAGCGTCAGCCCGGCGGGCAGTTCGCGAAGTGCTACCCGCCACCAGTCGCGCAGCCGCACCTGGCCCAGCGCCAGCGCGCGGATGATCAGCGAAGTCGCCTGGCTGCCGCTATTGCCGCCCGAGCTCATGATGAGCGGGATGAACAGGGTAAGGACGACCGCGCGCTCCAATTCGGATTCGAAATGCTGCATCGCGCTGGCGGTCAGCATCTCGGAGAAGAACAGGATGCTCAGCCACCCGGCGCGCTTGCGGATCATCGCGAGGAAGCCGGTTTCCAGATACGGATCGTCCAGCGCCTCGACCCCGCCGAACTTCTGCGTATCCTCGGTATGCGCGGCGACCAGCGCGTCGAGCACGTCGTCGACCGTCACGATGCCCATCGGTCGACCCTGTTCGTCGACGACCGGCAGTGCGAGCAGGTCGTGGCGGCGGATCAGGTGCGCCACCTCCTCGCGGTCGGTGGTCGGTGCGACGGTGATCGGATCATGGCCACGCGCCAGATCGAAGGCGGGCGATTCCGGCTCGGCGGCGATCAACTGACGCAGCGAGACGGTGGCGACCAGCCGCCCCTGCGGCTCTAGCAGGAAGACCGAATAGACGGTTTCGCGGCTGCGCTCGACGGTGCGGATATCCGCCAGCACCTCGGCGACGGTCGCGTCGGCGGGGGTGGCGACATATTCGGTCGTCATCATGCCGCCCGCGCTGTCGGGTGGCCAGCGCAGCAGGGTGTCGATCGAGGCGCGGACGGGGGCGGGCAGCGCGGCGCGGATCGCGGCGGCGTCTTCCTCATCCATGTCGCCCAGCACGTCGGCCGCGCGATCCTCGGACATTTGCGAGACGAGCGCGACGGCCCGTGCCGATGTCAGCCGGACCAGTATCTCGGATGCCGAGCGCAGTTCGGGACTGTCGAGCACCGCCACGGCACGCGCGTCGGGCATTTGCGACAGGGCATCGGCCGCTTCCTCGACGGGCAGCGACTGGAGCGTATCGACGAGATCGGCGATGGACACGCCGCGCCGGGAGGAACGGAAACCGGCAGTGACACCGGCAATCAGATCGTTGACCATTTCAAACCTTTCGTCCGCACGACCCGGGGCGGACGAAAGCCAGTTGCGAAACTAGCGGACGAGCCCGAGGCGTGCGGCGCTACTGGAACTGTCGCTGGACATGTTCTCGCTTTCTGGAACGGCGCGGGGGCTCCCACGCCTGCGCCGCCCTCTGATCCCGCGCGCCGCAATCGTCAACACCCGCACGCATACCTGACAAAATTTTAATCCGGCGACCAAGGGTTTGGCGTCGCGGCTCCGTCTGGGGGGCAAAGGTATATCAAGGGGACCTTATCCGTGCATCGCCTGCTCTTCGCCTCGACCGCCACGCTCGCGCTGGCGGCGGGGACGGCCGCCTCGGCCCAGACCGTGATCGACACCAAGCGGACGACGCCGGTCCGCACCGCCACCATCAACAACGGGGCCGCCGCCGATATCAGCATCGTGGCGGCCGGCAGCGTCGTGACGAGCGGCAGCGGCACGGCCGTCACGATCGACAGCAACAACAAGCTGGCCAATGCTGGAACCATCCAGACGACCGATGCGAACGACGCGATCGGGATTGGCGCGGCGGCGGGCGTGACCGGGGACATCGCCAATAGCGGCAAGATCATCCTGGACGAGACCTATACGCCGACCGACATCGACAAGGACGGCGATCTGGACGGCCCCTTTGCGCAGGGCGCGCGGCGGACCGGTATCCGCACGGCGGGCGGGTTCACCGGCAACATCGCCAATAGTGGCGAGATCACGATCAAGGGCAACGACTCGGCAGGAATATTCCTGAACGGCCCGCTGACCGGCAACCTCACCCAGTCGGGCAAGATCAACATGCTGGGCGATCGCTCGGTCGGCGTGCGGACCGGCGCCGTGACGGGCAATGTGACGCTCGGCGGCACCATCGTCGCGGTGGGTGAGGGCGCGGTCGGCGCACGGGTCGACGGCGACATCGGCGGCGCATTGATCGTCGAGGGCGGCATCGGTTCGACCGGCTATCGCTACACCACGCCGCCTGCCAACGTCTCGAAGCTCGACCCCGACGACTTGCTTCAGGGCGGTTCGGCACTGGTCGTGGGCGGAAACGTCGCGGGTGGCATCACCCTGGGCAATACGACCGGCAAGGCGGCGGACCTGATCTCGAATGGCGCGGCCCCCGCGATGCAGATCGGCTCGGCCAGCCGCGCCGTCCTGATCGGTGCAACGGGTGGGGCGACGCCTGCGGCCGGTCTGGTCGTCAACGGTCGGGTAACTGGCATCGGCGTCTATAGCGGGGTACGCGCGACGGCGCTGTCGATCGGCGGACTGGGCGGAACGGTGCAGATCGCACAGGGCGTGTCGGTCGGCGGGACGGTGCAGGCGACCGCGACCGGAGCAGAGGCCACCGCGATCCGCTTCGGCGCGGGTGCGTCCACGCCCGGCCTGACGGTCGGGGGCTCGGTCACCGCCGCAGGCGGCGGCGCGCCCACCGCACTGACCACCGCCGTCCTGATCGACACCGGCGCATCGGTGCCGACCATCCGCAATACGGGCGCGATCCGCGCCACCGCGACGGGGGCCAGCGCAACGGCGATCCTGGATCGTACCGGCGGCCTGACCCTGGTCGAAAATGCCGGCGCGATCGCAGGCGCCGGTGCCGACAGCTCGCGCAGCACTGCGATCGACCTGTCCGCCAATAGCGCCGGTGCGATCGTCCGCCAGATCGCACCCGCCGCCGGGGCGACCGCGCCAACGATCACCGGCGCCATCCGCTTCGGCAGCGGCGACGACCGGCTTCAGGTCGGTGCAGGCGCGGTCAGTGGTGACGTGACCTTCGGGACCGGCAACAACCGACTGGAGATGAGTGGGACGGGCACCTATGCGGGCACCGCGACCTTCGGCACCGGGGCGGACACGCTGACCATCGCCGATACGGCGCGCTTCGACGGCGTGGCGGATTTTTCCGGGCGCGGTCAGGACCTGGTGGCGATCACGGGGAAGGGCATCTTTGCCGGACGCCTGACCAACGCCGCGCATGTCGCGGTCACGGTCGCGAGCGGCGGCGGCACCTTCGCCGCCAATGGCGTGACGAACATCGCCTCGCTCAGCCTGGGCGACCAATCGATCCTGAGCGTCGCACTCGACAAGGCGAACCCGACCGGCAACCTGATCCAGGTCGGTGGTGCGACCGCGATCGGCGCGAACAGCCAACTGGCGCTTCGCGTTTCGGGGGGGACGGACGTGACCGGCCGCTATGTCGTCCTGCGCTCGGGGACATTGACCGGGGCTGGCAATCTGACGCTCGCCGCGTCCGCCATGCCCTTCCTCTACAAGGGCGCGATCGTCACGGCGCAGGCCAATGAGATTGCGGTCGAGGTCACTCGCAAGGCCAAGACCGAACTGGGCCTGAGCAAAGCCGGGGTCAGCGCCTTTGACGCGATCGACGCGGCGATCGGCAGCGACGCCAAGCTGTCCGACGCGATCCGTGGGCTTTACGATGGTGCCGCGTTCCGGGGAGCGGTCGAGCAGATGCTGCCCAACTACACCGGCAGCGTGTTCGAGGGCGTGACCCTGGCCTCGCGCGCGGCCGCAGCACAACTACGCGAACCGGCGGGTGAGTTCAGCGAAGAGGGCAAATGGGGCTATTGGCTAAGCCCGCTGGGCTGGGATGCCTCCAAGGGCATGCGTTCGACCCGTAGTTACGATGTGCGCGGCTGGGGCCTCAGCGGCGGCATCGAGAACAAGACCCGGGCGGGCAATTTCGGCGTGTCGCTGTCCTATATGAGCGGGCGCGACAATGAGGGGTCGGCGGTCAACCGCGTGAACCACAGCCAGTATGAGCTGGCCGGTTTCTGGCGCGCCCGCTGGGGTGCGCTGGCGGCGCAGGCGCGGGGTTCGGCGGCGTTCCTCTCCTTCGATGCGCAGCGCCAGTTCAACGGCGTAGTCGGCACCGAGGCGGTACAGCGCCGCGCGACCGCCGATTGGAACGGCATGCTCTATTCGGGTTCGGGCTCGGTTTCCTGGGAGCATTGGGTCGGTCAGTTCAACGTGCGCCCGATCCTGGCCGTCGACTATTATCGGTTGAACGAGGACGGTTATCGCGAAGTGGGCGGCGGCACCGGTTACGACCTGACCGTCGCCAAGCGGACCAGCGACGAACTGGCGCTGACCGCCAGCGTGGCGGCGGGCATCAACTTCGGCGGCGACAATCGCTACGCCCAGTGGAGCCGCCTGGAAATCGAGGGCGGACGACGCGAACGGGTCGCGGGGACGCTGGGCCGCACGATCGCGCGGTTTGGTGACGGCACCCCCTTCATCCTCGACCCCGAGGCCCGCGACGGGGGCTGGATCGGCAGGGTGCGGGCGATCACCGGCACCAGTGAGATCCGCCTGAGCGGCGAGGTCAATGCCGAACAACGTCTCGGCAACGTCGCGCTGTCTGCGCGCGCGGCCCTTCAGTTCGCCTTTTAGGCGAGTTCGCCCGCGTGCATCCCCCCTGTAGCGCACGCGGTCGATCGGAGCCCCACCACGCGTCCCGGTGGGGCTCCTTTTCACAGGGGCCCGGTTCGGCTAAGCCACGCCAGTCCCTCCCATTTTCGCCGGTTCCATCCATGTCGCCCACCGGGATCGAGGCCGTTTTCCTCGCCAATCGCGAAAAGCTCGTCCGCTTCCTCGCGGTGCGTGGTGCGGGCGATGCGGCGGAGGATCTGGTCCAGGACCTGTGGGTCAAGCTGGCGGGACGGATGGACGGGCCGATCGCCAATCCGCTGGCCTATCTCTACCGCGCGGCCGACATGTTGATGGTCGACCGTTATCGTTCGCGCCGTCAGGCCGAACGACGCGAACAGGATTGGGTAGAGGAGCAAGGCGGCGCTGAGCCGCCGGCGGCCGAACGCGCCCTCGTCGCGCGCCAGACCGCCGAGCGGATCGCCACGACGCTGGCGGCACTGGGCGAACGGCCTGCCACCATCTTTCGCCGGGTGCGGATCGAGGGCGTCCCGCAAAAGCGCATCGCCGAGGAATGGGGGATCAGCATCAGTACTGTCGAAAGCGACCTCCGCCTGGCTGCCCAGGCCATCGCCGCGCTCAAGGATCAGATCGGATGAGCCAGGACCGATATTCTCCAGCCCCCGGCGTCGATGTCGAGGCACTCGACTGGGCACTGCGCATGGCGGACCCGGCGCATGCCGACTGGGATGCGTTCACCGCATGGCTCGAGGCCGATGCGTCGCATGTCGAACGCTACGACCGGATGGCGGCAACCTTGCTGGACGCGGAGGAAGCGCTGGCCGCGCATCCCGATCTGCTGGCCGAGCCGCAGCCGGTCGAGCCGGTCGAGCGTCGGCGCGGTGCGCTCCGCTGGATCGGTGGGGCGGTGGCCGCTGCGCTGGTCGGTGCGATCGGGTTGCAGGCGTGGCAGGACCGGGCACGACCCTATGCCGTCGAGACGGCCGCTGCCGAGACGCGCGACGTGCCGCTGTCCGATGGCACCGTTATCACGCTGGCCGGGGGCAGCCGGATCGCACTCGACCACGCCGATCCCCGCCGGGCGGTGCTGGAGCGGGGCGAGGCGCTGTTCCGGGTGAGGCATGACGACCGGCATCCCTTCGCGGTGCGGGCGGGCGACGTCGCCCTGGTCGATCTGGGCACCGTGTTCGATGTGCGGATGGGCTCGCGGCTAACGCGCGTGGCGGTGGCCGAGGGGGCCGTCATGGTCGATCCGAAGGGTTCAGCGTTGCGCCTCGACGCCGGGCAGGGCGTGACGGTCGAGAAGGACCGGCTGATCCGCGCGGCGGTCGATCCGGGCGATGTCGGCGGCTGGCGGGACGGGCGGCTGGCCTTTGACGGTGCGCCGCTCAGCGAGGTGGCCGAAGACCTCAGCCGCTTCCTGCGACAGCCGGTGTCGGTCGCTCCGGCCATTGCGGCCCGGCCGTTTCGCGGGGTGATCGACCTTCAGGCCGTCCGCCGCGATCCGGCGCTGCTGGGGCCGCTGATGGAGGTGCGGGTGCGGCGCGATGCCGCTGGCTGGACGCTGGAACCGCGCGGGTGAGATTGGCGGGGGGCGGGATCGTCGGAATAGCCGTGTTCGCCAGTGCCCCTACGCTGGCGGCCGAGCGTGTGCCGGTCGACCTGCCCGCCGGGACCGTCGGGACGCAGGTCATGGCGCTGGGGCGTGCGTTGCGGGCGAACATCTCCGTGCCCGATGCCGGGCTGTGGAGCCGTCCGGTGCCGCCCTTGCGCGGCCGATTGTCTGTGGAACAGGCGCTGTCGGTGATCGCGCGGGGTAGCGGGGCGCGGGTTGAGCCACTGGGCCGCGGCGCGTGGCGGCTGACCCCGCGCCTGCGCACGCACGCGCCCCGTATCGCGCGCCGCCCGCCCGTATCGCTGCCGCCTCACGTCTCCGGCGGTGATATCGTGGTGACGGCCAGCAAGCGCGACACGACCCGCGATCATTTCGCCGGGCAGGTGGTGCAGGTGGCGGGGGCCGATCTGGAACTGGGCGGCGTCGGTGGTACGTCGAAGCTGGCCGACCGGATGACGGTGATCGCCTCGACCTATCTGGGGGCCGGGCGCAACAAGCTGTTCATCCGGGGTATCGCCGACTCCAGCTTCACCGGGCCGACCCAGGCGACCGTCGGCCAGTATTTCGGGGATTTGCGGCTCAGCTACAACGCGCCCGATCCCGATCTGCGGCTGGCCGACCTGGCGGCGGTCGAGGTGCTGGAGGGGCCGCAGGGTACGCTATACGGCGCGGGGTCGTTGGGCGGGCTCATCCGGCTGGTGCCCAACGCGCCCGACCCGACCCGCACCGGGGGATCGGTCAGCCTGGGTGGGTCCGCGACGACCGGCGGAGCACCGGGCGGCGATGCGCAGGCGGTGCTCAACCTGCCCATCGTGGCCGACCGACTGGCGGTACGACTGGTCGCCGATACGGCAAGCGAGGGGGGTTATATCGACAAGCCGTTGCTCGGCCGCACCGACGTCAACCGGACGCGGATCGCCGGTGGTCGCGCGGCCGTGAAGGCCGAGCTTGGCGGCGGCTGGAGCATCGAGGCGATCGGTATCGGCCAGCGCATTCGTGGCGCGGACAGCCAATATGCCGATCGCGACGGCCCGCCGCTCACCCGATCGGCTCCCGTCACCGAAGGTTTCTCCGCCGATTTCGGGCAGGCGCAGCTGATCGTGTCAGGACGGCTGGGGCAGGTCCGCTTTCGTTCGAGCAGCGGCGTCACCGCGCACGACCTGATGGAGCGGTATGATGCGACCCCGCCGGGTGGTCCGGTCCAGTTGTTCGCGCAAGCCAATGCGACGCGGATGCAGGCGAACGAGACACGCGCTTGGCATTCGGCGCCCGACGGATCGGGGTGGCTGGCGGGATTCAGCTATGTCCACAATCGAACGCGCCTGACCCGGCTGTTCGGCGAGCCGGGGCAGTTGGTGCCGCGCACCGGCGTCGTCAACACGGTCGAGGAGGCGACGCTATACGGCGAGGCGAGCCTGCGGCTGCTGCCCGGCCTGTTGACCACGGGGGGCTTGCGCGTCACCCGATCGGTGCTGGACGGCGCGGGCGAGGACCTGCCCGCCGCCCTGTCCTTCCAGGCGCTGGCGCGGTTGCGCGAGGTGACGGCCCGGCGCGCGCAGACGATCCTCTTGCCCTCCGCCTCCGCACTGATCGACCTGACGCCGGGGGCACAGCTGTTCCTGCGTTATCAGCAGGGTTTCCGCCCCGGCGGGCTGACGATTGAAGGGCCACTGGTCCGCCGTTTCCGCAATGACCGGGTTTCGACCATCGAGACAGGCCTGCGGACCGGGCGGCCAGGCCGGGAGCGATTCGATGCATCGCTGACGCTGGCGCATACATCGTGGCGTGACATCCAGGCGGATTTCATCGACGCGACGGGCCTGCCCAGCACTGCCAATATCGGTGATGGCCAGCTTTGGACCCTCGAAGCGCTGGCCAGCGCCCGCATCGCCCGCGGGCTGCGGATCGAAGCGGCGGTGTCTTATAATGACAGTCATATCGACGAGCCGTCGAATGCGCGGGCTTTTCTCCTGATGGACGGGCAGGCCGCCGATCGCGCCATGATCCTTGCGCGGTTGAGCCAGATCCCCAACATCGCCCGGATCACCGGGCGGACGGGCATCGTCTATCACGGCACGATAGCGGGGGGACGCGACCTGCGGGTCGATGGCTGGCTGCGCTATGTCGGCGCGTCCAGGCTGGGGGTCGGGCCGATGCTGGGCGAGTTGCAGGGGGATTATCTCGACAGCGGGCTGACTGCGCGCCTGGGCTTCGAGGCGTTCGGGGTAACGGCGGGCATCACCAACCTGGCCGATACACGCGGCAACCGCTTTGCGCTCGGGACACCGTTCACCACCGGACGCGATCAGGTGACGCCGCTCCGCCCGAGAACCCTGCGCATCGGGCTGGACGCGGCGTTCTAGCTCAGGGCCGGGTGAAGAGGGACAGCGGCACCGCCTCTGCCATCGCCCGGTATCCGGCCATGCTCGGATGGAGGTGGTCGCCGGAGTCGTAGGCGGGGCGCAGATGATCGGGCCTTGCGGGATCGCGAACCACCTGATCGAAGTCGATCACCCCGTCGAAAAGGCCGGACGTACGGATGAAGCGGTTGATCGCCTGGCGATCCGCTTCGGTCTCCGGGCCCGGATGGTAATAGTCGCTGCCCTGAAACGGTGTGATGGTGCCGACGATCAGGCGAATGCCATGCGCGTGCGCACGCTCGGCCAGTTGGCGATAGGCCCCGGTGATCTGGCGAACGATCGCCCGATGCGCGGCGGCATCGACCGGGTGCTCGCGGGTCAGCACGCCCAGATCGTTGACCCCCTCCAGCAGGACGGCGTGGCTGACGCCCGGGCGGGCGATCACATCCCGGTCGAACCGGGCCATCAGATTGGGGCCCAGCCCATCGAGCAGCACTCGGTTGCCACCAATGCCCGCATTGACCACGGAGAACCCACGTGTCGTCGGTGCGGCAGCCAGACGGCGGGCCAATACGTCCGGCCAGCGTGCATTGCTGTTGTCTGCAATGCCATAGCCGTCGGTGATCGAGTCGCCGATCGTCACGATCGTCCGACGCTGAACCGCATCCTGCACTTCGACATCCGACAGGCTCCACCACCCGCCGATACCTTGCGCATCGGCCACGGTGGTGCGGCGCGTGGCATCGCCCGCGATCAGGAAGGTGGTCCCGCGTGCGGCGGCATGGCCGGTCGGGGTGGTGACGGCGTCGGGAAAGAACAGGCTGACCGCCACGTCGGCTCCGGCCTGGACGGGCAGGGCGACCGGATCGGAGTACAGGTCCGCACCCGGCGGCACGATCACCTCGGCCTGGCCATCGAAGCGGACCGGCATCGGTGCAGCGACGCTCGACTGGCCGGTCGTCGCCAGGCCGATGCTCGCCGCACCGATCCGCAGCGGAGTCGTACCCGTCAGGTTCGACACGCGAAGGCGGATCGTCTTGCCCGTGGCGGTCAGGCGGACGAACTGGCGGATGGTGGCGGGACCGGCCTTGGCCAGCTTGTCGGCATTGGCACCGTCCACGCGCATCTGCGACGCGCCCCAGGCGGGGGTCCAGCGACCGCCCTGCGCCTGGGCCGGTATCGCCGCCAGCAGTGACAGCGCCAGCAGCCCGGTGGCGCGCGCGGCCAAGCGATGTGCCTTCATCCTCATCCTTTCCATCCGTCACTCGGCGCTTGCGGCCTAGCCTTATGGTAGCGATAACGCGATCCAAGGCAAACGAGAAGGCCCCGATCGCGTCGAGCGCGCGGGCAAGGAGAGAGATGATGCGTCACCTGCTATGGTCCGCTGCGTGGCTGGCGTTCGTGCCGGGTGTGGCCTCGGCCGCGCCGTCGGACTGCGCCGGACCGGTGGCCCCGTGCGAACGGGCGAGCCCGGGTGCGTTGGCGCTGCTGACGCCCGGACGCGCAGGTGGCGTGCTCGTCGATCCGAACGACGAACCCGGCGTCCGTCGTGCCGCGGCCGATCTGGTCGCCGATCTGAAGGCGGTCGGCGGCGGCGAGGTTCGCCTGATCGACACCGCCAGTGCGAATGTGTCGATCATCGCCGGGACATTGGGCCACAGTGCGGTGATCGACGCACTGGTTAAGGCGGGCAAGCTCGACGTCCATGGGCTGCCGGGACAATGGGAGGGTTATGTCGAGCAGGTCGTCGACAACCCGCTACCCGGTGTCGATCGTGCGCTGGTGATCGTCGGTGCGGACCGGCGCGGCACGATCTTCGGCCTGTACGATATCAGTGCCAAGGCAGGCGTCAGCCCGTGGACCTGGTGGGCCGATGTGCCGGCGCAACGTCATCCGACACTCTACCTGACGGCGGGTCGGGTCGCCGATCATCCGGTCGTGAAATATCGCGGTATCTTCATCAACGACGAAGAGCCCGGCTTCGGCGGCTGGGCGCGGGCGAAGTTCGGTGGGGTCAATCACCTGGCCTATGAAAAGGTCTTCAACCTGCTGCTTCGTTCGAAGGCCAATTTCCTGTGGCCCGCCATGTGGGGCAAGTCGCTGTGGGAGGATGATCCGGCTTCGGCCCCGCTGGCGCAGGAGATGGGGGTGCTGCTCGGCACCTCGCACCACGAGCCGATGCAGCGCGCGCAGGCCGACTGGAAGCGAGAGGGCAAAGGCCCGTGGGATTATACGAAGAACGCACCCGCTCTTCAGGCCTTTTGGCGCAAGGGGATCGAGCGGCGCGGCAAGGCGGAGGATCCCGTCACGATCGGGATGCGCGGCGACGGCGACGAACCGATGACGGAGGGCACCGCGATCGACCTGCTCCAGGGGATCGTGCGCGACCAGCGACGGATCATCGCCGACGTGACGAAACGCCCGGCGGCCGAGACGCCGCAGGTCTGGGCGCTCTACAAGGAAGTGCAGGATTATTATGACAAGGGGATGCGCGTTCCCGACGACGTCACCCTGCTGTTCGCCGACGACAACTGGGGCAATATCCGCCGCCTGCCGCCGCCCGGCTCCAGGCGGGCCGGTGGGGCAGGCATCTATTATCATTTCGATTATGTCGGGGGGCCGCGCAACTATAAGTGGCTCGACACCAATGCCGTCCCGCGTATCTGGCAACAGATGCGCATGGCATCTGATTATGGCGCGGACCGGCTGTGGATCGTCAATGTTGGCGACCTGAAGCCGATGGAATATCCGACCAGCTTCTTCCTCGACATGGCCTGGAACCCGGCGCGGATGGATCTGTCGGCGATGCAGGCCTATCCGGTGCGCTGGGCCACGCAACAGTTCGGCGCGGGCCAGGGCCCCGCGATCGGCGCACTGATCGCCCGCTATGGCCAGCTCGCCAGTCGCCGCAAGCCCGAGTTGCTCGACGCAACCAGCTATGACTTCCAGAACGGTGAGTGGAACCGCGTTGCCGGGCAGTGGAATGCGCTCGACAACGATGCCCGTCGGCTCGAGCGCCTGATCCCCGCCGACCGGCGCGACGCCTATTACGAGCTGGTCCTTCACCGGATCGAGGCGATGGCCAATCTGCATCGCATGTATCTGGCGGTGGCGACGAACCGGGCGATGGTCGATGCGGGGCGCTATGCCGCCGCCGCACGCGCGGCCGACGATGCGCGGCGCTATTTCGCGCAGGATGCGGTCATCCGGCGACGCTATGAGGAGCGGACGGCGGGCGGTAAGTGGACCAGCATGATGGCCCAGACGCATATCGGCTATACCGGCTGGCAACAGCCCGATCGAGACGTCATGCCTGCGCTGGCCACCAGGGAACGGCCATTGCCGCTACCCGTCACAAGCGGGTCGCGACCGGCCCTGATCCTCGCCGATACCGGACGCGCCATCGACGGGCGAGGCATCAAATGGCAACGCGTGACGGACTTTACCGCCGAAGGGGCCGCGATGGTTGCCACGCCGACCACCGCGCCCGCGATCGAACGGCCGGGCGGCGATACGCCGCGCATCGTGTATGACGTCACCTGGAAGGGTGGCGGCGGAGCCAAGCTCGACGTCATCGCCGCGCCCGGCCTGGACGTCCGGGGCGGAGCACAGCACCGGATCGCGGTGTCGGTCGACAACGGTTCGCCCGTCATCCTGAACCTGATGGCGGGTGAGAACGAGGCCCGTTGGGAACGGTCGGTGATCGATAACCGGCGTGTTGCCACCACGTCGCTGCCGTCGCTGGCGGCGGGCCAGCACCGTGTGACCCTGTGGCTGGTCGATCCCGAGGTGGTGGTCGAGGGCTTGGCGCTCCGCGCGGGTTAGCCGCCGCGCAGCAGCCGCATGGCATGGGCCCGGACGAACTTGGCGTTTTCCGAGCTGTCACCCAGGATACCGTGGCGCGCTTCGGGCAGATGGGCGAGCGGATGGCCATCGGGCCGAAAGACATAATGGTCGAACCAGGCGCGCCACGCGGCCCGCTCCGCCTCCGGCCGGGCCGCGATCGCGCTCATGGCGAGCAGCATCGTGGCAAAGGGCAGATCGG
This sequence comes from Sphingomonas flavida, assembly GCF_036663655.1. Lineage (NCBI taxonomy): Bacteria > Pseudomonadati > Pseudomonadota > Alphaproteobacteria > Sphingomonadales > Sphingomonadaceae > Sphingomonas > Sphingomonas flavida. The sequence continues at coordinate 121,649 of NZ_JAXOJH010000001.1, forward strand.
GCGCCACCGGAAAAGCGTCCCACCAGTAATTGACCAGGATGTTGAAGGCGCCGCGCGCCTCGACCCGGTGCCACCACAATTTGGGCATGTAGAGCGCATCGCCCGGCGTCAGATCGACTGTGATGGCCCGGTCCCGCGCCTGTCCGAACCGGGGATAGCGCGGATCGCCGGGCGCGGCCTCTGCGGCCAGGGCAACGGGCTGGCCCGCCATCGTATGGTCGATCGGGCCGACATAGAGGTCGCCGATGGCATCGGGCGGATACAGGGTAAAGCGGCGCTCGCCTGCCACCACACAGGCAAGATTGTCCATCATGTCGTAATGACAGGCCACGGTCGATCCATGGCCGATCCAGATGCGCGGCGCGACGCCGGGCGGCGTGAAAGTGAGCGGGTTCGCCTCGGCCAGCCCCGGCAGGACGAAGGAAGTAGGCAGCGAGCCGACATAAAGCGTCTCACCGGTGTCGCGTGGGGTGGTGATACGCCCGACCGCGTCGGCGAAGGGCATGGCCTCGCGACGGAAATTGAAGCCCGCCAGATCGTCGGTATAGGTATATCGGCCCGCGATCGCGGCATCGCCGACAAAGGCATCGACCTGCCGTCCCGCGTCGAACTGCGCCAGATAGGTCCGCAGCCCGTCGCCCTCGGACGCGGCGCGGGCGAGCGACCAGTCGGCGACGGCCCCGCGGATCACCACCGGGCGGCAAGGTTCGACCACCCATTGTCGAAAGGCGTCGGAGTCGACCAGCAGCGCGCGATCGATCTCGACGGCCCCGCCGCTCACTGGACCAGCCCGCTCAACCGGTCGTTCCGTCGCGCCGCCAGATACGGGATATGCCGTACCGAGGCCGTGACCGCATAGATGAGTTGCAGATCGCCGTTGCGGAACAGCGTCAGCGCCGCCGCATCGGGCAGGGCGTGCAGCGCATCAAGGCTGATGGTGTAGAGCGAGTCAAGGCGCAGGCTCTCGCCATTGTCGAACTGAAAGCTCAGCTCGATCGGCTCGACCAGCTTGTTGGCCATCAACCGTGCGATGAAGCCGTCGGTCTCCGGCAGTCCGGTATGGAGCGTCCGCAATGCATTCTGGATACGCCGCAGCGCGGGGGCCGCGCCGCCGTCCGCCTCGAACAGGGCGGCGCCATCGGGCTGGCCGAGCGCCGGATGGCGCGGATCGATCGCGATATTCTCGCCCGAGACATAGAAGGCCTGCCGCTCCAGATCGGCGGGGCGATAGCCGGTCAGGGTGTGTTGGGGCCCCAGGGAGAGGTTTTCCTCCGGCACCAATCCCATCAGCGCGCCGGGATACAGGTCCCCCGTCTCGGGATGGCGGGCGAACAGGATCGGATAATGCAGCGCGGCGGCAAGGAACTCACCCGCGACCAGCTGTACGAAATGGCGTGTCGCGTCGGGCGCGGCGGACACGCGCAGCGCCCCATGTCGTGCGCTGTCGAGCAATTCCATGTCGGCCATGATCGTCGGTCCTCTCGCATCCATTCCATGACCCCGACCGGTGCAGATATCCGGCGGGGCGGGCGGCGGCATCGGTTCCTTGTCCGTGCCTGTCCGCCCGTCGTCAAGGCGGATGAGTAGCGCGGCACAAACGACTTGTCGCGGGTTTGTTATACCGCTAACATCCGCACATCGAATGTTCGGTACGGTGAATCAAAGCCGATCGGCCAACGACAAAAGACGTAGGAGAGGGGAAAATGGTGGCACGCACTGCTTTCGTGGCGGCACTTGTTTCGCGCCGTGGCCTGATGGCCGGGGTTTCACCGTTGATGGCGCTGGCGCTGGTCGCGCCGGGTACCGCCTTTGCACAGACCGGTGCCATCCGCCCGGACGTGCCTGTCCAGGCCAACTCGACCTCCGCTCAGGAAGCCGGAACGCCGCAGGATCAGGCGACCGCGCCGAGCGCCCAGAACAACAGCCCGGCCCCGGACGGCAGCGTGACGGAAGGCGAGATCATCGTCACCGGCCTGCGCAGCTCGCTGCAGCGCAATCTCGACATCAAGCGCACCGCGACCGGCGTGGTCGATGCGATTTCCGCCGAAGACATTGGTAAATTTCCGGATTCCAACGTCGCCGCCTCGCTTCAGCGTCTGCCCGGCGTTTCGATCCAGCGGTCTGGTGCGCGCGGCGAGCCGACCGGCATCACCGTTCGTGGCTTTGGTGGCGACTTCAACACCACCCTGTATGATGGCCGCCGCATCTCGACCGCAACGGGCGGTCGCCAGATCGACTTCAGCACCGTCGGCTCGGACTTCATCGGCGGGATCAGCGTCCTGAAGACGCCGGACGTCTCGCTGGCGTCCAGCTCGATCGGTGCGACGGTGGACATCCAGTTCCCCAAGCCGTTCGACCATCCCGGCTTCCGCGCGGCGGTCAGCGCCTCGGGCTCGATGCAGGATCGCGCGGGGCGTGTGGTGCCGACGCTCGGCGCGCTGGTCAGCGATACCTTCGCCGATGATACGATCGGTATCCTGTCGAGCTTCATCTACACCCGGCGTGATACCGATACCAACCGCGTCTTCGTGTCGGGTTGGCCGGGCAATGGCTTTGCCCCGTGTCAGTTGCAGGGCAGCACTGCCACCGTCTGCAATCCGGGCAGCAGCACCACCGACCCCACCCAGGTACGCAGCCTGACCGGCTGGTTCCCGCAGCAGTACGGCGCGGAACAGCAGCGCGTGCAGGACGAGCGCGTCGATGGCCGCATCGCGTTGCAATGGCATCCGTCCGACGCCCTGATGGTCACGTTGGACAACAACTTCTCGCGCCAGACGCTGAACACCGACGTCTATGGCTTTGGCGTGTGGTTCAGCCAGGAGTCGTTGCGCAACGTCAAGCAGGACGCCAACGGCACCGCCGTCAGCTTTACCCAGGCGGGCTCGCCCACCGACTTCACCTCGGCGCATAACCGCCAGATCCTTCAGACCAACCAGACCGGCCTGAACGTCAAATGGGACGTGACCGAGAAGCTGACGGTCGAGGCGGACGGCGCCTATGCCAAGAGCTGGCTGAACCCCGGCAATGTCATCGGCAGCCAGAATGGCGATATCGGCTATGGCGGCCGCCTGGGCACCAACCTCGGCTTCAACATCACGGGCGACAGCAACAAGGCCTTCCCGACGATCAGCAATTTCGGCCCGGCCGGAAACGCCGCGAACTGGGCCGATCCCAGCGCGATCGGTTCGCACGTCACAGTCAATCAGACCCAGCAGAATACCGACGAGCTCAAGCAAGTCCGCGGCGTGGCGACGTGGAAGGAAGACAATATCACGCTGAAGCTGGGCGGCCAGTATGTCGAGGACAATTTCCAACTATTGAACCGCAGCACCTTCACCAACAATTTCTGGCAGGCCTATTCGGGTTACGGCGCCCCTTCGGGTCAGGGCGGCGGCGTGTCGCCATTGCCGTCGAACCTTTATCAGGGCTCGATCAGCCTCAACAACTTCATCTCCGGGTTCAGCGGCGGCCTGCCGCCATCGGTCCTGATCTATAGCCCGCAGGCCTATCAGGCCTATCTCTCGGGGCTCGGCAATCCCTATGCCCAGAATATTCCGGGCTTCAACTATCCGGTTGCCACCGATACGGGCAATGGGCTGCTGGGTTTCCGAGGCCAGTTCAGCGAAGCGGTTGACCCGGCGAGCATCCTGACGGTCAACGAAAAGACTCTGTCCTTCTTCCTCAGTTCGGCAATGGAAGGCCGCATCGGCGAGATGCCACTGCATGTCGCCTTCGGTGTCCGGACCGAGAATACGCGCCTGCGCTCGATCGGGCAGGGTCGCCAGCCGATCTCGATCACCCGCAGCACGACCGACCCGACGCTGCTGACGATAGGGTTCTCGGGTACGCAGCCCGTGTCGCGCAGCAACAGCTATACCTATGTGCTGCCATCGGTCGATGCGCGGTTGGAGGTGACGGACAATCTGCAGCTGCGTTTCGACGCATCGCGGACGCTCACCCGTCCGGGCCTCAACCTTCTGAACCCGGTGCTGAACGTCGGCATCGGCCAGCGCGTCGGCGCACTGTCGGGCAGCGGCGGCAATCCCAATCTGCAGCCCTATCTGGCGGACAATTTCGACGTCGCGGCCGAATGGTATTACCAGCGCAACTCGTACCTGGCGGTCGACTTCTTCCTGAAGAACGTCAGCAACTTCATCGTCGGCGGCGTCGCGCGCCAGACGGTGAACGGCGTGATCGACCCGACCACCGGCCAGCCCGCCAGCTTCGCGATCTCTGCCCAGATCAACGGACCGAACGCGACGGTGCGCGGCGTCGAAATCGCCTGGCAGCAGGTGTTCGGCGACAGCGGCTTCGGCTTCCAGGCGAATGCGACGCTGGTCGACACCAACAAGCCCTATGACGCGACCAATATCTCGCAGACGGGCTTTGCGGTGACGGGCCTGGCGAACTCGGCGAACTTCGTCGGCTTCTACGACAAGAACGGCTTCCAGTTTCGCACCGCGCTCAACTGGCGCGACGAGTATCTGGCGGGCTTCGGCCAGAACCAGAATACCGGGGCGTATGGTGCCGAGCCGACCTTCGTGAACCAGAGCTTCCAGATCGATCTGACCAGCAGCTATGACGTCACGAAGGACTTCTCGATCTTCGGCGAAATCCTGAACGTCAACAACAACAAGCAGAGCACGCATGGCCGGTTCAAGAACCAGCTGCTCGACGTGTTCGATTATGGCCGGCGCTTCACGCTCGGCGCACGCTATCGTTTCTGACGATGGCCAAGGGGTGGGGATGGCAGGCCACGGCTTGACATCCCCGCCGCTTCTTGGACCTACTGATCCATGGTTCGACCCGTTCAGAATATCGTGATCGTCGGGGGCGGTACGGCCGGTTGGCTGACCGCAGGCGTCATCGCCGCGCGGCATCAGGGGCGGCGGCCGCATGGCTTCACCGTCACTCTGGTGGAATCTCCGAACGTTCCGATCATCGGGGTGGGCGAGGGGACATGGCCGACGCTGCGCACGACGCTGCGCAAGATGGGCGTGTCGGAGACGGCGTTCTTTCGTGAGTGCGACGCCTCGTTCAAACAGGGTGCGCGCTTCAACCGCTGGACCACCGGCGCGGCCGATGACGGCTATTATCACCCGCTGATGCTGCCGCAGAATTTCGGACAGGTGAACCTCGCGCCGCACTGGCTGACGGGGGAGGGCGAGGTCAGTTTTTGCGACGCGGTCACGCCGCAGGGGCGGATTTGCGACGCGGGGCTTGCGCCCAAGACCATCGCGACGCCGGAATATGAGGCGATCGCCAATTACGCCTATCACCTCGATGCCGGGAAATTCGCCGACTTCCTGCGCCGCCACTGCTGCGAGCAACTGGGCGTTCGCCATGTGCTGGCCGATGTCGAGGAGGTGCTGCTGACCGAGGGCGGCGACATCCGGGCCGTTCGAACGGTACAGGCGGGCGAGGTGACGGGCGACCTGTTCGTCGACTGCACCGGCTTTCGCTCGCTTCTGCTCGGCGAGGCGATGGGTGTGCCGTTCAAGCCGCTGAACGATGTGTTGTTCTGCGACACCGCGCTGGCGATCCAGGTGCCCTATGACGATCCCGAGGCACCGATCGCCTCGCACACCATTTCGACCGCGCAATCCTCGGGCTGGATCTGGGATATCGGCCTGCCGACCCGGCGCGGGGTCGGCCATGTGTTTTCCAGCAGCCATATCGACCGCGACGAAGCCGAGCGCGAACTGCGCGCCTATCTGGGCGAGGCGGGGCGCGACCTGCCCATTCGTGAGCTGAAGATCCGGGCCGGACACCGCACGCGTTTCTGGGAGCGTAACTGTGTTGGCGTCGGCTTGGCCGCCGGTTTCCTCGAGCCGCTGGAGGCGTCGGCCATCGTGCTGATCGAATTGTCGGTCAAGCTGATCGCCGAGCAGATGCCCGCCTGTCGTGAGGTGATGGACACGGTCGCCAAGCGGTTCAACGAGACGACCCTATACCGCTGGGGGCGGATCGTCGATTTCCTGAAGCTGCACTATGCGCTGACCCAGCGGACCGACAGCGACTTCTGGCGGGATAATTGTCGGCCAGAGACGATGCCGGACCGGTTGCAGGAGCTGATGGAGTTGTGGCGTTACCAGGCGCCGTGGATGCACGACGAGTTCGACCGGGTGGAGGAGGTTTTCCCCTCCGCCAGTTACCAGTATGTCCTGTACGGCATGGGCCAGCGCACCGATATCGCACCCGGAAGCCTGATCGCCGAGACGATCGCCGCCGAGCGAGCGCGGCGGGAGAATGACGTGCAGACCGGGCGGTTGCTGGCGGGCCTGCCCAAGCATCGCGACCTGATCCGCAAGATCGTGGAGCGGGGCTTGCCGACGATGTGAGGGTCAGGCGATTACCGCCCCGACAGCGTGAAGCCGTCCACGTCCATCCACCCCCCCTTGCCACCGGGATTGTAGCAGAACAGCGCATATTGCTGTCCCTGGAACGTTCCCGTCCGCCAGTCGAAGGCCAGTGGGAAATCCCCACCCAGCGTCTGCCAGTCGCGGCCATCGAGGCTGTACGCCACACTCGCCCGGTCGGTCTTGAAGTCCATGTCGGTCCGCAGGAACAGGCGCTGTCCCGCCACGGGCCGCGCATCGACCCGCACATCGGTCTTCTGTGTTGTACCCTTGTCCGCCGCGACATCCTCGATCACGCGCATGGTCAGGGTCAGCCGCCCGTCACCACCCCGGCCGACCGCGATATGGCCGCTATATTTGCCGAAGGTGCCGAAACCGCACTGGTCGCCCGCCCGGATGTGCGACGCGTCGATCGCCACCGTGCCCCGGCTGAACGGACCTTGCCCCTTTTGCAGCAGCGTGTTGCGCGCGCTCCACAGCGCGGGCGCCTGGCCTGCGCGGAGCCGCAGATAACCGGGCCGCTCGGTCAGCGACCAGCCCCTGGCGACGGGATTGTGGTTCCACTGCCATTGCAGGCCAAGGCTGGGGCCAGAGAAATCGTCCGAGGCGGGCAGCACGCTGACCGGCTGACCCTGGATCGGCTTGGTCGCGGTGGCGGGTACGCGGCCCGGCGCTTGCGGCGTGCCCCAGACCGGCCAGCCGTCCTTCCAGAAGACGGGGCTGATATTGGTCATCCGGCCGACCGCGCCCGCATCGACCATGACGAAGCCGTAATCGGTGCCGTCGGGCAGATCGACGATCGCGCCTTGGTGCCCGCCGGTCTTGTCGTCGATCTGGTCACGCGTCTCCCATGGGCCGAACAGGCTCTTGGCACGCGATACGGTCATGCCCAGCCGCCGGGGGATGGCGTTGAACATGTAGTAATAGGCGCCCCGCTTGACGAGCTTCGAGCCCTCCGCGCCCTTGTTATAATAGACCACGCGCTTGTCGGTGACGGTGCGAAGGTCGCGGTCCAGGCTGAGCAGCGTGTTGGTGCCGTCGGACCCGACGGAGGTCATGATATAGGCGCTGCCATCGGTGTCGAAGAACAGGCCCGGATCGAAGGCGGCTTCGCCGATCCGGTTCATCGCCCAGGGGCCACGAATGTCGCGCGATCGATAGATGCGGGTCTTCTCGCCCACCGGCGTGACGGCGATATAGAAGACGCCGTCGCGGTAGCGCAGGCTGGGCGCGAAAATGCCCTTCCGATACGCGCCGCCGTCCTTCAGGTCATATTGCGGCAGGCCTTCCAACCGGTCGATGACGTGCCCCACGAAGCGCCAGTTCACCAGATCACGGGACGTCATGATCGTCAGGCCGGGCACATTGGCGAAGGTCGTCGTGATGAAATAGAAATCCCGCCCCACCCGGATGATGTCGGGATCCGGATAATCGGCGTAAAGCGGCGGATTGGCATAGGTGCCGTCACCGCGATCCGACTGCCAGGCCTGGGCCCCCGCCAGGGCAGGGACCGCCGCCAGCAGCATGAGCGAAAGCGGACGCCAGTTCATCGCGGCGTGTACACATAGGGGCCCATGACCGTACCGACGAACCCGCCCGCCCGCGCCGTGCTGAGGAAGCGGGTGTCGAAATCGCTCGTCAACGTTGTGCGCTTGCCGCCGCTTTCATAGTCGAAGGCTATCGTCCCGCCATTGGCATGGATGGTCAGCGTCACGGGCCCCCGGGATGCGAAGGGCGCGGAGGCGACCAGCGTCTCGGACGCGGTTTCATCCCGCGTATTCTTGCCCTCTCGCTTGTAGAGCGCGATACGCGGCTGGCCGTCGATACGGGTCAGCCCGAAGAACAGATAGGCATAGTCGTTCTGCATCGCGACCAGACCGGCGCGGGCGCCGTCCTTGGCGGGGGTGAAGCGCAACGTCGTTGACACGTCCGCGATCGCGTGCTGCTGGCGCCGTCCGACAAAGCCCGGCACGCCCTGCCGGTTGCCCAGCGCGTCGCCGCCCTGCATCTTCAGCGATCCACCCGCGACCGTATAGAAGGGCGCCCTGGGCGTCCGGACGCCGATCCACTGCATCGCCAGCTTCGTGCCGTCGAACTCGTCCGTATAACCGAAGTCACCGCTGGTCGGCAGCTTCGGGGCAGGCGAGGTGGGCAGGTTCGGGGCCTTGTGCGTCCAGGGCACGGTCTTGCCCTTGTCCAGGATGACCGGCCAGCCGTCCTTCCACGTCACCGGCAGCAGGAACGTCTCGCGCCCGATATTGTAGTAATCATCGGCATAGGGCCGCGTCGCCAGGAAGGTCGCCCACCAGTCGCCATTCTGCGTCTGGATCAGTTCGGCATGCCCCGCCGCGCTGATCGGGTGGGGGCGCTTGGGATCGAGGTCGCGCTGGGTCAGGATCGGGTTGTCGGCATAGGGACTATAGGGCCCGCGCAGCTCCTTGGAGCGCAACACGACTTGGGAGTGGTTGACGCTGGTTCCGCCCTCCGCGGCGGTCAGGTAATACCAGCCATCCTTCTTGAAGATGTGCGGCCCCTCGATCCAGATGGGCTTCTTCGACAGGTCGACGCCGCCATTGACCAGTTGCGTGCTCTCGCCGACCATCTTGCCCGCCCGCCAGTCATATTCCTGGACCCAGATGGCGCGGTGGCCGTCATAGCGCGGCGTCTCGTCGGGTGCGCGGTTGTTGACGATATAGGCGCGGTCGCCCTCCCAATAGATGGATGGGTCGATTCCCTCGAACGGCAGCCATATCGGGTCGGACCAGGGACCCGCCGGGTTCTTCGCGGTGATGACGAAATTGCCCCGGCACTGGACGCAGGTGTTGACGATGTAGAAGATGCCGTCGTGATAGCTGATGTCGGGGGCGAACACCGCCTCCGACACCGAACGCCCGGTGAAATCCAGCTGTCCGGGCCGGTCGATCGCATTGCCGATCTGGGTCCAGTGGACGAGGTCGGTCGAGTGGAAGATCGGCAGTCCGGGGAAATGGGCGAAGGACGAGTTGACGAGGTAATAGTCCTTGCCCACCCGCGTCACCGAGGGGTCGGGATAATAGCCCGCGATGATCGGGTTGAGATACTCGCCCGCCTTGGGCTTGGCCTGTTCGATCGAACGGCCCTGATAGGTGAAGCGGTCGAAGCTCGCCGTCTGGGCCGACGCGGCACCCGCCATGCCGAGCGACAGGGCCAGCGTGGCCATCGGCAGGCGGATCATGCGATACCCTTTCGAACGGGTGCGGCGCGCAGTGCATCGGCGATGGCGGCGCGAAGCGGCTTGGGCTTGAGCGCATCGTCATAGGGCAGGGGACGCTGCGGCAGCCCATCGGCACGCGGGGCGAAGCCGTTGAGCCAGCTATGCTTGTCCCACAGCCCCCAGCACAGGAACTGGTCGAGCTGCGGATAGGACAGCATCATGTCGAGATAGCTTTTGGCGACCGAGGCGACCTGGGCATCGCGTTGCGCCACGTCCTTGGGCATCTCGCGATCGTTGATGTCGAACTCGGTGATGAGCAGGCGATAGCCCATTGCCGTGACGCTATCGAGGAAGCGTTTCCACTCGGCGCGCTGTACCTTTGAATGGCTGCCGTCATTGCCGAGATGGCTCTGGATGCCGAGCGCATCGACGGGCACGTTTTCCTTGCGGAACCGCTCCAGCAGGCGGAGCACGCCCGCGCGGTGGGTCTCGTTGCCGACCTCCCACGACATATAGTCGTTATAGACGCGCTGCGCCTTCGGGGCGTGCTCGCGCGCCGCGCCATAGGCGATCTTGAACACGTCGAAGCCGAGCGCCTTGTCGAACACCGTGCCCCGGACCTCGCCGGTCTTGGGATCGATCGTCTCGTTGACCACGTCCCAGCTATAGATCTGGTCGCCGAAATGCCCGGCGACGGCGGCGATATAGCTGCGCAGCCATTTCTCGGCGCCGGTCTTCGTCACCGTCTCGGCCAGCGCCGGAGAGATATATTTGCCGTAATTCCAGAGCAGCGTGTGCCCGCGAAGCTTCATCCGGTTGTCGCGCGCAAAGCCCGCGATCCGGTCGGCGGGACCGAAGTTCAGCCGTGCCGGATCATCGCCCAGCACATAGACCTTCATCTCGTTTTCTGGGACGATTACGCCACATTCGCGCGCGACGATCGCGCGATAGGCCGGATCGTTGATCGGCGAACCCCGGCCCGCATTGATCGCGGAGCCGAACAGGATGCCTTTTTGCGCCGCCAGATCACGCAAGGATTGCGTGCCGTCGGCCGCCCAGAGTGCGCTAGGGAGCGCTCCCATCGAGAGGCCGCCTGCGATCCCGGCCAGTTGCTGACGACGGGTCAGCAACGGCCCTTGCCATGTGGGTTCCATCACCCTCTCCTTATTATATGCGCGGACAGTTGCATGGCGCAGCGCAAACGGCAAGGCCATGAAAGTCCGTCCAAACATTCGTCAGCCGGTCAGGCGAGCGTCCGCCCAGACCACGGGCAGGGCGGCGTCGGGAGCGCTATCGGCGCGGGCGACCAGCTCGATCAGCTTGCGGCCGCGAATATCGGCATCGATCGCGACGGGCGCTTCGTTCAGCGCCACTGCGCGCGAGCGGGTGAGGAGCTGGCCATCGCCATAGACCTCGAACACGACACGCTGTCCGCGCGCGGTGGCGGAGTCGTCGATGCCGACCATGGCGTCGAAGCGCGTTTGGCCGCGATTGCGCACCTCCAGCCGCGAATTGGCCAGCACGCCGATGCCGGTGTCATAGACCTTGCCACCAAGCCGCAGCGGCCGTCCGAAGGGCGTGCGATCCGCTTGCGCACCGCCCCAACCGGCATATTGCGGGAAGTCGCCTGGCCCCTTGCTGCCACCCCAGGGGCTGAGTTCATGATGGATGGTCGGATCGCCCTCGGGCGTGCGAATGCCGTCCTCGGCAGGGTTCACGTCGCCGGGCGCTTCGGACAGGTAATGGCCGTTCGCCAGCCGGTGCGCTCCGGTTACGCGGTAGATCAGCGTCTGGTGCGGTGCGAGCGTCAGCTTGATCTCGCCCGCAAAACGGCTCTTCGTCCCAGTCCACAGGTCGGTCATGGCGACATCGCCGCGCAGCTTCAGGTGATCGGCGGTCAACACGGGTTGAACGGGGGCGGCGGTGCGGTTCAGGATCGCCACCGCCTTGTCGCCATTGGCCAGGCTCTTCACGAAGATCTGGACGTCGTCAGAGAGATAGGCGGGCACCGCCTGGTTCGCGCCCGCATCCTGGTTCAGCGCGATGATCGCGCGGTTGCCCAACAGCGCGATCTGCTCGGCATTGGCCTTGCGCAGGTCGAAGCCGATCAGCAGCGGCGCATTCATCATCGCCCACATGGCAAAGTGCGAGCGTGCCTCGATCATGTGGTTCGCATCGAACTCGCCCGAGCCGACGAACAGCATGTCGGGGTCGTTCCACGTATGCGGATGGGCATAGAGCGCGCGGGTCGCGCTGGTATCCAGATTGGTCAGCATCCGCGACCAGTGCGCGGTGATGTCGTCGCTGGTCCGCGAGACGTTGCCGATCTGCTTGCCCCAGCTACGCACGTCCGACGAACCCCATAGGCACAGCGAGAACAGATAGTCGCCGTCCGGGTTCTCGCGCTGCAAGGCGGTCGCGACCTGATCGTAAAGCGCCCGCACTGCCGGGATATCGGTGCGCGCCAGCGAATTCATATCGATCAGCGGCGTCAACGCGCGGTAATCGCCCTTGCGGACATGGTCGCTGTCCTTGCCCAGCCCACGAATGCCGCAGCCATCGACCTTGATGTAATCGAAGCCCCATTCGCGGAAGTACAGCGCGATATCCTGGTCGATATGGCCGTACAGCCCGACCTCGCGTTCGGCGATCGTTCCCTCGGGCTGATTGGCGAAATTGGGCGTATAGACCTGGCCGCAGCTGTTGCGCCCGATGTCGGAATATATGCCCGCTTTGAACCCCATGGCGTGAAGCCGGTCGGTCAGCGGACGAAAGCTGGTCTGCTGGTTCGGGCCTGCGGCGGCGGACGGGAATTTGTCGGCGCGGATCACCATCCGCCCATCGGGTTGGCGACGGCGCAACCACCAGCCATCGTCGATATTGATATAGCGATAGCCCGCTTCTGCCAGCCCCTTGGCGACGATCAGCCTGGCCGAGGCCATGACCTTTTCTTCGTCGACATCGCTGTTAAAGGCGTTCCAGCTGTTCCAGCCCATCGGCGGTAGGGCGGCCTGACCGTCCTGATTGGCGCTCCATCGGCCGGTCGGGGCCAGCGGGTCGACCTTGTCGGCCGCCATGGCGGAACCGGGACACAGCCAAGCCATGGCAATAGCGCTCGCGAGCGCCTTGGCGATGATGGGTTGCATGTCATCCTCCCGATTATGGTGTTTGTCTGATCTTGTCGGAGTAAATGCGAACTGTCCATCGCTTGGAATTGAAAAGACGGCAGAAATTAGCGCTGATCAGGCGAGCACCGGGCCGTTCAATCGGACCGGTCGTCCCGGCGCGACCGTCACCTGTCGTGATGTCGTGCCCAGGCGGACGGTGCGCGTACCCGCTAGGCCAGCGGTCAGCGTGGCGGAAACCAGCCGACCATCGCGCCACGCCATGTCGATCACCATCCGTCCGGGGCCGCGCAGACCCCGCACCGATCCACTCGGCCACGCGCGGGGCAGCGCGGGCAGCAGCCGGATTTCGTCCCCCCGCGCCTGCACCAACATCTCCGCGATCGCCCGCGTCCCGCCGAAATTACCGTCGATCTGAAATGGCGGATGCGAGTCGAACAGATTGGGGTAGGTGCGCTGCGGCCCGAGCTGATAGGCGATGATCCGGTGAGCATGTTCGCCATCGTGCAGCCGGGCCCACAGGTTCGCGCGCCATGCCGTCGCCCAGCCGGTCGACTGATCGCCACGAATCTCCAGCGACTTGCGCGCCGCCTGCGCCAGTGCGGGCGTTCCATCCGGCGTGATCTGGTCGCTGGGAAACAGCGCGTACAGGTGCGAGACGTGGCGATGGTGCGGGTCGGGCGCGCGGGCGTCCCAATCCTCCTGCCATTCCTGCAACTGGCCATCCTTGCCGATCCGGTCCGGGGCCAGTCGGGCGCGCGTGTCGTTCAGTTGGGCGACGAGATCGGCATCGGTGTCCAGGATGCTGGCGGCACGCGCGACCTGGTCGAACAGGTCGCGCAGGATCTGCTGGTCCATCGCGGGGCCCGCACAGATCGAAACGCCCGGCGAATGTTCGTTTTCGGGCGAGACCGAGGGGCTGGTCACGAGCTGGCCGGTCCTGGGGTCGCTCTGCAACGTATCGACGAAGAACAGCGCCGCCCCCCGCATCAGCGGATAGACCGAGGCGAGAAAGGCCCGGTCGCGACTATAGTCGTAATGCTCCCAAAGATGCGTGCACAGCCAGGCACCCCCGGTCGGCCACATGCCCCATGGCGCACCGTCGATCGGCGCGGTCGCCCGCCACAAATCGGTATTGTGGTGACAGACCCAACCCCGCGCGCCGTACATCGCGCGCGCGGTCCGCTCGCCACTGACGCTGAGTTCGCGGATCATCTGCACCAGCGGCGCGACACACTCGCCAAGACCCGTCACCTGGGCAGGCCAGTAGTTCATTTCGGTATTGATGTTGACCGTGTATTTCGATCCCCAGGGCGGGTTCACGCTCTCGTTCCACAGCCCTTGCAGATTGGCGGCCTGCCCCCCGGCGCGTGACGCCGCGATCAGCAGATACCGGCCATAGTTGAAATAGAGCGTGGCGAGCGCCGGGTCGTCGCCCGCCCGATCGGCGCGGACCCGCTCGTCGGTCGGCCGCCGGCCTTGTTCGCTGGTGCCAAGATCGAGTGCGACCGGGGTGTAGAGACGACGATGATCGGCCAGCGCATCGGCGGCGATCCGGGCGCGACCCTTCGCCACCGCCCTGGCGAGTGTTGTCCTGGTCAGCGCCAGCGGATCGGCGTTCAGATCGTCGAACCGGCGATAGCTGGTCGCCATGGCGACCAACAGCGTGACGCCGCGTGCGCCCCGGACAGACAGGCGATCGTCGGCAGAGGTGATACTGCCACCCGTCGCCTGCGCGCGGATTTGTGCTGAAAAGCGAAGCGCCGCCTTCACCCCGGCGTGATCCGCATTGCGTCCGGCAAGCGTCAGCAGCGACCCCGATGCCGTCACTGTGACACCCTTTTGCGGAGAGGTCATGGTGATATCGAGATCGAACGGGCGATCCGCCTCGATCCGGAGCATCAGGACGCCGTCGACCGGCGACGCGATGACGGTGCGGCGATGTGCCACGCCACCCACCATGAAGCGGGTCGTCGCGGTTGCGGTGTCCAGGTCCAGCTCGCGGTGATAGCCGCTGGCATCCTCGGACAGGCCGGGCCAATTGAGGATCAGATCGCCGACCGGCTGATAGGGCATCTGGGTGCGCGGCGTACCGATCAGCGCACGATCGGCCAGCGCCTGGGCTTCCTTCAACTGGCCCGCCGCGATCAGGCGGCGCACTTCGGGCAGGGACTGGCGGGCGGCGGGGTTGACCGGATCGTAAGGGCCGGCCGCCCACAGGCTATCCTCGTTCAGCTGCAATCGCTCGCGCGCGACGCCGCCGAAGATCATCGCGCCCAGCCGCCCGTTGCCGACCGGCAGCGCCTCGGTCCAGGCCTTGGCGGGCTGGCGATACCATAGCACATGCGCGGGATCGGGGGCGGTCACTCGTGCCGCCGAAGCGTGTCGGGGGAGCGTTCCCGCAACCGCGCCCACCGCCAGGCCGCGCAGCAGGCCGCGTCGCGACGCACGCATTATAGGTTCACCAGCGCTCGTCCGAAAAAGGGCAGCACCTTATCCTGGAAGCGTACCCCGATCCGGTTGACATGGTCGCCGTCATAGATTTCGAAGGTGTGCGCAATGCCGTAACGATCGAAGGCGTCATGCAGCGCCTGCGCGTCGCCCTTCAACCCGTCCTGCGACCCGACGTCGAGCGCGATGGCGCGGTAGGTGCGCAAAGGCGTCACATATTGGTCGACGAACGCCAGCGGCGTGTTGGCCAGCCATTTGGCGGTGATGTCGTCCCGCATCTTGCCGTCCTTGACCGGCAGGTCGAGATAGAGCGGCGGGTTCTTCGGATTGGGCGACCAGGCCGCGGAGGCCGCGAGCATGGCGCGCTGACCCCAGTTCAGCTTTGCGGAGTCGGCTGGCGAGGCGAGGCTGGTCAGCAGCTTCTCGTCGGTCCCCTCGGGCCGCGCCATCATGCGCGGCGACAGGCAGCATGGGCTCATCATATAGATCGCGCCGTACATGTCGGCATGTTTCATCCCGATCCGCGTCGTGCCGTATCCGCCCATCGAATGACCCGCCAGGCCACGGGCTTCGCGGCGCGGGATGGTGCGATAGCGCGCGTCGATCGCGGCGATCAGGTCATGGCTGATGAACCGCTCGAAATCGCCGACCGTCTGCGACGAGGAATACATCGAGCCGTTGTGCATCGTCTTGCTGTCGGGAAAGACCAGGATCATCGGCGGCACCCCCCGCGCAAAGGCGCCCTCGACCGAGGCGGGGACGTGGATTTCCTTCGCCCACTGGTCGGCACCGATCGAATAGCCGTGCAGCGCATAGACCACCGGATAGCGGCGTGTCCGGTTCCTGGCATAATCGGGCGGCAGGACGACGATGACGTCGCGGTCGGCGCTGTTGCCCTCCAGATTGCCCTCGATCGCGGCCGAATGGACCTTGATCCGCTCGACCGTGACCGGCTTGGCGCCCGGCACGACCGCAGGCGACTGGGTCGTCATCTGGGCGGGCACGCCAGCGATCGGCGCGAAGGCAAGACCGGCCGCCAGCAGCCATCGGGTTTGCGAGAAGCTAAGGGCCATGGGGGTCTTCCTCTGTCCTGAACATAGGCCGGTCTGTCGCGCCGGATATCGTTACCAACAATGTGCGGGGTGCCCGTGTCAAGCGTGGGGGCGGGCGCATTTGCCTTGGCCTTCGACTTTGCTCCCGCTGAACGGCATTTGGTGCGACGGGCATTATCCCTCCCTCCGTTTCGCCTGAGCAAAGTCGAAGGCCACGCCGCAACCTGTCCTAACGCAAAACGCCGAACCTACCTTGCATCGGCCCCGCTGATAGCGCTATCGTGCCGCCAAAGCCCCGAAGATGGGGATTGGGAGAGGAAAAGCGATGAAGCGCTTGATGATGGCCAGCGTGGTTGTGCTGGCTCTGGGCACGGCGGCCTGCGGGACGTCGGCACAAAACGGCAACGCGGTTCAGGAAAACACGACGACCGCGTCGAACGATGCCAACCCGACCTCGCCCGATGGGCGTCATTATCTGTCGCAGCCGCTGGTGCGCGAGATTTTCACCGCCGATCCGTCCGCGCATGTCTGGGGCGACGGCAAGATGTATATCTACCCCAGCCACGACGTGCCGACCGACACGCCGAACGACGATCTGGGCAACCAATACGCCATGCGCGACTATCGCGTGCTGCGCATGGACGAGCCGGGTGGCAAGGTCACGATCGGCCCCGTCGCGCTGGACGTGAAGGACGTGCCCTGGGCCTCGCAGCAGATGTGGGCCCCCGATGCCGCCTATAAGGACGGCACCTATTATCTCTATTTCCCGGCGCGCGATAAGACCAAGGACCGCAATGGCCTGGGCGCGTTCCGTATCGGCGTCGCCACGTCGAAGAACCCGATGGGCCCGTTCAAGGCCGAGCCCGAGGCGATCCCCGGCAGCTTCTCGATGGACCCGGCCGTCTATCAGGACACGGACGGCACGGCGTATATGTATTTCGGCGGCATCTGGGGCGGGCAGCTTCAGCGCTGGAAGGACGGCAAATACGATCCGAACGGCAGCGACACCGACCTGAAACAGGACGATCAGCCCGCCATCTCGGGCAAGATCGCCCGGATGAACCCGGACATGAAGACCTTCTCGGAAACCCCGCGCGACGTCGTGATCCTTGATGAAAAGGGCAAGCCGGTGCTGGGCGGCGACCATGACAAGCGCTTCTTCGAGGCGTCCTGGGTCTTCAAGCGCGACGGCAAATATTATTACACCTACTCGACCGGCGACACGCATTTCCTGAACTATGCGATAGGGACCAGCCCCTATGGTCCGTTCACGTACAAGGGACATATCCTGAAGCCGGTGCAGGGCTGGACCAGCCATCACTCGATCGTGGAGTGGAAGGGCAAGTGGTGGCTTTTCTACGCCGACACCCAATTGTCGGATAAGAACCACCTGCGTAACGTCAAGATGACCGAGTTGAGGTTCAACCTGGACGGGACGATCCCGACCATCGACCCGTTCGTGAAGTAAGGACGACGATGTTCCTAGGGATTGATATCGGCACGTCGGGCGTGAAGGCCGTCGTGCTGGACGAACATGGCGCGGTCGTGGGGCAGGGGACGGCGGCGCTGACCGTACAGCGTCCCCACCCGCTCTGGTCCGAACAAGACCCCGAGGCTTGGTGGCAGGCGACGACGGCGGCGGTCCGCGTGATCGACCCGGCGGTGCGCCGGGCGGTGCGCGGCATCGGGCTGGCCGGGCAGATGCACGGCGCGACGTTGCTGGGCGCGGACGGCCAGGTGCTGCGCCCCGGTATCTTGTGGAATGACGGCCGCAGCCATGCCGAGTGCGCGGAGCTGGAGGCCAAGGCCCCCGATCTCCACCGGATCGCGGGCAATCTGGCGATGCCCGGCTTCACCGCCCCGAAGCTGCTCTGGGTCGCGCATCATGAGCCGGAGATTTTCGCGAAGATCCGCACCGTCCTGTTGCCCAAGGATTATGTCCGGCTGCGCATGACCGGTGAAAAGGCGTCCGACGTGTCGGATGCGGCGGGCACGCTCTGGCTGGATGTCGAGCGCCGCGAATGGAGCGACGAGATCCTCGCCGCGACCGGACTGACCCGGGAGCAGATGCCGCAGGCGGTCGAGGGTACGGCGCAGACCGGTCGCCTGCGCGCCGACGTGGCCGAAGCCTGGGGTATCGACCAGGTGCCGGTCGCGGGTGGCGGCGGCGACAATGCCGCCGGGGCTGCGGGCGTGGGTGTGGTCAAGGACGGTGACGCCCTTCTGTCGCTGGGCACGTCGGGCGTGATCTTCGCTGCGACGAAGGATTTCCGCCCCAATCCGGCGGGTGCGGTTCATGCCTTCTGCCACTGCCTGCCGGATGTCTGGCACCAGATGTCGGTACATCTGTCGGCCGCTGCCTGCATCGACTGGGTCGCCCGGCTGACCGGCACGCCCGGCGCGGCCGAGCTGTTCGCGCGTGCCGAGAGCGTGGGACCTGCAAGCGGCCCGGAAATCTTCCTGCCCTATCTCTCGGGCGAGCGGACCCCGCACAATGATGCCGAGGTGCGAGGGGGCTTTCTGGGCCTCGACCATGACACCACGCCCGAGCGGCTGGCGCAGGCGGTGCTGGAGGGCGTGGCCTTTGCGCTGGCCGACGGCCTGTCGGTACTGCGCGACGCGGGGACCGAGCTGTCGCAACTGTCGGTCATCGGCGGCGGCGCGCGCTCGTCCTATTGGGGGCAGACGCTGGCCGCCGCGCTGAACGTCGAGCTCGTCTATCTGAAGGGTGGCGAAGTCGGCCCGGCACTCGGTGCCGCGCGCCTGGCCCAGCTGGCGGTCGATGGCGGTTCGCCGGAGGAGGTCTGTGCACCCCCGCCGGTCAGCCACACCATCGCCCCGGATCCCGCACTCGCCGATCGCTTCGCCCCCAAGATCGCGCGCTTCCGCGACAGCTATTCCCGCATCACTCCGAGGAACCGTTAAATGGCTACCGACTTTTTCGCCGATATCCCGACGATCCGTTACGAAGGCCCGGACAGCGACAACGAGCTGGCCTATCGTTTCTACGACAAGAATCGCATCGTCCTGGGCAAGACGATGGAGGAGCATCTGCGTTTCGCCGCATGCTTCTGGCATACCTTCTGCTGGCCGGGCTCGGACGTGTTCGGCGGCGGCACCTTCAACCGTCCCTGGCATGCCGGTGCGAACGACAGCGCGGCCGCCGCGCAGAAGCGTGAAGTGGCGTTCGACTTCTTCTCGAAGCTCGACGTGCCCTACTACTGCTTCCACGACGTCGACGTGATGGCCGATGCGCAGGGTGTTGCCGAGCATCGCCGTTACTTCGCCGAGGCGGTCGACCACCTCGAGAAGCTGCAGGCCTCGTCGGGCCGCAAGCTGCTCTGGGGCACGGCCAACCTGTTCAGCCATCCGCGCTTCGCCGCCGGTGGCGCGACCAACCCCGATCCGGAAGTCTATGCCTTCGGCGCGATGCAGGTCCGCGACGCGCTGGAAGCGACGCATCGCCTGGGCGGTGCCAACTATGTTTTGTGGGGCGGTCGAGAGGGTTACGAGACGCTGCTCAACACAAACATGAAGCGCGAGCTGGACAATCTCGGCCGTTTCCTGAGCCTCGTCGTCGAGCACAAGCACAAGATCGGCTTCAACGGCACCATCCTGATCGAGCCGAAGCCGCACGAGCCGACCAAGCATCAGTATGACTTCGACACGGCCACCGTGTACGGTTTCCTGAAGGCTTACGGCCTCGAGAACGAAGTGAAGGTCAATATCGAGGCGAACCACGCCACGCTGGCCGGTCATACCTTCGAGCATGAGATCGCGACGGCGGGTGCGTTGGGCATCTTCGGATCGATCGACGCCAATCGCGGCGACCACCAGAATGGCTGGGACACCGATCAATTCCCCAACTCGGTCGAGGAACTGACGCTGGCGGTGCTGGAGATCATCCGCGCGGGCGGCTTCACCACCGGCGGCTTCAACTTCGACGCCAAGGTGCGTCGCCAGTCGATGGACGCGGTCGACCTGTTCCATGGCCATGTCGGCGGGATCGACGTGGTGGCCAAGGGCCTGCTGAACGCTGCCGCGCTGATCGAGGACGGCCGCCTGGATGCGATCAAGTCCGAGCGTTATGCCGGTTGGGACGGTGCGTTCGGCCAGCAGATCGGCGGGCTCGACCTCGCCGGGATCGCCGACCTTGCCGAGCAGAACGCCGTCGATCCAAAGCCGCGTTCGGGCCGTCAGGAGCGGATCGAGAACCTGGTCAACCGCATCGTGCATTCGGCCAAGTAAGCCAGGGCGGGTCTTCGGGCCCGCTTCACCTGCAAGAAGGGGCGCGTCCGGTGATCCGGGCGTGCCCCTTTTTTTGGTCGTTGAAGGCCACGATCCCCCGCCGTCCGACACGAACGGCGGGAGGGTGTGAAATCAGACCACGCCGTTCGCCACCATATCGCGCAGCGCATCATGGAAGGTCGCGATCGCCGCCATGTTGAAACCGGCGATGTTGATCCGCCCCGACCCGGCCATGTAAATCGCATGACGGTCGCGCAGCCATTCCACCTGTGCGGGCGACAGCGGCAGGGTGGCGAACATGCCCTTGCCATGCGCCACGGCACCCAGGTCGATCGTGCCGATCCGGCCACCGTCCGCCAGTGCGGCGCGCAGCCCTGCCAGACGCTGGCGCATGGTTTCCAGCTCGTCGCGCCACTCGGCGGTCAGGCCTTCGTCCTCCAGGATGATGCGTACGATCGCCGCGCCGTGATCGGGCGGCATCGACCAGTTTGCGCGAGCCAGCGACAACAGGTTGGACAGCACCACCGCGCCCGTATCGGCGTCGGGCGAAACGGCAAAGAGCGCACCGGTACGCTCGCGATAGAGCCCGAAATTCTTGTCGCACGAATAGGCGAGCAGGCACTCCGGCACCGCCGACAGGATCGTGCGCGCCCCGTCCGCATCGACGTCGAAGCCGTCGCCCAGCCCCTGATAAGCGAGGTCGACCACCGGCAGCAGCGCACGCTCGGCGACATGCCGGGCGATGGTCGCCCAGCCCGCCGCGTCGGGATCGATACCGATCGGATTGTGGCAACAGCCATGGAGCAGGACGGCATCTCCCGCCGCCGCCTCGCCCAGTCCGGCCAGGAAGCCGTCCAGGTCGAAGGTCTGGCTGGTAAGGTCGAAGCACGGGATCATCGCGGGTTCGACCCCGGCCAGCCGGAACAGCGGCGCATGGTTGGCCCAGCTGGGGCTGCCGATCCAGATGCGGGCGACGCCCGCACGTGCGAGAACCTCGGCCGCCAGGCGAAGCGCACCGGTGCCGCCGGGGGTCTGCAACCCGACGACGCGGTCGGCCGCCACCGCATCACCGATGACGAGGGTGGCGAGAGCACGGACGAAGCCGATATCGCCTTCCGGGCCGAGATAGGATTTGCTCGCCTGGTCGGCGAGCAACCGCGCCTCTGCCGCCTTGACGGCGGTCATGACGGGGGTGCGGCCTTCCTCGTCGCGAAAGACGCCGACGCCCAGGTCGATCTTGCCGGGGCGGGGGTCGGCGGCATGCTGCCCGATGATCCGCAGCAAGGGATCATCGGGTTGGCGGGTCAGGGTCGCGAAACGCATCGGAAGATAGCCTCATGTCCAGATTCGCGCGCACCATAGGGGCTCGATCGCGAAAGGGAATGTCCCATGTCCCACCGCCAAGCGGGCATCGCGATCACCATCGGCGCAGGCCGATCCCGGCAATCGAGAGGGCCTGAAAGATATCACGGCCAAATAACGAAAAACGCGCGATATTGATGTGTATTATGGTGCGCAAGAGGCACTTGTCCATACACATGAGGAACGGAACAGGGGGCAGCGGTATCGACGCCGATCGTCCTGTCGGTGGTGGCGGATGGGCGCGAACTTCGACCTCTGGTCGGTCCGGCCTGAACCCACTCCGACGTTCCCGATGACGTGCCTTGCGTCATCGCCCCTATTGCACGGCCGCAATTGGCCGGCGGCCTGATGAGGATTCCTGGCGATGCAGGCATTTGGAAACGAGCCGAGGCCGACATTGCGGGTTGGGCCGCAAACCTTCCGGATATGTCCAGGGAGCGGCCGGTCGGCCGGAACGCTGCGATGAGTATTGTCGCAAACCGTGCATTGCCGCCGATCTTTCCGGCGCTCAGCCGCCTGTCCCGTATCACGCCGCTGGAACCACCAGCCGTAGCGGCCCTTAGGGAGGTCATGCGCCAGCCCCAGCTTCTGCGACCGCGTCGGGATCTGACCGTGGAGGGGCGGGAAATTGGCAGCCCACTGCTGATCCTGTCGGGCTGGGCAGCGCGGGTTCGGATCTTGCTCGATGGACGGCGGCAGTTCCTGAATTTCCTGCTGCCCGGCGACCTGATCGGGCTTTACCACCACCCGCGCGCGGTCGCCACGAGCAGCATCGTGACCCTGACCGATGTAGCGACCTGCGTTCCGCCCGGATGGGGCGTGTGCCCGAGCCTCGACCAGGCCTATGCGATAGCCGCAGCGCTGGATGAAGCCTATCTGCTCGCACAGATCGCCAGGCTTGGACGGATGAACGCTCTGGAGCGGATCAGCGACTTGATGCTCGAACTTCATGAGCGGCTGGCAAGCAGTGAGTCGGTCCATGGGCGCAGTTTCGAGCTGCCGATCACCCAGGAGACACTGGCCGATGCGCTGGGGCTGACGGCGGTCCATGTGAACCGGATGCTGCAGGCGGCGCGACGCGCGGGCGACCTTCACTGGTCTTCGCGTTCGGTGACCATTCCCGATCCCAAGGCACTGTCCCGCAAGATCGGACGTGTGCCGATCCGCGTCACGAACGACTGACCCGCTATCCTGCAGCTTATCACTAATGTGTATCAAGATATTGTAAAAACGTGGGAATGTAAGGAACAAGCCGCCTCGCCCGACGCTGTCCGAGCAAGGATTGAGGAGAGAGGCTTGTGCCGGACATCGCCGACAGACCCTATGACGACGCGCCATGGTCCACGTCGAAGGACGCCGCCGGGGCCACCCGCGCCATCACCACGGAAGCGATCGAGGATCGCGGCAACAGCCTGACCGGTTGGGCGGTGACGATCAATCGCCCGGTCGCCGATCTCTATGCCTGGTGGCGGCATTTCCCGAACCTGGCCGACGTGATGGAGAATGTCGAACGGATCGACATTCTCGACGATCGCCGGTCGCACTGGGTCGTGAAGGCGCCCGGCGGCACGACGGTGGAATGGGATGCGGTGGTCACCGACGACCGCGAGGGCGAGATGATCGCCTGGGCGTCCGCCGAGGGCGCCGACATCGCCAATTCGGGTCGCGTGACCTTCCGGGATGCCGGGGCGCGTGGCACCGTCGTCACCGCCACGATCCTTTACGATCCGCCCGCCGGGGTGATCGGCAAGCTGGTCGCCAAGCTGTTCCAGCGCGAACCCAATATCCAGGTCCGCCGCGACCTCGCCCGCTTCAAGCAGCTGATGGAAACCGGCGAGGTCGCCACCAACGCGATGAACCCCAAACAGCGTGAGGAGCAGGACGCATGAAGGCGCTGACCTGGCATGGCAAGCATGACGTCCGCATCGACAATGTCGAAGACCCCGGCATCGTCAATCCGCGCGACGCGATCATCAAGGTGACGGCGACCGCGATCTGCGGCTCCGACCTTCACCTGTATGACGGCTACATCCCCACGATGCAGTCGGGCGACATTCTCGGCCATGAATTCATGGGCGAGGTGGTCGAGACGGGGTCGGCTTCGACCTTGAAGAAGGGACAGAAGGTCGTGGTGCCGTTCACCATTGCCTGCGGCTCCTGCTATCATTGCGGCAAGCATCAATATTCCGGTTGCGAGAACGGCAATCCAGCCGACAATCAGGATATCGCGCGCGAGCTTTACGGCCATCCGATGTCGGCCCTGTTCGGCTACAGCCACATGACCGGCGGCTATGCTGGCGGTCAGGCGGAATATGTCCGCGTCCCGTTCAGCGATAGCGGCCCGATCGTCATTCCCGATGGCGTCGACGACGAGAAGGTGCTGTTCCTCTCTGATATCCTGCCCACCGGCTGGATGGCGGCGGAGAATGCCCAGATCGAGCCGGGCGATACGGTCGCGGTCTGGGGGTGCGGCCCGGTCGGGCTGTTCGCTGTTCAATCGGCCTTTCTGATGGGGGCCGAACGGGTCATCGCGATCGACCATTTCCCGCATCGACTGGAATTGGCGCGCAAGTTCGGCGCGGAGACGATCAATTTCGAACAGACCGCCACCTATGACGCGCTGATGCAGATGACCGGCGGGATTGGCCCCGATGCGGTGATCGATTCGGTGGGGCTGGAAGCGCACGGGATGTTCGTCGACAATGTGGTCGACCAGATCAAGGCGTCGACCTTCCTGGGCACCGACCGGACCCACGCGATCCGCCAGGCGATCCTGGCCTGTCGCAAGGGCGGCCGGGTGTCGATGCCCGCCGTCTATGGCGGCTTCGTCGACAAGTTTCCGCTGGGCGCCCTGATGCAGAAAGGCCTGACGCTCAAGACCGGCCAGACGCATGTCCAGCATTACCTGCCGGGCCTGCTCGCCGCGATCATGGAGGGCAAGATCGATACGACCTTCCTGATCTCGCACCGGATGCCGTTGGAACAGGCGCCGGAGGGGTACAAAATGTTCCACGACCAGCAGAACGAAGTCACCAAGATCGTGCTGAAGCCCGGTCAGTAAGGAGCCACGCCATGGCAGAGAAATTCGCGATCGTGACGGGCGCTTCGACGGGCATCGGCTATCACCTGGCGGATTGTGCGGGCAAGGACGGCTATGACGTCCTGATCGTCGCCGACGAGCCTGCGATCCAAACCGCCGCGAGCAAGCTGTCGGCAGGTGGCGCGCAGGTTCGGGCGGTCGAGGCCGATCTGTCGACGCTGGAGGGTGTCGACAAGTTGCTCGCGGCGGCCGGTGGGCGGCGCTTCGACGTGGTTTGCGCCAATGCGGGCAACAGCAAGGGCGGCGCGTTCCTCGATCAGTCCGTCGAGGCCTGGCGTCGCTCGATCGACACCAACGTGACCGGCACCGTGTATCTGTTGCAGCGGGTGTTGTCTGACATGGTGCGGCAAGGTGAGGGGAAGGTCCTGGTCACCGGCTCGATCGTCGGTTTTATCCCTGGGCCGTTCAACGCGATCTACAATGCGACCAAGGCCTTTATCGACAACTTCACCGAGGCGCTTCGCAACGAGTTGAAGGATAACGAGGGCGTCACCCTGACCACGCTGATGCCGGGGGCGACCGATACCGAATTCTTCGCGCGTGCCGATATGCTCGATACGCGTGTCGGTGCGGCGAAGAAGGACGATCCCGCCGAGGTCGCACGTGCCGGATGGGACGCAATGCTGGCGGGGACCGGCCACATCACCCCCGGCCTGCTCAACAAGGCGCAGGTCGCAGGCGCAGGCGTGGTGCCTCAGTCGGTCCTCGCCGCCGCGCATCGCCGGATCGCCGAGCCGGGATCGGCCGACGGCTAAACCATTTGTCGGGGACGCTGCGAGGCTGGTTGCGGCCGGTCGGTGTTCCTCGTCAATGGGCGAAATGGGTGACGGCGAGCATCAGCAGGATACCTGCGATGGTCGCCATCCCGGTCCTCAAGCGCGGCTCGAGCGTCTGGCTGCGCGGCACCAGTTCGCAGGCACCGATATACAGGAAGATACCGGCGAACAGGGCCATTAATGGTGCCAGCATCGTGGCGGGGATCGTGATGCCCAGTCCGATGACCACACCCAACATGGGCGCGACCCCGTTCAATACCAGCCAACGCCGTGCGGCGGCCTCCGATCGGGCAGCGAGGCTGAGCGAGACGGTATTGACGCCGTCGGCAACGTCATGGGTCAGCACGGCCAGTGCGATCATCCATCCCGCCGCCGTGTCGATCTGAAAGGCGAGGCCGATGCCCAGCCCGTCCATCAGGCTGTGCAGACACAACATCGCCGGGCCGAGATCGCCGCGCCATGAGGCCGCGGCCGCGCGCGGTATTTTGGCAAGCAGCCGGTCCAGCATCATATAGCCCGCCAGTCCGAAGGCGGTGAACGTCATGAGCTGACGCACCGGCCAGCGATCGCCCGCCAGGTCCCATGCCTCCGGGATCAGGTCGAAGAGCGCGACACCGATCACGATCCCGGCGGTCACGCCCAGCACCAACCCGATCCGGTGACGCAATCGCAGCGCCAGCAGTCCGCCCGCCAGCGTCGCGACCATGGCCGCCAGTCCGAAGGCAAGGGGGATGAGCATCATCGGCGACCCATGGACGAGGGAATGAGACGTTACAAGGTCACATTTGCGCAACCGCGTTCAGCCTCTTGCGATGGCTTTCAATACGATATCCGCGACTTCGCGGCGACAGATGAGCAAGTCCGGCAGGAGCGGGTCGTGACAATTATAGACGAGCGGACTGCCATCGATGCGTGAGGCATGAAGACCGGCGGCCAGCGCGACCGCTGCCGGCGCGCAGTTGTCCCATTCATATTGGCCGCCGTCATGCAGGTAGACGTCGGCGCGCCCCTCGACCACGGCCATCGCCTTGGCGCCCGCCGATCCCATCGGCATCATGATCGCGCCCAGCCGGTCGCCGACGCAGCGCGCGATGTCGGGGGCGCGGCTGCGGCTGACGACGACGCGCAGACCCGCCGGGCAGGGCGGGTGCTTGGGCGGCAGGTCATCGGTCGCGAATACCTGATCACGATCGGGCACCGCCACAGCCCCCAGCGCCGGACGGCCATCGATCGCCAGGCCGATGTGCACCGCCCATTCGCTCGACCCGCTGGCATATTCGCGCGTGCCGTCGAGCGGATCGACGATCCAGACGCGGCTGGCGGCGCAGCGGGCACGGTCATCGACCGACTCCTCCGACAGGATGAAGTCGTCGGGCCGTGCGGTACGCAGCCGGTCGAGGATCAGCGTATTCGCATCCCGGTCGCCCAGCGCGCCCAGTGCGGCGCCCTCCAGCCCGCTTGACAGACGAATGGCTTTGAGCAACTTGCCCGCCTCGACGGCGACCGACCGCGCGAGTTCGGCATCGGTCACAGGTCGTAGCTCCAGATGCCCAGCACATGCTCGACGATACGCGATGCCGCCTGTTCCGCCGTTTCCTTCGTCGTATCGACGCGGATTTCGGGGCGCACGGGTGCTTCATAGGGGCTGGAGATGCCGGTGAATTCGGCAATCTCGCCGCTTCGCGCCTTGGCGTACAGGCCCTTCACGTCGCGGTCCTCGGCAACCGCGAGCGGGGTGTCGATGAAGATCTCGACAAACTCCCCCTTGGTCAGCAGCGCACGAACCATGTCGCGCTCGGCCTTGAAGGGCGAGATGAAGGCAGTCAGGACGATCAGGCCTGCATCCGCCATCAGCTTGGCGACCTCACCCACCCGGCGGATATTCTCGATCCGGCCCGCTTCCGAGAAATCGAGATCGCGGTTCAGGCCGTGGCGGATATTGTCGCCGTCCAGCAGGAAGCTGTGCCGTCCCATGCTGTGCAACTTCTGCTCGACCAGATTGGCGATGGTCGACTTGCCCGAGCCCGACAGGCCGGTGAACCACAGCACCTTGGGTGCCTGACCCTTTTGGCGGGCATGGGCTTCGCGGGTGATGACCGCCGACTGCCAATGGACGTTCCGCGCGCGACGCAAGACATGGTCGATCATCCCCGCCGCCACGGTCGCGTTGGTCGCACGGTCGATCAGGATGAAGCCGCCAAGCGCGCTGCCCTTCGCATAGGGTTCGAACACGATGGGTCGGTCGGCATAGACTTCGGCGAAACCGATATCGTTGAGCGCCAGCGTGTCCGCCGGGCGCTGCTCCTGGCTGTTCACGTCCACGACGTGGCGCGGCGGCTGCACCGTGGCGCTTACCAACTGGGTGCCCAGCTTCAGTGAGTAGCTGCGTCCCGGCACCAGCGGCGCGTCCGCCATCCAGACGATGGTGGCGACGAACTGGTCGGCGATCTCGGGCGGATCTTCGGCTCCGGCGATGACGTCGCCGCGCGAGCAGTCGACTTCCTCGGCCAGGACCAGCGTGACGGCCTCGCCAGCAACGGCCTGCGCCCGATCACCATCATAGGTGACGATCCGTGCGATGCTGGTGGTGCGGCCCGACGGCGCGATCCGTACCCGATCACCGACCGCCACGCGGCCGCTGGCGATGAGGCCCGCAAAGCCCCGAAAGTCGAGGTCGGGCCGGTTGACCCATTGCACCGGCATACGAAACGACGCCGCGACCGCCCGGTCGCCGTCGATCGCCACCGTCTCCAGATGCGGGAGCAGCGGCGGGCCATCATACCAGGGCATGTCGGGCGAGGCCGTGGTGACGTTTGCGCCCGTCAGGCCCGACAGCGGGATGGCGGTGAAGCGCTCGATCCCGATGCTCTTCGAGAAGGCGGCATAGTCGGCGACGATGGCGTCGAAGACCGAGTGGTCATGCCCGACCAGGTCCATCTTGTTGACCGCCAGCACGATCTCCTTGATCCCGACCAGATGCGCCAGATAGCTGTGCCGCCGCGTCTGGGTCAGCACGCCCTTGCGTGCGTCGATCAGGATCACCGCCAGGTCGGCGGTCGAGGCGCCCGTCACCATGTTGCGGGTATATTGTTCGTGACCCGGCGTGTCGGCGACGATGAACTTGCGCTTCTCCGTCGCGAAAAAGCGGTACGCGACATCGATGGTGATGCCCTGCTCACGCTCGGCGGCGAGGCCATCGACCAGCAGCGCGAAGTCGATATTGGCCCCTTGCGTGCCGACCCGGCGGCTGTCCGCTTCCAGCTGACTCAGTTGGTCCTCGAAGATGGTCTTCGAATCGTAGAGCAGCCGACCGATCAGCGTCGACTTGCCGTCATCGACCGAGCCGCAGGTGATGAACCGCAGCATCGACTTGGCGGCATGGGTGGCGAGATAGGCGTCGATATCGGCGGCGATCAGCGCATCGGGTTGATAGGCGGTCATCTCAAAAATACCCCTCGCGCTTCTTCTTCTCCATGCTGGCCGCCTGATCGTGATCGATCGCGCGCCCCTGCCGCTCGGACGTGGTGGTCAGCAGCATTTCCTGGATGACGTCGGACAGGGTGGCCGCCTCGCTCTCGACCGCGCCGGTCAGCGGATAGCAGCCGAGCGTTCGGAAGCGGATCGAGCGGTCGACCGGCACCTCGCCCGGCTTCAGGCGGAAACGGTCGTCATCGACCATCAGCAGCATCCCGTCGCGCTCCACCGTCGGGCGCGGCGCGGCGAAATAGAGCGGCACGATCTCGATGCCTTCCTGCAGGATATACTGCCAGATATCGAGTTCGGTCCAGTTGGACAGCGGGAAGACACGGATGCTCTCCCCCTTGTGGATGCGGCTGTTGTAGAGGTTCCACAGCTCGGGTCGCTGCGCCTTGGGGTCCCAGCCATGCGTGGCGGAGCGGAAGGAGAAGACACGTTCCTTGGCACGGCTCTTTTCCTCGTCGCGGCGCGCGCCGCCGAACGCCGCGTCGTATCCGCCCGCGGTCAGCGCCTGCTTCAACCCTTCGGTCTTCCACATATCGGTGTGGCGGCTGCCATGATCGAAGGGGTTGATGCCCATTGCCTCGGCCTCCGGGTTGCGGTGGACGATCAGCTCCATGCCCGCTTCCTCGGCCGCACGGTTGCGCAGCTCGTACATCGCGCGGAACTTCCAGGTCGTGTCGACATGCAGCAGCGGGAAGGGGGGGCGCGCCGGGAAGAACGCCTTCTTGGCCAGATGCAGCATCACGGCCGAGTCCTTGCCGACCGAATAGAGCATCACCGGACGCTCGGTCTCGGCGACGACTTCGCGAAGGATATGGATGCTCTCGGCTTCGAGGCGTTGCAGGTGGGTAAGGCCAGTCATCGGATTGTCAGATAATGTCGCCAGCGAACCGTGCGACCAACTTATCCTGTCAATCGCGATAGTCCCGCTCCAGCGAGTCCAATATGCGACCGCCCGCCATGAAGACCGCAATGGGGCAGGCGGCGAACAGGATCTTGCCGGCAAACCCCGGATAAGCGGTCAGATAATGCATCCCACGCTCGACCGCACCCAGGCCGAGGCCATAGATGACGAGGAACGCCTCGAACTTGGTCTTGATCGTGAACAGGGCGACGAGGCGGGACCACATGGTGCCGTTACACCACCGGATCGCCCCGTCGCCAAGGGTCAAGTTCTTGCCAATATGAGACAGTCGAGCTCGCTGAGGAGCGCGGTTCGCGCCGACTCGATCCGCGCGATCAGTGCGGGATCACCGATCTCCGTCGGGTCGATCGCCTCGGGCCAGTGCGCCTCGACCACGGCGGCGATCCGGTCGAGCCGGGCATGATCGACCAGAAAGCGCTGGTCGATGGTCGCGGGATCGGCGACGACGCGCAGGCGCAGGCAGGCGGGGCCGCCGCCATTGGCCATCGATTCGCGGACGTTCACCACCTCCAGCCGCCGGATCGGGCCGTTGCCCGCGACATGATCCTGGAGCCAGGACCAGACCGGGGCGTTATCGCGCGCCTCCTGCGGCAGGATCAGTGTCGGTTCGCCGTTCGGTGGCGTCACCAGCTGTGCGTTGAACAGATAGGAGGCGATCGCATCCTCCAGGCTGACGCGATCGGCGGGAACCTCGACGATCTCGACATCCGGCATCAGGCTGCGCAAGTCGGCATGGAAGCGGTCACGGTCGGCAAAGGCCTGTTCATGCGCGAACAGTACGCGCTCGTTGGCGACGGCGACGACATCGTTGTGAAAGGCCCCCGCCGCGATCGCCGCGTCCGACTGGCGGACGAACAGCACCTGGTCGGGCGACAGATGGTGGCTGCGCGCGACGACTTCGCAGGCTTCGCGATGCTGGCGGGCGGGGAAGGGGCCGCCGCTTTCGCCATAGACGAAGACCTCGACGCCGGGATGGTCGTGGCCGCTGCACAGGCGCATGTGATTGGCCGCACCCTCGTCGCCAAAAGGCGCCGGGACCGGGGGATGGACGATGAAGGCCGGGTCGGCGAAGATCAGCCGCAGCTGGGCCAGCGTCGCGGGCCATTCATGGCTGCGATGCGGCATGGTCAGCAGGTTGGCGACGGTCAGGTGGCACCGTCCGTCGCGCGTATCCGGCGCGGGCGAGACGGTCGCGGCATTGGCCGCCCACATCGCCGAGGCCGACAGGCTCTGCGCCTGAAGGACGGGCGAGGCATTTTCGTAATCGGTCGCCAGCTGCTTCAGCCAGTGGTGATCCGGCCGGGCATGCGGCAGCAAAATCCCCTGCACCAGCCCCAGTTCGAGGTTCGCGCGCATCTTCGCGATCCCCTGAAGCGCGGCGGCCCTGGGGTGCGAGGTCTTGCCCGCATTGCGGGTGGCGGCGAGATTGCCGTGGCTGAGGCCCGCATAGTTATGGCTCGGCCCGATGATGCCGTCGAAGTTGATCTCTCTCAGCATGACGCTCACCGATCGATGTGAAGGACAGTGTCGCCGACGACCAGGTCGAGCGTGCGGGCGGTTTCCTCGGACAGGATGATCCCCCCGTCTCCGTCACGGATTTCCGCCAGCGCGCAGCGGAAATCGGTCAGCCGTCCTGCCGCGACCAGCGCCTCGCGGCCGGGCAAGGCGTCGATATCGACGATCACGCTTTCGCGCGCGTCGCGGATCGTGCGGACCTGATCGGTGCGCGCGGTCATCGTCGGGCCGCCGTCGAAGATGTCGATATAATGCTCGAACGCGAAGCCTTCATTCTCCAGCATCCGCATCGCGGCGCGGCCCGACGGGTGGGGCAGGCCGATGGCGGCGCGCGCGGTGTCGGTCAGCATCGCGGTATAGATGGGGTGCTTGGGCATCAGGTCGGCGATGAACTGGTGACCATGGATGGCGTTGAACTGGTCGGCCTCCTGGAAATTCATCCCGAAGAACCGCCCGGCCAACCCGTCCCAGAAGGGCGATCCCCCCGCCTCGTCGATCACCCCGCGCAACTCGGCCAGCACGCGGTCGGCAAAACGCGGACGATTGGCGCGCATGAACAGATAGCGGCTGCGGGCGAGCAGCAAGCCGAGCCCCCCGGCGCGTTCACCAGGGTGGAGGAACAGCCCGCCGACCTCGCTCGCCCCCTCGAGATCGGTGGCGAGCGACAGCATCTCGGCCCGGAACGTCCGCTCCAACTCGCGGCTATGTTGGGTCAGGGTGCCGATGCGATAGCTGTAGAAGGGATGCTTCTGCCCGACATGGGTGAATATCTGACAGGTGCCGCGAACATCGCCGTTCGACCGGTCCTCCAGCATCAGGACGAACAATTCGTCCTTGACCTGACCGTCGCCGTCCCCGGCAAAGGCCTCATGGCTGCGTGCCAGCTTGGCGGTCAGCGCGCTGCGGTCGGGGGGCAGGTTGGTGAAGCCGCCGCCGGTCAGCTTGGCCATTTCATACAAGTGGCGAAGGTCGCTATCGACCGCGGGGCGGATGCAAAAGCTGCTCATGCGGCCCCGATGATGCGCAGGATGGTGAGCGCCGACAAGCCCGCGCGTTCGGGCAGGCTGTCGATCAGCATATATTCGTCCGGAGAATGGATCGCACCGCCGCGCACGCCCATCGTGTCGACGACGGGCACGCCCGCCGCCGCGATGTTGTTTCCGTCGCACACGCCGCCGGTCACACGCCAGCCGACGGTCAGGCCCAGATCGGCACCGGCGCTTTTCACCGTCTCGAACAGGCGGGCCGCGCCGTCGTCTATGGGCTTGGGTGGGCGGTTGAAGCTGCCGTGCACCTCCACGCCCACGTCATGCTCGACGGCAATGCGCTCGGCGATGGCCTTCATCGCGGAGCCGGTGCGATCGATCGCGGCGAGCGCCCGGGGGCGGAAGTTGACGTGCAGCATCGCCAGATCGGGCACGACATTATTGGGGCCTCCGCCGTCGATCCGCGCCGGGTTGACGGTAATGTCGTCGGCGGCGAGCTGTGACAGCTCCATCGTGATCCGGGCGGCCGCCACGATGGCGTTGCGCCCCTCCTCCGGGTTGCGGCCCGCATGGGCGCTGCGCCCGCGCACGACGATGGTGAAGTTGCCGGTCCCGCCCCGTGCACCCGCCAGCGTCCCGTCCGGCAAAGCAGGCTCGTAGGTCAGCGCAGCCACCTTGCCGGTCGCGCACTTCGCGATCAGCGCGGCGGAGGAGGCCGATCCCGTCTCTTCATCCGAATTGATCAGCACGTCATAACCGAGCCGTTCCGCCAGCGGACTGGCCTCCACCGCGGTCAGCGCGGCGAGCAGCACGGCCAGCCCCCCCTTCATGTCCGCGACACCCGGCCCGCCCAGCCGGTTCTTGTCAAGCCGGGTCAGCGTCTGAAAGGGGTGATCGACCGGGTAGACCGTGTCCATATGACCGGTGAACAGCATCTGGACCGGTGCGTTGGGGCGGACGGACAGGCGCAGGTGGCGACCATGGGGCAGGGCGGCGGGGCAACCATCCGCGCCGATCCGCTCGACCCGCTCGGGCTCGACCAGCATCGGCGTGCCGGGCAGACGACCGAACGTGTCGGCCAGCCGCTCGGCCATGGTCGACAGCCCAGCGAGGTTGCGGGTGCCGCTATTGATCGCGGCCCAGTCCTCGACCAGCGCCAGCATGGGATAGGCGGCAGCGGACGCCACGGCGTCGCGCTCGATCGTGTTCAATCTCTCCATGACCATAGCCTAGGCCATGGAAGCGGCAAAGGTGAACCCCGCCCCCGAAATTAGAAGCTGTACACCACCGAGGCCCGCGTGATCGTGTCCGTCGTGCGGCGGCCGATCGGCGGTTCGCTTTCATATTGGACATTGTAGGACAGCGAGGCCGCAAGCGGACCGAACACCTTGGCGTTCAGCGCCGAATTGGTGCTGACCGTGCTGTTGAACCGCTGGAGATAGGCCGACGCGCTCTGGTTGACCGAGATCGCTGGGGTTAGTTTCCAGACGAAGTTCAGATTGCCGCGCGCCGCCAGCGCACTCTCGATCCGGTTGTCGGTGAACTCGGTGTGCCGGAAGGCCGGGCCGAGTTCGACGTCCAGCGTCATGCGCGGCTTGCGGATCGCGCTGTAACCGGCACCCGCCGAGGCCGAGACACGATTGAAATAGCCGAGGAACCGATCGCTTTCATATTGCGCGGCGCCGTAGACATAGTTGTTGGCGCTCAGCTTGAAGTTGGGTTCGTAGGACGCGACGTAATGCTCGCGGCTCGTGACGTTGAAGCTTTCCTGATAATCGCCCTGAAATCGCAATTTGTGGCGCCATTGCAGCCCCTCGCGGGTCAGGTCGACGATGCCGGTCAGGCCGATATTCTGGCTGTTGCCGGTGGAGGCGAAACCGCCCAGCTCGACGCGGCCATGCCACAGGTCGAAAAAGGTCGCCTCGCGGATCGTCCGGCTGCGGCTCGCGGTCTTTTCGTCACGCCAGACATCGGCCATCGCATCGATCGCATCGGCGGCCTCGGGCACGGCGTTGCGGGCATAGCGCACGACGGTGGTGATGTCGTTCTCGTTACCGCTCGCGATCGCGGCCTCCAGCATCGCGCGGATCTGGGGCGGGATCAGCGCTGGATCGGGGTCGTTCGGCTCGGCATTGGCGAGCAGACCCAGCGCCATGGGGATCAGGAGCAGCCGCTTCGACATGAGGTGCAGCCTTAAGCCTTTGCAGGATCGGAGGAAACCGCATGATCGCCACCATGTGCGGCGAAATGGCCGGCGAAGACGACCAGCAGTTCCTCGTACAGCGCCTTCTTGAACGGCACGATCATCGCGGGCAGCGTCGCGGGCTCGGCCCAGCGCCAGGCGCGGAACTCCGGGTGCTCGGTGTCGATGCGGATGTCGGCATCGTTGCCCAGGAAGCGATAGAGGAACCAGTCCTGCCGCTGGCCACGCCACTTGCCCTTCCAGACCTTGCCGATCATGTCCTCGGGCAGGTCGTAGGTCAGCGGGCGCGGGGCACGGGCGATCAGTTCGACCTTTTCGGCAGTGACTCCGGTTTCCTCGAACAACTCGCGAAGGGCGGCGGTGTCGGCGTCCTCGCCGGGGTCGATCCCGCCTTGCGGCAACTGCCACGCCTCCAGCGTCGAATCGATGCGCTGGCCGACAAAGACGCGGCCGTCGCGGTTCATCAGGATGACGCCCGCGCAGGGGCGATAGGGAAGTTCGGTCATCATCATTGTCCCATCGGGCTGACGCCCTCCGCCTCGACGATCACGGCCTTCAACGCAAGCAGGAAAGCGGAAAGATCGGCAATGCCGGAAGGGATCGCCTTGCGCAGGGTGGCAAAGCCGTGGATCGTTCCCTTGGCCTCGCGAAACGTCACGGGCACGCCCGCACGCGCCAGTGCGGCGGCATAGGCGCGGCCCTGGTCGCGGATCGGATCGCACTCGGCGGTCGTCACGACGGCGGGCGGCATCCCGGCCAGTTCGCCGCGCATCGGTGCGGCGCGTATGTCGCTGAGGTCGGCGGCATAGCAGGTGACGAACCAGTCGAGCATCGCGCGGGTCAGGAAATGCCCGTCGGCAAAATCGCGCAGCGACGGATGCCCCCGTGCCATGTCCGTGGCTGGATACAGCAGCCCCTGGGCGATGACCGGCGCGTCGGGGGGCTGATCGCGCAGGGCCATGGCGGTGACGGCGGCAAGCGTACCCCCGGCGCTGTCCCCGGCGAGGATCAGGCCGGTCGTATCCGGTTGTGCCGCCAGCCAGCGCGCGGCCGTTTCGCAATCATCGGGCGCGGCGGGCCAGGGATGCTCGGGCGCCAGTCGGTAATCGATCGATACGACCGGCAAGTCGAGCGTGCGTGCGATCTCGGCGGCCAACGGTGCGTGGGTATCGATATCGCCCAGCACGAAACCGCCGCCGTGCAGGAAGAGGACGACCGGCCCGGGGCTCCGGCTTTCGCGAGGATCGAAGCGGCGGGCGGGGATCGGGCCCGCCGGACCCGCGATCGTGAAGCACTGGTCGAGCCTCAGCAGCCCGATCGGCGGATCGGTCAGGTCGCGCGCGGCGCGCATCATCTGGCGGGCGGCCTCGGGCCCCAGATCCTGCTGGGGCGGGCCGGGCAGGCGATTGTAATAGCCCAGGAAGCGGGCGACATCGGCGCGCAGTTCGGGCAGTGGGGCGGGAGCCCTCCTATCGGCGGTCATGGCTTCCTACCTAGGCCCGATGATCCATATCGTCCATCACCCAGCCTATGTCACCGAGGCGCCTGCGCGTTCCACCTATCGCTGGGGCAAGAACGGCGCGATCCGCGACCTGTTGCGCGCACAGGGTGATGCGGTGGTATGGACCGAGCCGGATCTGATACCCCGCGACTGGCTGGAGGCGGTGCACGACCCGGATTACGTCGCCGAGGTTCTGGAGGCGCGGGTGCCGCCGGACAAGACACGCCGGACCGGCTTCCCCATCACCGAACAGGTGGCGTTCCGGGCTCAGGCGGTGCCGGGCGGGACATGGACTGCGGCGGTGCTGGCGTTGCGGCACGGCTTTGCCGCGAATACCGCCGGGGGCAGCCATCATGCCCTGGCCAATACTGGCGCAGGGTATTGCGTGTTCAACGACCTGGCGGTGGCGGCGGTGC
Source organism: Sphingomonas flavida (assembly GCF_036663655.1). Lineage (NCBI taxonomy): Bacteria > Pseudomonadati > Pseudomonadota > Alphaproteobacteria > Sphingomonadales > Sphingomonadaceae > Sphingomonas > Sphingomonas flavida. Next base: position 158,341 of record NZ_JAXOJH010000001.1, read on the forward strand.
GCCTGGTCGAGGACGGCATCGTGGCCCGTGTGGCGATCGTCGATTGCGACGTGCACCAGGGCGACGGCACGGCGGCGCTGACCGCCGGGCGGCCTGATATCGTCACCTATTCGATCCATGCCGAGAAGAACTTCCCCGCGCGCAAGGCACGCTCGACATTGGACGTCGCGCTGCCGGACGGTGTCGACGATGACGGCTATCTCGCCGAACTGTCCGCGACGCTGACGCCGTTCCTCGACGAACATCGCCCCGACATCATCCTGTATCAGGCCGGGGTCGATCCCTTTGTCGACGATCGGCTCGGGCGGCTCTCCTTGACGCAGGCCGGGCTGATCGCGCGCGAGAACATGATCGCCGACATGGCACTGGCGCGGGGCCTGCCGCTCGCCAGCACGGTGGGCGGGGGGTATGGCGACGATGTGATGGCGATCGCGCGGCGGCATGTCGATGCGATCCTGACCTTGGGCGAAAGGCTGTCCCATCGGAACCTGGCGGGGATCGAAGCGTAACGGCTGGATGACCGCATCTCCCACGATCCTGTGGTTCCGCCAGGATCTTCGCCTTCACGATCAACCCGCACTTGTGGCTGCCGCGAATGAAGGACCCGTCATCCCGGTCTATATCCTGGATGACGAGACACCCGGCGACTGGCGCATGGGCGCGGCTCAGCGTTGGTGGCTGCATCACAGCCTGACGTCGCTGGGCAAGGACCTGAAGGATCTCGGCAGTCGCCTGATCCTGCGGCGCGGTCCGGCTGTCGCGACCCTCCGTAAGTTGATGGAGGAAACGGGCGCGACGACGATCCATGCCATCCGTCACTACGAACCCTGGTGGCGGGCCACCGAAGAAGAACTGGGCGATGCCCTCTACCTGCAGGACGGCAACCATCTGGCCCGTCCCGAACTGGTGACGACGGGCAGCGGCAAGCCTTTCCGTATCTATTCGGCCTTCTGGAAGGGGTTGCAGGAACATCTTCCCCCCGAACATCCGCTCGATCCGCCCAAGGCGCTGACCGCCCCCGCCCATTGGCCGAAGGGCGAGAAGCTGTCCGACTGGTCACTGCTACCGACCAAGCCCGACTGGTCGAAGGGCTTCGACGCGGACTGGATTCCGGGTGAGGCGGGCGCGCGTGAGCGGATGGACGATTTCGGCGACAAGGCCGCCGCCTACGACACCGCCCGCAACATGCCGTCCGAGGAGGGCAGCTCGCGCCTGTCGCCGCACCTCCATTTCGGGGAAGTCTCGGTCCGAGCCGTCTGGCACTCGCTGGACCGGCGCGGCGATACCGAGACGTTTCGCAAGGAATTGGCGTGGCGGGACTTCACCGATGGCGTCGTGATGGCCTTGCCCGATTATGCCGATCGCAACGGCCGCGAGGCCTTCGACGCCCTGCCATGGCGGACGGGTGCGGAAGCGGAGGCCGATTTGAAGGCATGGCAGACCGGGCGGACCGGCTATCCGATCGTCGACGCCGGGATGCGACAGCTTTGGGCGACGGGTTGGATGCACAACCGGGTGCGGATGATCACCGCGTCGTTCCTGATCAAGCACCTGCTGATCGACTGGCGAGAGGGGGAGCGCTGGTTCTGGGACTGCCTGATCGACGCCGACTACGGGAACAACGCCGTGAATTGGCAATGGGTCGCGGGGACCGGCATCGACTCGAACATGTTCGGGCGGATCATGGCGCCGCTCAGCCAGTCGGAGAAGTTCGAGGCGGGGGACTATATCCGTGAATGGGTGCCCGAGCTGAAGCATGTATCCGACGCGGCAATCCACGATCCCGACGAGGCCGGATGTCGGCCGAAAAGCTATCCGGCCAAGATCATCGGCCATCGCGAGGGTCGCGAACGGGCATTGGCGGCGGTGAAAAAGACGCGGGGATAGGGCCGGATATACGTTTCGACTTCGCTCGGCGTGAGCGAGGTCGAACGCCACGGGAAACCGTTATCGCTTCTTCCGGCAGGCATCCGAGCAGTAAATCACCTGATCCCAGTCCCGCGCCCATTTCTTGCGCCAGGTGAACGGGCGCCCGCAGGCCTGGCATGTCTTGCTCGGCAGATTCTGCTTGGCGACGCCGTTCGGCATCAGCGCGGCTCGGCGTCGAGGAAGGTGGCCACGTCGGTCAGGTCCACCGTCTTGTCGAGATAGGTCTGCCCGATCCCGCGTGCCAGCAGGAAGGGCAGGGTGCCCGCCGCCATCTTCTTGTCGTGTTTCATATGCTCGACCAACGTCGCGGAGGGCGCATCGATCCCGGCGGCGGCAAGGCCGTCGGGCAGGCCGATGGCGCGGAGATGGGCGGCGACCCGCTCGGCATCCTGACGGTCGCAAATGCCGTTGCGCACCGAATAGCGGAATGCCAGCGCACAGCCCGCTGCGACGCCCTCTCCGTGAAGCAATCGCTCGGAAAAGCCCGCCTCCGCCTCCAGCGCGTGACCGAAGGTGTGGCCCAGATTGAGCAGCGCGCGGATGCCGTTGGTTTCATGCTCGTCGGCGGCAACGATCCGCGCCTTGGCCGCGACCGAATGGGCGATGGCGTGGACGCGCGCATCGGCGTCGCCCGCCAGCAGCGCAGGTGCATTCGCCTCGCACCATTCGAAAAAGGCGAAATCGTCGATCAGGCCGTATTTCACGACCTCGGCATAACCCGCGCGCACCTGTCGGGCGGGCAGGGTGTCGAGCACGTCCGGATCAATCAGTACCATGGCAGGCTGATGAAAGGCGCCGATCAGGTTCTTGCCTGCCGAGGTGTTGATCGCGGTCTTGCCGCCGACCGACGAATCGACTTGCGACAGCAAGGTCGTCGGGATCTGGACGAAGCGGCAGCCGCGCTTGACGATCGAACAGGCGAAGCCGACCAGATCGCCGATCACCCCGCCGCCCAGCGCGACGACGTGATCGGCGCGCTCGATACCCAGTTCGAGCAGTCGGTCGCAGACATGCTCCAGCATCGCCCAGCTCTTGGTCTTCTCGCCGGGCGGCAGGATGATCGCCTCGCTGGCGACGCCCGCCGCGTCGAGCGCGGCCTGCAGCACGGTCAGATGCGGGCGGACATTCTCGTCCGTCACGATCGCCATGCGCCGTCCGCGTGACAGCGGCGCGAGATATTCGGCGGCGCGGGGTAGCAGCCCGGCCTCAATATGGATGGGGTAGCTGCGGTCGCCGAGCGACACGGTGACGGTCTTCATCGTCCGATGGCTTTCAGGATGGCGTTGACGGTGGCCTCGTGCGGCCCGCGCTTGCTGGAGATATGGATCGGGGCGAGCGCGTAGATCGGGTTGCGGATCGCGGACAGCTCGCGCAGCACCTTCAGCGGGTCCTTGCCGCGCAGCAGCGGGCGGGTGTCGCGCCGCCGGACCCGCTCGGCCAGGACTTCCGGGCTGGCGTTCAGCCAGATGGCGGTGGCCTGTTCCAGGATCAGCGCGCGTGTTTCGTCATTGACGAACGCACCGCCGCCGGTCGCGATCACCTTGGGACGGCCATCGACCAGCCGTGCGATCACCCGGCGTTCGCCGTCGCGGAAATAGGGTTCGCCGAATTGTTCGAAGATTTCCGATACGCTCATGCCGGCGGCTTGCTCGATCGCATGGTCGGCATCGACGAAGGGCACGCGCAACCGATTCGCCAGGCGGCGGCCGACGGTCGACTTGCCCACGCCCATCAGGCCGACGAGCACGATGGGTGACCCGTTCCAGCTTGCATCTACAGGGTTGTGGCTTTGCAACATTGCGCTCTGCGCTATACAGCGGGCGCGCGCCCGGCAACACCGGCCGGGCTTTCACGGGTCCATTATAAGGTTTTGCGTTTCATGTCCCGTATGGTCGTCACGCTCATCGTCCTTCTCGTCATCATCGTCGGGGGCCTGTTCCTGCTCTCGGGCCGGGCGACCGAACGGCCGACCACCCAGGTCGAAAAGGCGGTCTCGCTTGGCAACCTGCAATAAGCGGGGCGGCGCCTTTCGCCACCTGCCCAGGGCCGTCGCGCTCCTGATGGTCGGGGCCGCGGCCATCGCCGCGGCTCAGGATCGCCCCGAATCGCTGCTGCCCCCCGGTTTCGGCCAGCCCGCCGCGCAGCCCAGCCCGCGCGGTACGCCGCGCAGCGGCGCGACGCCGGTGCGTGCGGCGCCCGGCGCCACCGCCACGCCTGTGTCCGTGCCGACTCCGGCGCGCGCGGATCCGGTCGGCGCGCTGATCGAATCGCTGTCCACGCCGACACCGTCGCCCACCGTCACGCCGTCGCCCACCCCGACGATGAGCGCGCGCGAGATGGCCGAATATGAGCTGCCTGCCTCCGCCCGCCGTTCGCTGTCGTTGGTCGGCCCGGCGGGGCCGCGCGAGGGTGCGCTGGACGAGGACGCCTTTGCCGGGGCGGACGGACGTGTCGCCGAGGCCTTGATGCGCCGGCTGTCCGCGCCATTGCCGTCGCGCTGGACCTCGATCCTGTTGCGCCGGACGCTGGCGGCCCGCCTGACTACGCCGCGCGGCGTGAACGGCGCGGACTTTGCCGCCGAGCGGGCTTGGCTGCTGCTTCGCATGGGTGAGGCACAGGTTGCGCGCGCCGTGGTGCAGTCGGTCGATACGGCCAATTGTACGCCCAAGCTCTATCAGGTCGCGATCAACGCCCTGCTCGCCAGCAGCGACCCGGCCGGGCTCTGCCCGCTGGCCGACCGGGGCGCCGGTGTGACCGGGCTTGGCGGGTATCGCTTGGCGCAGGGCTGGTGCGCGGTCCTGTCGGGCGAGGGCGCACGCGGCGCGGCGCTGGTGCAGCAGGTTCGCCGCCAGCAGGTCGCCGACGCCTTCGACGTGAAGCTCGCCGACAAGCTGATCGGGGCTCGTGCAGGCGGCCGCCGTGTGGTGACGATCGAATGGGGCGACGCCGATCGCCTGACGACCTGGCGCTTCGGCCTGGCGACCGCGACCGGTGTGACGGTGCCGCCGGATTACCTGGCCTATGTTGGGCCGCAGGTGCGCGGTTGGCTGGCGACCTCGCCAGCCGTCGCCATGACCGAACGTGCGACCGTCGTCGATCAGGCGGCGGCGATGGGCGTCCTGTCCAACGTCGCGCTGGTCGATTTCTATGCGGCGCTGGCCGATGACGACCAGGCCAGTCGCGAGCAGGCCCGGATCGGCAATGATCTGCGCAACGCCTATGCCGCCAGTGACGAGGGGCAGCGGCTGACCGCGATCCGGTCATTGTGGGGCGATGCCGCGCGCACACCCTATGCCCGGCTGATCCTGACCGCCCGGGCGGCGGCGCGACTGCCCGTCGTGGCGGGCGACGATACCGATCGCCTGATCGCATCGATGCTCTCCGCCGGGCTCGATCGCAACGCCGCCAGCTGGCGTGAGAGCGTCAAGAGCGGCAGCGACGGCTGGGCGATGATCATGCTCAGCGATCCGGATCGTCAGGGCGAGGTCGGCTATGACCAAGTCAGCGGCTATGGCGGCGGCGATGCATATAGGCAGCGCATGTTCTTTGCCGGGCTGGCGGGCCTGGGTCGCCTGTCGCGCGGCGATGTCGAGAAGGGCGCCGAGGCACTCGACGTGCGCGTGGGCCAGCGCAATGCCTGGACCGACGCCCTTGACGAGGCGGTGGCGGCGGAGCGGCCCGGCATGGTCGTGCTGCTCTGCGCGATCGGGATGCAGACCAGCGATTGGCACGGCGTACCACCCCAGGCGCTCTACCGAATCGTGGGTGCGCTTCGTTCCGTCGGGCTGGATGCGGAGGCACGGATGATCGCGGCGGAGGCGATCGCGCGCGCATGACGTCCGACGACGCTGCGCTGCTCGATCGTTTTCTGGAAATGATGGCGGCCGAAGCGGGCGCGGCGGGCAATACGCTCGCCGCCTATCGCTCCGACCTGCGGCTGGCGGGCGAGGCGATGGGCGCGCTGGTGGCGGCGGATGAATCGGCGCTGCGTGGACTGGCCGATGGCTGGAGCCGTTTGGCCCATTCGACGGTGGCTCGAAAATCGGCCGCGCTGCGCCGCTTCTATAGTTTTCTGCACGAAGAGGGCTTGCGCAGCGACGACCCCTCGTCGGTCCTGCCGCGACCGGGGCAGCGACGGGGTCTGCCCAAGGTCCTCAGCCATGCCGATATCGACCGGCTGTTCGCGGCCATCGCCGAGCGGACCGGTGCGGCGCATCCGAGCGCTTACGACCTTCGCCTGGCAGCCCTTATCGAGCTTCTCTACGGCTCGGGCCTGCGTGCGAGCGAACTCGTCGCCCTCCCGCGCGGCGCGGTGCATCCCGACCGGCCGTTCCTGATCCTGAAGGGCAAGGGCGGCGTCGAGCGGATGGTCCCCATCTCCGACCGGGCGCGGGCGGCGGTCGCGGTGTGGCGCGTCTGCTTGCCGGTGGAGGCGGCATGGCTGTTTCCCGGCGGCAAGAAGCATCTGACCCGCATCCGCCTGTATCAACTGGTCAAGGCGCTGGCGGCGGAGGCGGGCATTCCGCCGGACCGGGTCAGCCCGCATGTCCTGCGCCATGCCTTTGCCACGCACCTGCTGGGCGGCGGTGCCGATCTGCGCGCCGTGCAGGCGATGCTGGGCCATGCCGATATCGCCACGACCGAGATCTACACCCATGTCGAGGCAGCAAAGCTGGTCGAACTCGTCAATGCCCGCCACCCGCTCGTTGATTTTCGGACAAAGCGCCCTTAGGCGCTAGGCCCATGTCAACGACCTTCCTCGATTTCGAGAAACCGATCGCCGAGCTTCAGAGCCGGATCGACGAACTGCGCGACACCACCGCCGAAGGGACGGTGGATATCGGCGCGGAGATCGCCAAGCTGCAGGCCAAGTCGGACAAGCTGCTGCGCGACACCTTCGCCCGGCTGACCCCGTGGCAGAAGACGCAGGTCGCGCGCCATCCGCAACGCCCGCATTTCAAGCATTATGTCGCCGGGCTGTTCGAAGAGTTCGTGCCGCTGGCGGGCGACCGAGCGTTCGGCGACGACCAGGCGATCATGGGCGGCTTCGCGCAGTTCCGTGGCCAGCGCGTCATGGTGCTGGGCCATGAAAAGGGCGAGGATACCGCGAGCCGCCTGCGGCACAATTTCGGCATGGGCAAGCCCGAGGGCTATCGCAAGGCGATTCGCCTGGTCGAGCTGGCCGATCGCTTCGGCCTGCCCATCGTGACCCTGGTCGACACGTCCGGCGCGTTTCCGGGCATCCAGGCCGAAGAGCGCGGCCAGGCCGAGGCCATTGCGCGTTCGACCGAAGCCTGTCTGGCGGCGGGCGTACCGGTCGTGTCGGCGATCGTCGGCGAAGGCGGCTCCGGCGGCGCGGTGGCGCTGGCGGCTGGTAACCGCGTCCTGATGTTCGAGCACGCGGTCTATTCGGTCATCTCGCCAGAGGGCTGCGCCTCGATCCTGTGGCGGACCGCCGACAAGGCGGCCGAAGCGGCCGAGGCGATGCGGGTCACGGCACAGGACTTGAAGAGCTTCGGCGTGATCGACACCATCGTTCCCGAGCCGGTCGGTGGCGCGCATCGCGATCACGCGGGTGCCATCGCCAATCTGGGCGACGCCGTCGAGAAGGCGTTGGGTGATCTGAGCGGCCTCGGCCGTGACGAACTGAAGCGCGGTCGTGCGGCGAAGTTCCTCGCGATGGGCCGCCTGTAATTAAACGGGGCCGTCGACACGAAAGGTCGACGGCCCCTATCGGCTGCTTAAATATCGAAGCAAGCCTCAGATGTGGCTGCTGAGTGAATTCGCTATACGGTCGAAGCTGCCGCTGAGCGAGTTGCCCAGCGCGGACATTCCACCGATCGCTGCGACCGCGACCAAGGCGGCGATCAGCCCGTATTCGATCGCGGTAGCGCCTTTGCGATCGCAAAGAACCTGCCAAATTTTATTCATGCCGTTCTCCAGATGTAAATCCGGAGCCGAGGCGTGACCCAAGTCGCTGAGTTTCGTCGGCGAGCGAAGCGCTGCGGCGGCACCGGGCGGTAAGAACAGGACGCAAGGTGTCAAAGTCCGATGGTCTAGGCCTGCGGACCATAAGTGTCTCTGGAGCAGGTCAGATGACTCATCACGCCACTGACCTGCTCCGGACGGCTTACTTGACGTTGTTGTCCAGCTTACCTGCGATATTGGTGAACGCGGTCTTCAGGCTGGTCCCGAGCGAAGACATGCCCGTAATTGCAGCCACGGCAACCAAGGCAGCGATCAGGCCATATTCGATCGCCGTCGCGCCCTTGTTGTCCTTCACCATCTTGCGAAGCGTCTTCATTCCGGTCTCCGTTGATTGCAATGCGTGGTCGATCACCCGGCTGAGCCGGAGCGCCGGATCAGCTTCGGGCTGGTATGCCGCTGCACTGGTTGACGAAGGCTTAAAGTTTTAGGTTCGCTGGAGAAAAACCTAGCCGGTTGCCCGCTGGAGATGATCGGAGATCGTGGTCATCAGATTCTGAATGCCGCCACTGACCGCGGACAGGCCGACAAATATGGTCAGCATCACCGCAACCAGGATCAGGCCATATTCCACAGCCGACGCACCACGCGTATCGGCGCAGACATGTCGCAGGTCGCGGATGGCCTTCGGCATTTTCATGACGCAAGCGACATAATCGGAAAAGGGTTAACAAATGGTAGATCAGTCGGACTCTGCCATCGCAACGCTGTTTCCCGTCGTCGCGGCGGCGCTGGTAGACGAACATGGTCGCGTCCTGTTGCAGCAGCGTCCGGCTGGCAAGGCGTTGGCGGGGCTATGGGAGTTTCCCGGCGGCAAGCTCGAACCCGGTGAAAGTCCGGAGGAAGCACTGGTGCGTGAGCTGCACGAGGAGTTGGCGATCACGGTCGATCGAGAGGCGCTGGAGCCAGCCGGGTTCGCGACCGAAGTCCTGCCGGGGCGCCATCTGCTCCTGCTGCTCTACGTCGTTCGGGCGTGGCGGGGCGTGCCGGTCGCGCTGGAGGCGGACGGGCTGACCTGGTGCGAACCGGCGGCGATGAGCGCATGGCCCATGCCGCCCGCCGACGGGCCGCTCGTCCGCCAGTTGCGCGCCTATCTGGCGGACAGCACAAGCTCGGTCGGTACGTCCGACAGGGGGACGGTGTAACCGCCGCGCTCCGGCGTGCCCCGGTCGGGGCGATAGGCCCGGCCGTTCGGCGTGGTCGTCTCCACGAACAGTCGCGCGTTCGAGGTGCCGGTGGTCGCCGGGTCGAGCGTGACACGCACCATGGCGCTGGCCGGATCATAATCGACGCCGGCGATCTTGCCCGCCTCCAGCGTCAGCCACAGGCCCGCCGGAGCGATGAACAGGCGCGACCGGGCCCCATCGCGCGGGACCACGCGGATGCGCCCTCCGACCTGTGACACATTGCCGCCATAGCTGAGCCAGCCGAGCGCCGGATCGTTCACCACATAGGTCGCGGCGGCATAGGCGTGACCGAAAAAGCCCATGCCATAGTCGCCGCTATACGGGTCCCATTCCATCTTGTCGGGCCAGCTGTGGAAGGCAGCGGACGACGCGCCCTGCTGGTCGATATTGGTAATTCCCCCGAGAAGCCCACCATAGGCGACCCGCAGCAAGTGCATGTCGCTGGGCTTGCGACGGAAGGCATCGAACAGCGGAATGGCGTTCAGCGTCGATCCGTAATGATGGATCTGCCGCTCCAGCCGGGGATATTTGCCGCCGTACAGGAAATCCCAATAGCGCCGGGCATTGCCGTTATATCCCCAATGCGGGATCGACGGATCATAGCCGAGTATGACCTCGCGCGTGACGTCCGCCTGCGGGCCGTATCCGAAATAGCGCATCCAGGCATAGACCTCAGCCTGGCCTGTCGAGTCCCACGCCATCTCGCTGCCGAACGGATATTTCAGGGTGCGCCAATGGTCCGCACGGCCCTTCATCAGCCGCTCGATCTCGGCGGCCTTGGCGGTCCAGCCCTCGCGCTTCAGATCGGTCAGGATATCGATGAAGACATCCCCCTCCATCAGGCCGAACTGCGCATAATGCGGTGCGTCGCGCATCATCGCGACGATCGTCTGGTAGGCGTGATCCAGATACCAGTCCCAGGCGTGGACCTTCGTCATACCGGGATGATTGCGCGCGACCCGATACAGAACCCAATGTCCCGCCGCGACATGCGGGTAATTATAGGCACGCCCCAGATCGTCGGCCTGGTCCTTTTTCCAGGAGGTCCAGCTCTGCCAGTCCTTGGCGGGCTGATACAGATCGGGGAAGGCGGCTGGATCGTAATAGAACAGGCTCTTCTTCACCCCGCCCGCATGGGGTCCTTCGGCCACTTGCAGGCGTCCGACGATGGTCTTGTCGACCAGCTGCTCGATCCGGGCGATTTCCTGCGCATCCGGATTGTCGAGCTGTTTCATGACCGCCGCGACCCAGCTGCCCGCGCCGCCTTCGTCGCTCATGCCCGAAATCCAGACGCGCGGGTCGGCGGTGACGACTTGTCCTGCTTCCCGGTCATAGGTCAGGATCGCGGGTGACCGACCGAAGGGATCGCCCTTGCCCTCGAACCACTGATTGGTCGTCGAGAAGCGCCCCAGATCCGCCATCGTTCGCTCGAGCGGCTTGGTGATGAAATACTGGACCGTCTGGACGCTGCCGTCGGCATAGGACAGCGTCAGGCGGGCACGGCCCCATTGCTTGCCGCGTACCGACAATCGGGTCCAGCCCGGCCGGCCCGGCTGCCGCGATACGTCCAGCGCCCCCGCCGGATAGCTGGCGATGCCGGTGATCGCGGTGGGAGCATGGACGAACAGCGTGGCATCCAGGTCGGTCGGCACGACATAGCCGGGCACGCCGACGACGACCGGCCGCTTTTGCGCCATGAGCGTCGGCTCGATCGCGCGAATGCTGGGCGCGGTGACCAGCCGCAGCCCGATCGTGCGGTGCTCGCCCGGCGCCAGGGTGAAGCTGGTCGGGTCGTTCCACGGCTTGCCCGCCTTCGCCCAATCGGTCTGGGCATAGGCCTCACTGGCGACCATCCAGTCGTAAAAGCCTTCCGACGTCTGCGCACGCGGGCTGGCCTCGACGATGACACCCTGACCCTTGGTCTCGCGCAGGGTCGGGATGGGGACATAGGCCTCCAGCGGGGTCGCGCGTTCCGGCAGGACCAGCAGGGCGGGACCCGCGCCGTTCAGCCGCGTGACCTGCACATAACCCGCATCGCGACCGATATAGGGATCGGCAAAGCTCGCCTGCGCATGGGCCTGTTCCAGCGTGCGGTCGGTGATGATGTTGTCGAACACCATCGGGATGCCCAGGCCGCCAATCTCGACGGGTTGGGCCGAGGTGTTGGTCAGGGTAAAGCGGAGGACCGGCGCTCCTCGGTCGTTCACCCATTCCCGAACGATCCGCAGCGGCAGGCCCGATCCCATCGACGCGGTGATGTCGGCGGAGGCCAGGACGGAACCGCGCGCGGACAGCGCGCGAACCGGCCGCCGATCCCGCGACGAGGAATAGTCGCGCCATGCGCCCGCCCCGGTGCGCAGCCGGACGTGAATATCGCCAAGATGGTTGTATCCATTGCCCGCCCGCTCCTTGGCACGGCCCACGGGCAGGAAATCGAAGCCCGGCGTCGCGACCGGCGACAGGCTGCGCGCTGTCTGGCTGGTGGGGTCGAGCCGCAGACGGAACGCGCCGACCTGTATATCAGAGGCAGCGCGACCTGTGGCGGCAGGATGCACTTGGGTCTTTCCCGCGTCAGCCGGTCCATGGGCACCAGCCATCATCGGCAGCATGGCGACCGACAGCGGCAGCAGGTGGATCAATCGGTAACGCATCGCAAGAACCCCCTTTTGACGGGCCGTCAGGTCGCACCCGCATTGCGATTGACCCCCTCCCGGTCGGTCGATATTAGTATACAGTATTAGCAGGAGGGCAAGATGGTGCGCACCAACAGACGCGAATGGATGCGGGGAGCGGCCGGTCTGGCCATGGTGGGCGTCGCGCCCAAGGCGATCGCAGCGGGCTCGTCGACGCTGCCCGACAAGGCCGAGCCGCTGCCGCTCTCGGCCATTCGCCTGCGCCCGTCCATCTATGCGACCGCGGTCGAGACGAACCGGCGCTACCTCTATCGTCTGAGTGCCGATCGGCTCCTCCACAATTTCCGGGTCTATGCCGGGTTGGAGGCCAAGGCGCCGATCTATGGCGGCTGGGAAAGCGATACGATCGCCGGGCATACGCTGGGCCACTATATGTCGGCGCTGGTGCTGACGTGGCAGCAGACCGGCGATACCGAAATGCGTCGCCGCGCCGATTATATCGTCGGCGAGTTGGCGGAGGCCCAGGCCAAGCGCGGCACCGGCTATGTCGGTGCGCTGGGGCGTAAGCGCGCCGACGGCAAGGTGGTCGACGGGGAGGAAATCTTTCCCGAGATCATGGCGGGAAAGATCAAGTCGGGGGGCTTCGACCTCAACGGGTCCTGGTCGCCGCTCTATACGGTGCACAAGCTGTTTGCCGGTCTGCTCGACATTCATGGCGGTTGGGGCAATGCGCAGGCGCTGGACGTGGCGGTTCGGCTGGGTGGTTACTTCGCGCGCGTGTTCGCCGCGTTGGACGATGCGCAGATGCAGGCCGTGCTGGGCTGCGAATATGGCGGCCTGAACGAGAGTTTTGCCGAGCTGTACCAGCGGACCGGCGATCGCCAGTGGCTGACGCTGGCGGAGCGTATCTATGACCGCAAGGTGCTGGATCCGCTGGTCGCGGGCGAGGACAAGCTGGCGAATTTCCATGCCAATACGCAGGTGCCCAAGCTGATCGGCCTGGCGCGTCTGCACGAGATCACCGGCAAGCCGGAACCGGCGAAGGGGGCGGCCTTTTTCTGGGAAACGGTGACCGGCCATCACAGCTATGTCATCGGCGGCAATGCCGACCGCGAGTATTTCTCCGCGCCCGATACCATCGCCCGCCACGTCACCGACCAGACGTGCGAGCATTGCAACACCTATAACATGATGAAGCTGACCCGGCATCTTTACGGGTGGAAGCCGGACGGGCGACTGTTCGACTATTATGAACGCGCCCATCTGAACCATGTGATGGCGGCGCAGCATCCCGAGAATGGCGGCTTCACCTATATGACGCCGTTGATGTCGGGCGCGGCGCGCAGCTTTTCCACGCCGCAGGACGACGCGTTCTGGTGCTGCGTCGGATCGGGGATGGAGGCGCATGCCAAGCATGGCGAGTCCATCTTCTGGCAGGGCGGCGAAACCCTGTTCGTCAATCTGTACATCCCGTCGGAGGCGCGGTGGGAGAAGCGGGGTGCGCTGGTCACGCTCGACACCGCTTATCCGATGGACGGGGCGAGCACGGTGACGTTCGCGCATCTCGCGCGACCGGGACGCTTCCCGGTGGCGTTGCGCGTGCCGGGCTGGGCGAACGGAAACGCGGTGGTCGAGGTCAATGGCCAGGCGATCGCGCCGGTGATCGAGCGCGGTTATGCCGTGGTCGACCGGCGGTGGAAGGCGGGCGATACGCTCGTCATCCGCTTGCCGCTCGACTTGCGGACCGAAGCGGCGCCGGGGGATGACACGGTCGTGGCCGTCCTGCGCGGACCGATGGTGATGGCCGCCGATCTCGGTCCTGCCGCCACGCCATGGGACGCACCCGATCCCGCGATGGTCGGGGCAAACCCAGTCGCGGCATTCACCCCGATGCAGGGGAGCGCGATCCGCTACGCGGTTGGCGATGCCTTCCGGCCGAAGGGGCTTGGGTTCGTGCCCTTTTTCGGACAATATGAACGCCGTAGCGCCGTCTATTTCAAGCGTTTCACCGAGGCGGGGTGGAAAGCGGAGGAGGCCAGCTATCTGGCCGAGCAGGCGAAGGCCCGCGACATCGCGGCGCGATCGGTCGATGTCATGTATCTGGGCGAAATGCAGCCCGAGCGCGATCATGCACTGACCTCGGACATTTCCTATCCGGTATCCTATCTGGGCAAGCAGGGGCGCGATGCGCGGTCGGGCGGCTATTTCGAATTCACCATGGCGGTGCGACCCGGTCCGCTGATCCTCCAGGCCACCTACTGGGGCGAGGAGCGGGCACGCGACTTCGACATATTGGTCGACAATGTGAAGATTGCGACGCAACAGCTTGAAAATGATAAGCCGGGCAAGTTCTTCACCGTCGAATATGCGCTGCCCGAGCCGTTGATGAAGGGCAAGAAATCCGTGCGTATCCGAGTGGTGCCACATGATCGCAGCACCGCCGGGCCGATCTTCGGCATGCGCCTGTTCACCGCGAAGAAGGACCCGGTCGCATGACCGGCGTGCGTCTCTCGCTCGACGAGCTCCGGGATCTCGCCCGCGCCAAGCTGATCGGCGCGGGGCTGGCCGTGCCGCATGCCGAGGCGGTGGCCGAGACGATGGTGGCGGGTGAGCGCGACGGTTGCGCATCGCATGGTATCTATCGGCTGCTCGTTGCGGTCTCCAGCATCAATAAGGGCGTGGTCGTGCCCGATGCCGAGCCGTTCCTGTCCGAACCCGCCCGCGCGCTCGTCCGTGTCGATGGTGGCGGCGGCTTTGCCCAACTGGCGTTCCAGACGGGCAAGCCGATGCTGATCGAGAAGGCCCGCGCCAACGGCATTGCGGCGCTGGCGCTCAACAATGTCGTCCACTTCGCTGCGCTATGGCCCGAGGTCGAGGAACTGGCCGAGGCCGGGCTGGTCGCGCTGGCCTTTACGCCCAGCCATGCCTGGGTCGCTCCGTCGGGCGGGGCACAGCCGGTATTCGGCACCAATCCCATCGCCTTTGGCTGGCCGCGCCCCGACGGGCCGCCCTTCGTCTTCGATTTTGCCACCAGCATGGTCGCGCGCGGCGAGATCGAGTTGCACCGGCGCGCGGGCAAGGCCGTGCCGGAGGATTGGGGCGTCGACGCCAAGGGTCATGCGACCACCGACCCGGCCGAGGTGCTGTCAGGGGCCATGCGGACGTTCGGTGGGCATAAGGGATCGGCGCTCGCCTCAATGGTCGAGCTGCTCGCCGGGCCGCTGATCGGGGACATGACCAGTCGCGAGTCGATTGCTTGGGATGCGGGGCGGGGCGGTTCGCCATTGGGCGGCGAACTGATCATCGCCATCGATCCCAAAGGCTTCCTCGGCGACCTGCTGCCAGAGCATCAAGAGCGCGCGGAGGCGATGTTCGGGGCGATCACGGGGCAGGGGGCCAGGCTGCCGTCCGCCCGGCGTTATGCCGCGCGCGCGGTTTCGCTGGCCGAAGGGGTCACGATCGCGCCCGATCTGTACCGCGATGTGATGGCGTTGAACGGTTGAGCAAGGGGACGAATATGACGCGATCGATCGGGCGGCTTTTGGCCGGTGTGGCCTTGGTTGTTGCTCCCGCCACTATGGTGGACGCGAGGGTTGCTGCGCGGGCCCAGGCGGCCCGAGCGACCTCTCAGTCCGCCGACGCCCGTTTCCGGGCCCTTGCCGAAGCGGAGTATAAATGGCGCATCAGCCAGAGCGCCGCAGACGAGGATAGCGGCAGCGCCGGATCGCGTCAGTTGCCCGATGTCGGCCCTGCGGCCCAGGCGGAACGACTGGCGCGTTGGGAGGCGACCGCCAAGGCGCTGGACGCTATCGATCCCGCCCGGCTCTCGGCCAATACCCAGATCGACTATATGGTCTATCGCGGCCAGATCGATGCGCTGCTCGCGGCGCAGCGTTTCCGGGAATATGAAAAGCCGCTGACCGCCGACACCAGTTTCTGGGGCAACCTGGCCAGTTGGGCGCGGGGCAGCTTCACTACCGAACGCCAGTATCGCGACTATCTGGCAATGCTGCGCCAGATGCCGCGTTACTATGACCAGCAGATCGCCAACATGCGTGCGGGCCTCGACCGGGGTTTCACAGTGCCGCGTATCACGCTGAAAGGGCGGGATATTGGTGTGGCGCAGGTGGTCGATGCGGGGACCGGTGAGGACCAGCCTTTTTACGAGCCGTTCCGCAAGATGCCCGCCACCATGGCCCCGGCGACGGCCGCCGCGCTCCGGGCGGAAGCCAAGGCCGCGATCCGTGACGACGTGTTGCCGGTGCATGCACGGCTGCTCGCGTTTCTTCGTACCGATTACATGCCGCGCGCGCAGGTCAGCACGGCGGCGTATGACCTGCCCGACGGCAAGGCCTATTATCGTTCGAAGATCCGCGAATATGTCACCGCCGACATGAGCCCGGAGCAGGTCCACGCCATCGGCCTGTCCGAGATGCAGCGGATCCGCGCCCGCATGGACGGGGTGATGAAGGAGGTGAAGTTCCAGGGCGACTTCCCGGCTTTCCTGACGTTCCTGCGCACCGATCCGCAATTCTACGCCAAGACGCCGCAGGAACTGCTCGACCGCGCGGCCTGGTTCGCCAAGAGCTTCGACGGCATCGCCTCGCAGTGGTTCGGGCGCCTGCCGCGCAGCCGGTTCGCGATCAAGCCGGTACCCGCCGATTTGGCGCCCTTCTACACTGCCGGGCGCGGTGGCACGGGCATTTACCTGGTCAATACCTATGACCTGCCATCGCGCTCGCTCTATGCCCTGCCCGCGCTGACCCTGCATGAAAGCGCGCCGGGCCATGCCTTCCAGATGCCACTGGCGGCAGAGAACAAGGACCTGCCTCGTTATCGCCGCGACAGCTATCTGTCGGCCTATGGCGAGGGCTGGGCGCTGTATTGCGAGGCGCTGGGCGAGGATATGGGCTTTTACAAGACGCCTTATGATCGGTTCGGCATGCTGTCCTATCAGGCGTGGCGTGCGGCCCGACTGGTCGTCGATACCGGCATCCACGCCATGGGGTGGAGCCGCGAGCGGGCGCAGGCCTATCTGCACGACAACACCGCTCTGTCGGACCACGAGATCGAGACCGAGGTCGATCGCTATATCGCATGGCCGGGCCAGGCCCTGTCCTATTACATGGGCCAACTTGCCTTTCAGCGGGCGCGCGCAAAGGCCGAGAAGGCCTTGGGTCCGAAGTTCAACATCCGCGCTTGGCACGATGCGATGCTGCAACTGGGCTATGTGCCGCTGCCGGTCATCGACCGTCGCACCGATCGCTTCATCGCAGAGGGGGGCAAGGGGCCTTATCCCGACGAGGAATGATGATTGACCGGTCGCGCTGAATGCGATAGCAACAGTATACGATATCTAAAACAATAGCAGGAAGACAGATAGTGAGCATCGGCTGGCGTGGCGTATTCCCCGCAGTGACGACCCAGGTTCGGGAGGATCTGTCGATCGACCTCGCCGATACGCAGCGTGTCGTCGACGATCTGGTCAATGACGGCGTAACCGGCGTGATCGCACTCGGCACGGTCGGCGAGAACAACTCGCTCGATTATGACGAGAAGGTTACGGTCCTGACCGCGATCGTCGAGGCGGTGGCGGGGCGCGTGCCGGTCATCACCGGCTGCTCGGAATATGACACCCGCCGTGCGGTCCGTTATGCCCAGGCCGCCGAAAAGGCCGGTGCCGACGGCCTCATGCTGCTGCCGCCGATGGTCTATGTGCCCAAGGCGCATGAGCTGGTGAACCACTTCAAGGGCGTGGCGGATCAGGTCGGCCTGCCGATCATGCTCTACAACAATCCGCCTGCCTATCGCACGGTCATCGACCAGACGGTCCTGGAAGCGCTGATCGACGTGAAGAACATCGTGGCGGTCAAGGAGTCTGCACCCGATACCCGCCGCTTCACCGATTTCCGCAATGCGTTCGGCGATCGCTATGTCCTGTTCGCGGGCCTCGACGACGTCGCGCTCGAGGGGCTTTACCTCGGTGCGCAAGGGTGGGTCTCGGGCCTGACCAACGCCTTCCCGAAGGAGTCGGTCGAGCTGGTCGCCGCCTTCGAGCGTGGCGATCATGCCAAGGCGATGGAAATCTATCGCTGGTTCATGCCGCTCCTTCACCTCGATGCCGAGCATGACCTGGTCCAGTCGATCAAGCTGGCCGAGCAGGTCATGGGCCGTGGTTCGGAGCGCGTCCTGCCGCCGCGCTACGTACTGGAAGGCGCCCGTCGCGCCGAGGTGATCGCGATGGTCGAAAAGGCCGCCGCGACCCGCCCGACGCTCGGCCAGGCCAAGGCCGCCTGATGGCCACGGCGCTCTCGTCCGATGGGTTCGCGCCTGATGAGGGGCGGGCCCTGGGCGGGGGCGCGATCGTCGTTCAGACGCTGGCGGACCGAATCTTCGCGATCGTTCGCGAACGCATCATCGCGGGGATGATCCCCGCCGATCGTACGATCCGCCAGGATGCGCTGGCCGCTGAACTGGGTGTCAGCAAGATCCCGCTTCGCGAGGCGATGGCCCGGCTGGAGCAGGAGGGGCTGCTCCTGGGCGTGGCCAATCGCGGATACCGGATCGCGCCACTGTCGGCGGCCGAGGCCGAGGATATCTACAGCCTTCGCCTGAAACTGGAGCCTGCGGCGGCGGCCCGCGCCGTCGGGATGGCCGACGATGCCGACCGTGCCGGCCTGATTGCCGCATTCGAGGCGCTCGACCGAGCCGCCAGCGACGACCTGGCCCGGGTCGCCATCTGCAACCGGCAATTCCACATGGCGATGGTCCGTCCGATCCGGCAACCGCTGACCATTCAGATCATCCGGCAGCTCGCGCTGCTCGCCGAACGCTATGTCGTCGCGCATCTTCAGCCTGCGGGACGCGACGCGCGGGCGCATCTGGAGCACCGCGAACAGCTCGATGCCTTTCTGGCCGGCGATGCGGCGCGGCTTCAGGCATTGCTTGGCGCGCATATCCGGTCCACGCTGGCCGACCTGAAAGGCGGGTTCGTGCCCGTCGATTGAAAAGCATAAGCCCATGGGGCGGGGGGATTATTCACCATCATGTTCGGACCATTCAAACCGCTGGGCAGCGCGACCCGCCACGCCGAGGGGCAGGCGCTCGCCAAGACGCTCAGCTGGCCGCATCTGATCGCGCTGGGTGTCGGCGCGATCGTCGGCACCGGCATTTACACGCTGACCGGCGTCGGGGCGGAGCGGGCAGGGCCCGCCGTCATCCTGGCCTTTGCGATCGCCGGGGCGGTCTGCGCCTGTGCCGCACTCGCCTATGCCGAGCTCGCCACGTTGATCCCGGCGGCGGGCAGTGCCTATACCTTCAGCTATACCGCGCTGGGCGAGACGCTGGCCTGGGTCGTCGGCTGGAGCCTGATCCTGGAATATTCGCTGGCCTGCTCGACCGTCGCGGTGGGCTGGTCGGGCTATCTGGTCGGCTGGATCCAGGCGGCGGGCGTGCACCTGCCGCCCGAACTGCTGTCGGGCCCGCATGGCGGCGGCATCATCAACCTGCCGGCCGTCCTCGTCGCCTTGTCGGTCATGGGCATGCTGATCGCCGGCACGCGCGAGAGCGCGACGCTGAACATCATCCTCGTCATCGTGAAGCTCGTTGCGCTGGGCGTCTTCGTCGCCTTTGCCGCACCGGCCTTCAATGCCGACAATCTCCACCCGTTCATGCCGTACGGTTTTGCCGCGCATGAAGTCGACGGCGCCAAGCGCGGCGTGATGGCGGCCGCCGCGATCGTGTTCTTCGCCTTCTATGGCTTCGACGCGGTCGCGACTTCGGCCGAGGAAGCCAAGAATCCGGGGCGAGACCTGACCATCGGCATCGTCGGATCGATGCTGGTCTGCACGTTGATCTATATGGCGGTCGCGGTCGCCGCGATCGGCTCGCTGCCGTTCCAGCAGCTGGCGAACTCGCCCGAGCCGCTGGCGCTGGTCCTGCGGTCGCTGGGCCAGCCGACCGCTGCGCACCTGATCGCGCTGGCTGCCGTCATCGCGCTGCCTTCGGTCATCTTGGTCATGATGTACGGGCAGAGCCGCATCTTCTTCACCATGGCGCGCGACGGGCTGCTGCCGCAGTCGCTGGCGGTGGTCAGCAAGCGGAGCGGCGCGCCGACCCGCATCACGCTGGTCACCGGCGTATCGATCGCGCTGGTCGCCGGCATCTTCCGCCTGGATGAGATTGCCGAGCTGGCCAATGCCGGTACGCTGCTCGCTTTCATCGCGGTCGGCGCCTGTCTGATGGTGCTGCGTCGCAAGGCCCCCGATGCCAAGCGGCTGTTCCGCTGTCCCCAGCCCTATATCGTCGGTACGCTGGCGATCCTCGGCTGCCTGTATCTCCTCTTCAGCCTGCCCGGCTCGACCATTATCCGCTTCGTGATCTGGAACATCGCGGGGCTGGCCTTCTACTTCGCCTATGGGCGGCGTCGAAGCATGCTGGCCAAGGGCTGATCGGTTTCTCGCTCCCGGACGCGACGTCCGGGGGCGAGGGCTTTCCAATCGATACGATTAGTTCTATACCGAGCGTTATGAAAAATATCCTGCCCGCGTGCAAAGGGCGTCCGCGCGAATTCTGCACCGAACAGGCGCTGGCCTCCGCGCTCCGCGTCTTCTGGAGCAAGGGGTATGAAGGCGCGTCGATGGCCGACCTGACCGAGGCGATGGGTATCACCAAGCCCAGCCTCTATGCCGCCTTCGGCAACAAGGAAGCGCTGTTCCACAAGGCGCTCGACCTCTACGAGGCCGAGAAGCTGGCCTATATCCGCGACGCGCTCGACCAGCCGACCGCGCGTGGCGTGGCCGAACATCTGTTGCGCGGCGCATTGGAGGCGATGACCAGCCAGTGCGAGCCGCAGGGTTGCCTGGGCGTAATCCATTCGGTCGCCTGCGGCTCGGAGGCGGAGTCGATCAAGGCGGAGGTCGTGTCGCGGCGGGCATCGTCGCAGGCGGCGATCGTTGCCCGGTTCCAGCGCGCGGTCGACGACGGCGATCTGCGTGACGATGTCGACCCGAACGGCCTCGCCAACCTTCTCTATGCCTTGTTGCAGGGAATGGCCGTACAGGCCGGATCGGGCGTTTCGCGCGAACAGCTCGAAAGTCTGATCGTCACCGGGCTGGTACTCTGGCCGTCACGCTGACGGCGAATAATTACATACCACCCGGTATAAAATGCTTGACGGCTGTACGCAGCATTAATATACCAACCGGTATCGAAGGCAAGTGCCTTCCTGCAAGTATGAAGGCGAGACAGCAGTGCCGACGGCGTGGGGCCGTCGACTTCGACGGGCGATGGTCTGTCGGGGCGGGATGTCGCGCGACGGAAGAGGGGTTTCATCATGGCCTATGTCGCTTTTCAGGAAATCGGCGCGGCGCGGATCGCGCGTGATGCGGTGCTGGCGCAGCAGGGTGCCGCGGCCGTTCGGCCCGACGCGCGTCTGTCGGCGCTCGAATGGCAGGTCGTGGCGCTTGCCCGCCGCGACCGGGTTTCGAGCCTGCGCGAGCCGAGCCGCCTGACCCGCGCGATCAGCAACATCTTCGGCGAAACCCGCAATCCACGCCTGGCCGATCCCTCGCTGGAGGCGCTGCGCCGGATGGCCGTGCTCAGCTGGCACAATGGCTATAGCGTGCCCTCGCATGAGGTGCGGGCATTCCTGGCCTCGGGCTATTCGGCCGACCAGTATGAGTTGATGGTCGACAGCATCGCGGTTGCTCTCAGTGATTCGCGGCGGGCTGCGCGCGGTGTCGCGGCGGAGTGAGGCTGCACCGCGCCGACGCCCCCTTGCCCTTTGCGATACCTAGCGTACCTTGGGGGCAGGATCAGCGACGGAGCAGATCATGGCGGCCGAACTGCGTCTGAACGACCCATTCTCGATCATCACCCTGTCCATGGCCACGCCGGGTGATGAGGCCGACCGCGCCATGCCGTGGGAAAACCTGTTTGCGTGGCCGCGGCGGGGCGATGTGCAACTGGCCCTGGACGACCATTCGCGCGAGGCGCGTGACATATGGGCGACCCGGCTGGACCATGCGGTGGCGCAGGCGGACAAGGCCGTGCTGCTGGTCGCCGAAGGGGCCGCATGCCTCGCCAGCATCTGGTGGGCACGCCTGTCGCCCAGCCATTATGTCTCGAAGGTGGCGGGCGCGGTCTTCTTCCAGCCGCCTGCGCCCGGCGCGCTCGACCGGCAGGGGGGGCAGCTCTTTGCCTCGCCTGATATCGCCTTGCCTTTTCCATCGCTGGTCGCGGATCCATCGATGCGCGGGTCGGCATTGGCGCAGCTTTGCGGCGGACGCCTGCTGGAGGCGCCGGTCGCCGCTCCGATTCCGACAGGCATGTGGCGGCAGGCGCAACGGCTGATCGAACGGCTGTCGGCGGGTGTCGTCGAACAAGACCTGCGGGTCCTGCGCACGCTGGGCGTCGCTGATCGTTCATAAAAAACGGCCCGACGGAGTGCGATCCGCCGGGCCAGTCATTCGCCGCAGGGAGCTTCCATTGGCGAGGCAGGAGCGGCGAGGGGGCAAACGGCCCCGCCACCGAGAGAGAAACTACAGGCCAGCCGCACCATTGGCGGCGGTTTCATTCTCCGACAGCACATCGTTCGAGAGCGCGGCATTGTCGGCCGGGCCGAAATCGTCGTTCGCGAGTCCATCGCCGCCAAGCGTGGCGACATTGCCATTGTCCGTCGCCGTGACGTTCGCCGAACCCTGGGGCGAACAGGCGGCCAGCGCCAGCACAGGGATCGTCAGGATCATCGGCAGGCTGTGGCGTCGCGTCATTGGTTCGATCCCCTTGGCAAGTCGTGTATGGGCCTGTTCGGCTTGCAGGATTTAATACAGACCAAATTGATGGGATATAAGCACGGGAAATCTTGGGAGCGCGATAGCTGGGCTTTGTGGCGTAGCGTGGTCGTCGCGGTCCTGGCCCTGGTCACGTGCCGGACGGCACAGGCGCAGGTGCCCCTGACGGGCGATGCGATCGACGAGCGCGCCGCCCTCATGCTCGATGCGACGCAATATGCCGCCGCCTCCGGCCAGTCGCCGGATGCCGCCTTTCGGGCGCTGACGGTGCAACAGGCCTCGGTCGCGCTGACCGACGCACTCCAGTTGGAGTTTGCGGACCGCTTGGCGGGACTCTCGGTAGGCCACACGCCATTCCATGTCGATCTGCTGCTGACCGGTGATGCCCCCGTGGCCGATCGGACCGTGATGGTCGCGGGGCAGCCGGTACTCGTGCGGTTTCGCACCGGGGCCTTTGCGACCCATGCCCAACTGATCGTCGCGCTCGCACTGCACCAGACCGAGATACGCGCCAGTCTCTTACGGCCGCCCGGCATGGGTATCGATCCGCGCATCGGCGCGCTGGTGGTGATGGTGTCGCGCGCCGATCTGGAAGTCGAGCCGGCCGATGCCATGCGCGACCGTATCGCGCGGCTGGCCGGTGTTCCGGTCCGCATCGCGACACTGGAGGCACCCGACAGGGACCTGGCCGATCTGCGGGGCGGCACACGCATGGTCGGCGTCGATCCCGCCGATGGGCGGCGTTACGCCTGCACCAGCGGTTTCGTCGTCCGTCGCGGTGTCGAGAGCGGGGTCGTCACCGCCGCCCATTGTCCCGACGATCTGTCCTGGATCGACCGTGACGGGCACGCGCAGCCGCTGCGTTTCGCGGGACAGTGGGGCTGGGGCTATCAGGACGTTCAGGTCCATGTCAGCCCGACGCCGCTCGCGCCGCTCTTCTGGAGCGACACGGCCAAGACCATCTCGCGGCGTGTCGTCGGGCTCCGTCCGCGCAGCGGCACTCGGGCAGGCGACATCGTCTGCCATCGGGGCGAACGGACGGGCTATAGCTGTGCCGAGGTCTGGATGCCCGACTTCGCACCCGCCGGCGATCTGTGCGGCGGGGGATGTACCCCGACCTGGGTTGCGGTACGCGGCCCGACCTGTCGCAGCGGCGATAGCGGTGGGCCGGTCTTTCTGGGCGGGACCGCCTATGGCATCGTCAAGGGCGGCAGCTATCGTGGCGACGGAAGCTGCGCCTTCTATTATTATATGTCGCTCGATTTCCTGCCCGATGGGTGGACGCTCGCGACCGGTTGAAGGATCAGATTATCGACCTACCGCGTTGGCCTGATCACGGAACAACGTGGCGGAAGGCCCTGATATGAAAGCGATGATCCTCGATGCGCCCGGCGGGCTCGACCGGCTGCGTCTGGTCGAGCGGCCCGATCCGGGCGCGCCCGGACCGGGCATGATCCGGGTCCGGCTTCATGCGACCTCTCTCAACTATCATGATTACGGCGTGGTGTCGGGGCGGATGCCGACCGAGGATGGGCGTATCCCGATGGCCGACGGCGCCGGGATCGTCGAGGCGGTGGGCGACGGCGTCGGTGATTTCGCCGCCGGGGATGCGGTCGTGACCTGCTTCTTTCCCGATTGGCAGGAGGGCCCGGCACGGGTGGGCGATTTCCAGCGTGTGCCGGGCGACGGTATCGACGGCTATGCCTGCGATGTCGTCGTCGCGCCCGCCACCGCCTTTACCCGCGCGCCAAAGGGCTATGACCATGTCGAGGCCGCGACGATCACTACGGCGGGGCTGACCGCATGGCGAAGCCTGGTCGTCGATGGTGGGCTGAAAGCGGGTGACCGGGTGCTTGTGCTCGGCACCGGCGGCGTGTCGATCTGGGCACTGCAGATCGCACGAATGATGGGAGCCGAGGTCGCCGTCACCTCGTCATCGGACCAAAAGCTTGAGCGGGCCCGCAGCCTGGGTGCGGCGCATGTCGTCAATTATCGGACGCAGCCGGATTGGGGCAAGGAGGTCTATCGCTGGGCAGGTGAAGGCGTCGACCATGTGGTCGAGGTCGGCGGCCCGGCAACGCTTGCCCAGTCTATCGACGCGGTACGGATCGGCGGCCATATCGGGTTGATCGGCGTCCTGACCGGCCGCGCAGGCGAGGTGCCAACCGCCACCCTGATGGCCAAGCAAGCGCGGCTGCAGGGCCTGATCGTCGGCAGCCGCCGGATGCAGATGGAGTTCGTCCGGGCGCTGGACACCGCGCAGTGGCGGCCTGTGGTCGATCGCCGCTTTCCGCTGGCCGAACTGGCCGGCGCCTTCCGGCTGCAAGAGAGCCGCGGACATTTCGGCAAGATCGGGGTCGAATGGTAACAAGGCCGACCACATGTTCTCACCGGGGAGGCGGGAGCGGGACGGTCTGACGCTTTCCGCTCCCCCGCGCCTCAGCGGCCGAGCTGGGCCCGCAGATCGACGATGGTGGCACTGATATGGTCGATCAGGAAGCCCGCCACCCGCGCCTCGTCGCGTGCCAGCCAGGCGTCGAGCAGCGCATGATGCTCCTCATGTGCCCGGTCCTCGCGGCCTGCGGGCTTCAGGTGCTGAACGACGTAACGCTCGGCCAGCACCTGCAACCGTTCGATCAGCTGAAACGTCAATGCGGCACCGAGTGGACGGACCAACGCCAGGTGGAAGGCGCGATTGCGGTGCGCGACCTCGTGAAGCGCATCGCTGGCCGCGACGTCGAGCGCGTTCAACGCCTCGCGCGCGGCATCCTGGTCAGCCGCCGTGGCGACGCGGGCGGCGCGGGCTGCTGCATCCGGTTCGATGGCGAGGCGAAGCTCATAGATTTCTTCGGCTTCCGCCGCGCCCAGGGAGCGCACGAAGAAGCCGCGATTGGCCTGGCTGGTCAGCAGGCCTTCCTGTTCCAAGCGAGCCAGCGCCTCGCGCAACGGAATTTTGCTGACGCCCAGTTCATTGGCCAGCGCGTCCTGCCGGATCGGCTGTTCTTCGGGAAGGTCGCCGCTGATGATGCGTTCGCGGATGATCGTAAAGATCTGTTCGGACAGCGTGCGAACGACAAGGCTCATTATTCTCTCTCATGCCGACAGGCCAAGAGAAGCCTGTAAAATTAGGACAATGGAATGCAATAAGTCAGTAACATAGACCTGTTTGCCACGACCTGCCAAGGGCATGAATTATCCCAACGGAACACCGTCGCGCAGTTCACGAAGCCACACCGTCGCGGTGCCATCCGATGGCGCGCGCCAGTCGCCGCGCGGTGACAAGGCACCGCCGGGCGATACCTTTGGACCATTGGGCAGGGCCGAACGCTTGAACTGGCTGGTCTGGAAGAAGCGGGTCAGGAACCGTTCCAGCCAATGGCGAATGGTCGCCAGATCATAGGCGACGCGCGCATCGTTAGGCAGGTCGTCGGGCCATCCACCCGCCTGGGCGTCGTGCCACGCATGCCAGGCCAGAAACGCGATCTTCGACGGCTTCAGCCCATAGCGGATGACGTAATGCGCGAAGAAGTCGTTGAGCGCATAGGGGCCGATCATCGCCTCGGTAGACTGCATCGCGCCGCTGGCATCGGCGGGCACCAGTTCCGGCGAGATTTCCTGCGCCAGGATCGCGGCGAGGACGCGATTGGTCTCGCCGTCATATTGTTCGGTGCGGATACACCATCGAATGAGGAACTGGATCAACGTCTTCGGCACGCCCGCATTGACGGCATAATGGCTCATCTGATCACCGACGCCATAGGTGCACCAGCCCAGCGCCAGTTCCGACAGGTCGCCGGTGCCCAGCACGATGCCGCCACGTTGATTGGCGAGGCGGAACAGATAATCGGTGCGCAGGCCCGCCTGGACATTCTCGAACGTCACGTCGTGCACCGGCTCGCCGCTGGCAAAGGGGTGCTTCATGTCCTTCAGCAGTTGCTGGGCCGCCGGGCGGATGTCGATTTCCTCGGCCGATACGCCCAAGGCGCGCATCAGCGCCCAGGCATGGGCCTTGGTCCCCTCGCCGGTGGCGAAACCCGGCATGGTGAAGGCCAGGATACGGTTCCGCGACCAGCCCAGCCGGTCGGTCGCCTTGGCGGCAACGATCAACGCATGGGTGGAGTCGAGTCCGCCCGACACGCCGATGATGAGTGTCCTGGCACCGCTTGCGGACAGGCGCTTGGCCAGCGCCTCGACCTGGATGTTATAGGCCTCGTAACAATCGGCATCGCGGCGCGCCGGATCGTCCGGCACGAACGGAAAGCGATGGACCGCGCGGCGAAGACCGTGCTCGGCCGCCTCCGCCCCGTGGACGAAGCCGATCCGCCGGAACCTCTGCTCGGGGTGCCCCGCAACGGCCGCCGCATCGTTGAAGGTCCCGAAGCGCAGCCGCTCCTGCAGGATTCGCTCGACATCGATATCGGCTGTGGTCAGCGACGGCTCGCGCAGGAAGCGTTCGGATTCGGCGATCGTCTCGCCCAGTTCGTGGATCAGACCCTGACCGTCCCAGGACAGGTCGGTCGTGCTCTCGCCGATCCCGGCGGCCGAATAGACATAGGCGCAGGCGGCGCGCGCGGACTGGGCCGCGGCCAGCATCGCCCGGTCGCGTGCCTTGCCGATGACGATGTTCGATGCCGACAGGTTGCAGCAGATCGTCGCCCCGGCCAGCGCACCCAGCGTCGAGGGCGGGGTAGGCGCCCAATAATCCTCGCAGATTTCGGCATGGAAGACGAAGCCGGGCAGATCCTCGGCCGCAAAGATCAGGTCAGTGCCGAAGGGCACGTTCTGCCCGTCGAGATCGATGGTCAGGCCGGTCAGCCCCGCGCCGCTCGCGAACCAGCGCTTTTCATAATATTCACGGTAATTCGGCAGAAAGGTCTTGGGCACCACACCCAGGATCCGCCCCCGCGCGATGACGATGGCGCAGTTGTAGAGCCGACCGTTGCGGGGCAGCGCCGCCCCCACCAGCATGACCGGCGACAGTGCCGCACTGGCATCCACCATCTCGCCCAGCGCCGCGAGCGTCGCCGCGTGCATCGCACCCTGAAGATGAAGGTCGTCGATCGCATAGGAGGTCAACGACAATTCGGGAAAGACGATCAGGTCGACCCCGTCCTCATCCGCCCGCCGTGCAAGGTCCAGCATGGCCAGTGCATTGGCCTCGGCATCGCCGACCGAAGCCGCAGGCGTCGCGGCGGCGACGCGGATCAGGCCATGGGTGTGAAGCGCGTAAAAGGGGTGATCCTGCATTCTGCCGGGATAGCGGGGTGGGGAGGGGCGCGCCAGCCCGTGTGACTTGCTGGGGGATAGGATGCGAGGGTTTCCCTTAGCCTTCGACTTCACTCAGGCTGAACGGGGTGGGGATAAAACCCCGCGTACCCAAACATCCGTTCAGCCTGAGCGAAGTCGAAGGCCATGCCCAACCTATCCTGCTGCAATTCAAACCTCGCTGAGATAAGCGCGAGCGATACACCTTTGGCTGAGGCTCTATGACCATCACCCTTCACGGCATTCCCAATTGCGACACGATGAAGAAGGCTCGCACCTGGCTCGACGAACATGGCGTCGTGTACCGCTTTCATAACTACAAAAGCGACGGCATCGACGAGGCCACGCTCCGCCGCTGGGTCGATCAGCTCGGCTGGGAGGTGCTGCTCAATCGTGCCGGGACCACTTTTCGCAAGCTGGACGAGGCCGACCGGCAGGACATCGACGCTGACAAGGCGATCCGCCTGATGCAGGCGCAGCCCTCGCTCATCAAGCGGCCGGTGCTCGACCGGGACGGCGCGCTGACCGTGGGGTTCAAGCCGGAGCGATACGCCGAAATCTTCTAGTCCGGTTGAGGGGGGTGGAGCGCGGCGGGCGGCGGGGTTAAGGCGGCCTCATGTCAACGACCTACACGCTCGACACCGCGACCAGTCGCGCCAATCCCACGCCCGCGCCGATGAAGCGGCTGACCGTGCCTGCGATCCGCCGCGCCAAGGGTGGCACACCGCTCGTCATGCTGACCGCCTATACGGTGCGTTCGGCGCAGCTGCTCGACCCGCATTGCGACATGCTGCTCGTCGGCGACAGCCTGGGCCAGGTCATTTATGGCCTGCCGTCGACGGTGCCGGTCACGCTCCAGATGATGGCGGCGCACGGCGCGGCGGTCGTGCGGGGCAGCTATCATGCGGTCGTCGTCATCGACCTGCCCTTCGGCAGTTATGAAGCTAGCCCGGAAAAGGCGTTCGAAAACGCGGCCTGGCTGCTCAAGGAAACCGGTGCCGCCGCGGTCAAGCTGGAGGGCGGCGTTGCGATGGCGCCGACGGTTCGCTTCCTGGTCGAGCGTGGCATTCCCGTCATGGGGCATGTCGGCCTGACGCCGCAGGCGGTCAACGTGCTTGGCGGCTATGGCGCGCGCGGCCGAACGTCGGAGGAAGCCGCCAAGATCGTGGCCGATGCCGTAGCGGTGGCCGATGCGGGGGCGTTTTCGGTTGTGATCGAAGGCGTGGTCGAGCCGATCGCGATAGAGATCACCCGCACGCTGGCCTGTCCGACGATCGGCATCGGCGCGTCCGCCGAATGCGACGGCCAGGTCCTGGTCGGGGAGGACATGCTGGGGCTGTTCGACCGCACCGCGCGCTTCGTTCGCCGCTATGAAACCATGGGCGAGCGCATCGGCGATGCCGCCCGCGCCTATGCCGAGGATGTCCGCGCCCGCCGTTTTCCGGGGCCCGAGCAGATCTATGCCCCGCGCGACGGGGGATAAATCAAGGCCGCTTCCCACCGGGCCCGCTCCTCGCTAAAGGTCGCGGCTTCATTGTTGCCTTGATCCAGAATAGCGGAGCCCGTCTTGGCCCTAACGCCCCAATCCAGCCAGGCCTTCATGAGCGAGGTCGACGACGAACTGCGTCGCGAGAGGCTGACGACCTTCTGGACCCGCTGGGGCTTGACTATCGGTGGCATCCTCGTCGTCGTCCTCGCGGCATTCGGTGGCTATCTGTACTGGCAGCATCGCCAGCATCAGGCGGCCGCCGCGGATGGCGAGCAGTTGCAGGCCGCCTATGACGCGCTGGCTCAGAACGACGCGAAGGCGGCGGGCGACAAGCTGAAGACGCTGGCCGGATCGAATGTCGATGCGTACCGCGCGCTGGCCGAGTTCACCCAGGCCGACATCCTGCTGCAAAAGGATGACATGAAGGGTGCCTCGGCGCGGTTCGCGGCGATCGCCAACGACGCCTCGCTGGCCAAGCCGTTCCGCGACCTGGCGCTGGTCCGCCAGACCATGGCGGAATATGACACGCTGAAGCCCGAGGCGGTCGTGGCGCGCCTTAGTGGCATGGCGGTTCCCGGAAACGCCTATTTCGGCAGCGCTGGCGAGATGGTCGCCGTCGCCTATCTGCGGATGAACAAGCGTGACCAGGCGGGCCGCCTGTTCGGGCAGATTGCCAGCGACAAGGATGTGCCCGATACGCTGCGGCAACGTGCTGTTCAGATGGCCGGTGTATTGGGGGTCGACGCGGTCGGCCAGAGCGAGGACACCAAGACCCAATGACGAAGAATTTCCGCACCTCCGCGGCGCTTGCCGCGCTGATGGCGCTGGGCGCCTGCGGGGTGTTCAAGTCCGCCCCCAAGAAGACGCCGACCGTGGGCAACCGCGTGCCGATCCTGGTGTCCGAAACTGGTGTCGAGGCCGACAAGACCATCGCCGACGTGCAGGTGACGCTGCCCGCGCCCGAGACGAACCCCGAATGGGCGCAGCCAGGCGGCAATGCGGCCAAGTCGATGGGCCAGTTGGCCCTCGCCGAGCAGCCTCGCCGGGTCTGGGATGCCACGATCAACGGCGGTTCGGCGCGCGATCCGCTGGGCGCCGCACCAGTCGTGGCCGAGGGCAAGCTGTTCGTCGTCGATGCCGAGGGCGACCTGGTGGCGTTGAATGCCGACACCGGTGCGAAGCTGTGGTCGACGCCGGTCACCGAGGGGGACGATAATCGTCTGGCCCGCTTCGGCGGCGGGGCGAGCTATGACAGCGGGACCGTCTATGCGACCGATGGCCTGGGTGATGTGATCGCGGCCAGTGCGGCCGACGGCAAGATCCTGTGGCGCGCCAAGCCGAGCGGCCCGCTGCGCGGTTCGCCGACGGTTGCCAACGGCAATGTCTATGTCCTGACCCAGGACAACCAGTTCTACGCGATCAACCAGGCCGACGGTAAGGTCGTCTGGGCCGGGCAGGGCACGCTGGAGACGCAGGGTGTGTTCGGCGTTGCGGCGCCCGCCGCCAGCCAGGGCACGGTCGTCGCCGGTTTCTCGAGCGGTGAGCTGAACGCCTATCGCTACGAGAATGGCCGTATGCTGTGGCAGGATGCCCTGTCGCGGACCAGCATCTCGACTTCGGTGTCGACCCTGTCGGATATCGACGCGGCACCGGTGATCGACCAGGGCCGCGTCTATGCGCTGGGCCAGGGTGGTCGCATGGTCGCCCTGGAACTGTCGACCGGCCAGCGGCTGTGGGAACAGAATTTCGCAGGCATCTCGACGCCGTGGATCGCAGGCGAGTGGATTTTCCTTGTCACCGACGATGCGCGTTTGGTGGCGCTGGCCCGATCGAGCGGCAAGGCGCGCTGGATCGTGCAGCTTCAGCGTTTTCACAACGAAAAGAAGAAGAACGGCGCGATCACCTGGTTCGGTCCGATCCTGGCGGGCAACCGCCTGATCCTGACCAATTCCGAGGGGCAGATCGTCTATGCCAATCCGGGTGACGGATCGGTGCAGGCGACGGTCGAGGGCAAGACGCCTTTCGCCCTGCCGCCGATCGTGGCCAACGGGACGCTGTACGTCCTGGATCAAAAGGGGCGTATCAGCGCCTATAAGTGAGTTCGCGACCGCCCCGTGGGACATTTGTCCCACGGGGTGGCGTATTTCATACCGCTATACGCGTGACGAAAGGCTCGCCTTTCGCTAACGGCATGCGATGGCTAATCTCCCTATCGTCGCGATCGTCGGACGTCCCAATGTCGGCAAGTCGACGCTGTTCAATCGTCTTGTTGGAAAGAAGCTGGCGCTGGTCGATGACCGCCCCGGCGTGACCCGCGACCGGCGCGAAGGCGACGCGCATCTTCTCGGCCTGGACTTCCGCGTGATCGACACGGCCGGTTACGAGGACGAGGACCCCGATACGCTCCCCGGCCGTATGCGCCGCCAGACCGAGGCGGCGGTCGGTGAGGCCGATGTCGCGCTGTTCCTGGTCGATGCGCGCGCGGGTATCATGCCGCTGGACGAGGAAATCGCCCGCTGGCTGCGCAGCTCGGACACTCCGATCGTGCTCGCCGCCAACAAGGCGGAGGGCCGTGCGGCCGAACAGGGCATCCTGGAGGCTTTGGCCTTGGGCTTCGGCGATCCGGTCCAGCTTTCGGCCGAACATGGCGAAGGCATTGGCGATCTGTTCGAGGGACTGCTTCCCTATATCGACCGTGAGGTCGAGGAGGAGGAAGAAGATGTCGACCTTGAAAATCCCTATGCCCCGCTGAAGCTGGCGATCGTGGGGCGCCCCAATGCGGGCAAGTCGACGCTGATCAACCGCTTCCTAGGCCAGGATCGTCTGATCACCGGGCCCGAGGCCGGGATCACGCGCGATTCGATCGCGATCGACTGGGAATGGCATGACCGCGATGGCGAAGTCCGCCAGGTCCGCCTGATCGACACGGCGGGTATGCGCAAGAGGGCCAAGGTGCAGGACAAGCTGGAGAAGCTGTCCGTCGCCGACGCGCTGCGCGCGGTCGACTTTGCCGAGGTCGTGGTGTTGTTGCTCGACGCGACGCTGGGGCTGGAGTCGCAGGATCTGCGTATCGCCGACCGTGTGCTCGAAGAAGGTCGCGCACTGCTGATCGCGCTGAACAAGTGGGACGTGGCCGAAAGCCCGTCGTCGCTGTTTAACGGCGTTCGCAAGGCGCTGGAGGACGGACTCAGCCAGGTGAAGGGCGTGCCGCTGCTCACGGTGTCGGGCGCAACCGGCAAGGGGCTCGATACGCTGATCGAAGCGGCGTTCGAGACCCGCGCCGCCTGGTCGAAGCGTGTGCCGACCGGTGAACTCAACCGCTGGTTCGAGCGTGCCGTCGACGCCAATCCGCCGCCAGCCCCCGGCGGCAAGCGGATCAAGCTGCGCTACGTCACCCAGGTCAAGTCGCGTCCGCCGAGCTTCGTGATCTTCGGCACGCGGGTGGATCAGTTGCCCGCCAGCTATGAACGCTATCTGGTCAATTCGATGCGGCGCGAACTGGGCTTCGGCGCGGTTCCGGTACGGCTTACGCTGCGCGCGCCCAAGAACCCGTTCGCCAAACAAGACTAAGGGCAGGGGCGAAAGCCCCGCCCGCTATTTTCGCATCCTTCGTCCTTTCTGAGTGAAGGCCAAGGGGCATTCCAGCCACGCTGGTGGTGGAAGGGCTCGCTTGGCCATCGCCTTCGCTCAGGCGGGACGAGCCGGGATGGCTTTGGTCAAAAATAGCGGGGCGGGTTGTCGGACCCGCCCCGTCACCATTACCCGTGCAGATGCGGTGCGGCGCCCGACTTCGGTGTGTCGTCTTCCGCCATGGCGTTCAGCTGGACATAGTTCTGGATGCCCATGCGCGCGATCATCTCGAACTGGCGCTCGAGCGTATCGACATGCTCTTCCTCGCTCGCCAGGATGCGCTGGAACAGGTCGCGGCTGACATAGTCGCGAACTTCTTCGCAATAGGCGATGGCTTCCTTGAGCTGGGCAACGGCCTCGATCTCGATCGCCAGGTCGCCCTTCAGGACCTCCTCGACCGTCTCGCCGATGCGCAGGCGGCCAAGCAGCTGGAAGTTGGGCAGACCGTCCAGGAAAAGGATACGCTCGGCCAGCCAGTCGGCGTGGCGCATCTCGTCGATCGATTCCTTATACTCGAACTGGGCGAGCTTGTAGACGCCCCAATGGTCGAGCAGCCGGTAATGCAGGAAATACTGGTTGATCGCGGTCAGCTCGTTCTTGAGCGCCTCGTTCAGAAATTCGATAACCTTCGGATCGCCCTTAACCGCCATGTGTCCGTCCTTTGTGATTTTGGCGCACCCTAGTTGGGCGACGGACCGGACGGCAACCGATTTTTATGCGTGAACAATATGGGCATTGGTGGGCCCGGCAGGACTCGAACCCGCAACCTAGCCGTTATGAGCGGCCAGCTCTAACCGTTGAGCTACAGGCCCCACCGAAGATGTCAGTAGCGTGACGCGCGCGCCGTTCGCAACGGGAAAAGTCAAAGAAAAAGGGCACCTCCGCAAAGGAAGGCGCCCTTTTCCGACATAACAGTCGGCGCTCCGGACCCGAGGGTCCGGGGCGGCATTACTGCATGTTGTCCGCCTTGGCGTCGGCAGCGTCACGGACGTTGTCGGCGGCAGCGTTCATGTTGTCGGCGGCGTTCTCGAGCACGGCAGCAGCGGCGGTGTTCGAGGTGTTGTCGGCAACCGCGTCGAGGTTGTCGGCCTGCATTTCCATGTTGTCAGCCATCATGTCCGCGTTGTTCTCAACAGCGGCCGCTTCCGGCGACTTCGTGCAGGCGGCCACGGACATCAGGCCGGCGGCAGCGAGAATAAAGGCAATCTTCTTCATTCGAATGCTCCCAAGCATAAGCAATCATCGCGGCCGACCCGATTGCCGTCGCGAAGCGGCTCAAATAACGCGCGGTTCATCGCGGTCAATCCGCAAAATTCACTTCGCGGCAAGGTTCGCGACGAACCGATGGCGGCTATCGGGCTTTTTCAAGGCGTTGTCGTTACGAAAACGTTACCGACGGACCCCGCTCAGCGTGGCGTCACGGGGCCGATCGACTCGGACGCGTTGGCGACGACCGCCAGCATCGCGGTCCAGGCGGCGACATTCTGACGCAGTGCGGCGGGGTCCACGCGGTCGAGTACGTCATCGGGCGTGTGATGGGTATCGAAATAATCCCAGCCCGACTGGTTCAGGTCGATCGCGGCCGTGCCCTGCTTCAACGTCGGGCCGATATCGGTGCCGTCGCCGCCCAGGCCGCTGCCTCGCGTGATGCCCAGGGGCGCCAGCGCGGTCTGCAGACGATCCGCGACCGGCTTTGCCCCAGTCGGCAGGTTCACTTCGAAACGCCAGATGCGATCCGCGCCGAAATCGCTTTCGGATGCCGTGGCATGGCGTTCGCCCGCATGAGCCGTGGCATAGGCCGCGCCGCCCATTCCGCCGACTTCCTCGGCCCCGAACCAGACGACGCGAATGGTCCGGCGCGGCGTGCCCGCGTCCAGGATCCGCTTGGCCGCCGCCGCCGTGATCGCCACCCCGCTGGCATCGTCAATCGCGCCGGTGCCCAGGTCCCAGCTGTCGAGATGGCCACCGACTAGGACGATACCCGCCGAAGGATCGCTGCCAGGCACCTCGGCGATGACATTGCCCGATTCGCGGGTGCCGACCATGCGCGGCGTCAGGACCAGCTTCATGCGGACCGGGCGGCCACGTGCGGCGATTCTCTCCAGTTGCTCGGCATCGGGGACTGATAGCGCCGCGGCCGGGATCGGCTTCACGCCTTCGGGAAAATTGGTCGTGCCGGTATGCGGGAAGCGGTGATGGTCGGTGCCGATCGAGCGGATGACGATGGCGACCGCGCCGCGCTTCGCCGCCAGTGCCGGGCCGGTGAAGCGTGCGGTGCCATAGGCACCGTAGCCTGAGCCGTCCTGCGTCCGGGGCATCGCATTGCCGATATAGACGATCCGGCCCTTGATCGCGTCGTCCGGTGCCGCCTGGAACGCGGCCATGCTCGGAAAGACGGCCACCTCGGCGGTCAGCCCGGCGGCAGGTGTGGCGCCGGAGTTGCCCAGGGCGGCCAGGGTCAGTTTCTGGGGAAAGGGCGCGACAATCTCGGCCGTCTCGGCGCCGCGTTCCCATACGGGCATTTGATAGGGTTCGATCCGGACGTTCTTGAAACCGAGCGCGGTCAGCTTGGCGACCGCCCATTGCCGGGCGCGAGCCTCGGCCTCGGTGCCCGCCAGTCGCTGGCCGACCTCGGTCGTCAGCCCCTCGACGATGTTCCATGCGACATCGTCGTTCAGCGCGGCGTCGCGCAGGCGCTCGACCTCGGGCGCTATCGACGCAGGGGGCGGCGGCGGGGTGCGTTGTGCCAGGGCGGGGGAGGACAGGGCGGAGGCGGCCAGGGCCGCGAAAAGTAAGCGCTTCATGGCGCGGAGTGTTACGCAGCCGGTCTCGTTTGCCAACCGCCCGCGCAACCACTACATGGACGGGCAAACATCCTACAGTCGCACAAAGCACGGAGCCTCGCGCCGCCATGGCCGTCCAATATACCTATGTGATGAAGGGTCTGACCAAGACCTTCCCCGGCGCCAACAAGCCTGTCCTGAACAACATCCATCTTCAGTTCCTGCCGACCGCCAAGATCGCGATCATCGGCCCGAACGGCGCGGGCAAGTCCACGCTGATGAAGGTGATGGCGGGCATGGACACCGACTTCACGGGCGAAGCCTGGGCCGCCGAGGGGGTCCGCGTCGGCTACCTCGCGCAGGAGCCGCAGCTCGATCCGACGAAGGACGTGATGGGCAACGTCAAGGACGGCGTGCGCCCGGTCGCCGATCTGGTCGATCGCTTCAACGCCATCTCGGCGGAGATGGGCGATCCCAAGGACGACACCGATTTCGACGCCCTGATGGAAGAAATGGGCGAGCTTCAGGCCAAGATCGACGCTGTCGACGGCTGGTCGCTCGACAGCCAGCTGGAACAGGCGATGGAAGCGCTGCGCTGCCCGCCGGGCGATGCCGATGTGTCGAAGCTGTCGGGTGGTGAGAAGCGCCGCGTGGCACTGTGCAAGCTGCTGCTCGAAAAGCCCGACGTGCTGCTGCTCGACGAACCAACCAACCACCTCGACGCCGAAAGCGTGTCGTGGCTGGAAAATTACCTGAAGGAATATGCGGGTAACGTCATCCTCGTCACCCACGATCGTTACTTCCTGGACAATGTCGTGAACTGGGTGCTCGAGCTCGATCGCGGCCGCTATTACACGTACGAGTCCAACTATTCCGGCTATCTGGAAAAGAAGGCCAAGCGCCTGGAGCAGGAAGAACGCGACGAGGCGGGCAAGCAGAAGGCGATCGCCGACGAGCTGGCCTGGATGCGTCAGACGCCCAAGGCCCGCCAGACCAAGTCGAAGGCGCGTATCCGTGCGTTCGACGAGCTGATGGCCAAGCAGGAGAACCGCGTCGCGGGCAAGGCGCAGATCCTGATCCAGATCCCCGAGCGCCTGGGCGGCAAGGTGATCGAGGCCAAGGGCCTGACCAAGTCCTATGGCGACAAGCTGCTGTTCGACAATCTCGACTTCATGCTGCCGCCCGGTGGTATCGTCGGCGTCATCGGGCCGAACGGCGCGGGCAAGTCCACGCTGTTCAAGCTGATCACCGGCCAGGAACAGCCCGATGCGGGCACGATCGAAATCGGCTCGACCGTGAAGCTCGGCTATGTCGACCAGAGCCGCGACGACCTCGATCCCAACAAGAATGTCTGGCAGGAAATCTCCGACGAGCTCGAGGTCTTCCGCTTCGGCAAGCAGGAACTGGGCACGCGCGCCTATGTCGGCGCGTTCAACTTCCGCGGGCCCGACCAGCAGAAGAAGGTCGGCCAGCTGTCGGGCGGTGAGCGCAACCGCGTTCATATGGCCAAGATGCTGAAGGAGGGCGGCAACGTCCTGCTACTCGACGAACCGACCAACGACCTCGACGTGGAAACGCTGCGCGCGCTGGAAGAGGCGCTGGAGACGTTCGCGGGCTGCGCCGTGGTCATCAGCCACGATCGCTTCTTCCTCGATCGCCTCTGCACCCACATCCTGGCATTCGAGGGCGACAGCCATGTCGAATGGTTCGAGGGCAATTACGAGTCGTATGAAGAAGACAAGCGCCGCCGCATGGGCGACGCCGCCGATCGCCCGACGCGCCTGGCCTATAAGAAGCTGACCCGCTGATCGAACGATCCTTCGGGTTCACGCTACGCCCTTCCCGAGCGATCGGGGAGGGCGTTCGCGTATCCGGGCGCGGCGGCGCTTTACACCGGCGCGGCCAATCCCCATCTGAACCGTTATAACGATAGAGAAAAAAAGGGCGCGGTCGGGAATGGCGGTAGTGGAGCAGGCGCAAGGCGACGATCGGGAAATCGCCAGCGCAGGGCAGTTGCATTATCGGCTCCGCCAGCAATCGGTCCTCGCGGCCTTCGGGATCGAGGCGCTGCGTGCGCGCGATCTCGACCCAATGCTGCAGCGTGCGACGGAGTTGTGCGCGGAAGGCATGCGATCCTCTTTCTGCAAGTTCCTGGAATATAGAGCCGATCGCGACACGCTGCTGGTCCGTACCGGGGTCGGTTGGGGCGAAGGGGTCGTCGGATCGACCGAGATGCGGACCGACCTGGGCTCGCCGGCGGGCTTTGCGCTCCAGACGGGTCAGGGCGTCATCTCCAACCATCTCGACCTGGAAGAACGGTTCCGTACGCCTCAGTTCATGACCGATCACAGGATCCGCCGGGCGATCAACGTCCTGGTCGAGGCGTCCGGCCAGCGTTACGGCGTGCTGGAGGTCGACAGCCCTGACGAGGGGCGGTTCGAGGAAGCCGACCTCGCCTTCATGCAGGGCTTCGCAAACCTGATCGGCGTTGCGATCGAACGGCAGGAGGCGGAACGTCGTCTGGCCGAGGCGGTGGAGCATCAGCAACTCCTGACCCGCGAGGCGAGCCACCGCGTAAAGAACAGCCTTGCGTTGGTATCCGCCATGCTCAACCTGCAAAAGCAGGAGGATGACGACCCCCGCGTCCTGCGCATGCTGAACGACGCACAGGCGCGAATCGCGGCCATCGCGCAGACGCATGACCGGCTGTGGCGTAGCGAGCGGGTGGGCATGGTCGCGCTAGACGATCTGGCTTGCGGCATCGCCGAGGAACTGGCGCAGCAGGCCAAGGATCATGAAGTCCGCTGCGACATCGAGGCGATCGAGATGAACGCCGACATCGCCATCCCGATCGGTTTGATGCTGACCGAGTTACTGACCAACGCGATCAAATATGCCTATGGCGAGGAGGGCGGCGTGATCGACGTCTCGCTTCACGCCCGCGACGGCCAAATCATCCTGTCGGTGCGCGACAAGGGGCAGGGCCTGCCGGTCGATTTCGACATCAAGGCGGCCTCGCGTCGCAGCTTGGGTATGCGAATGATCACCAGCCTGGCGCGACAGGTGCGGGGTGAAATCCGGTTCGAGAATGCCGAACCGGGCACGGTCGCAACCCTGACCATGCCGGATCCGAGGGATTGAATATCCTTCCCGCTACGGGGAGGATTAGCGCATCCGCTTTACGAAGGTCCGGCCGTCCTCGCGTCGTTCGGTCTGGAAATTGGGCACCGCCTCGATCAGGTCGGCCAGACGCTTGAACCCGTAATTGCGCGTGTCGAAGCTCGACCGGTTGCCCGCCAGCTGGCCCATCGACGAGAGGCTGGCAAAGCCGCGTTCGTCGCGCTTGACCGAATTATAGGCGTCGACCAGCAGCTTGAGCAGTTCCTCGTCGATCGGCCGGGGCGTGCCCGCCGTCCGCTTCCCTTGGTCGATCGACGGCGGCAGTGATTCGGCAAGTGGCACATCCGCCGCAGCCGGCTTCGCGCTTGCCGGGCGGGCCGCTTCACCGATCAGTGCGCCGACGTCGATGAAGCGGCTGCACGCCTGCTTGAAGGCCTCGGGCGTCCGGCTGTTGCCGAAGCCATAGACCGGTGAGCCGTCTTGGCGGATACGCGTCGCCAGCGGCATGAAGTCGCTGTCCGACGACATGATGCCGAAGCCATCGATCCGCCCCCGGAAAAGAAGGTCCATCGCGTCGATGGTCATCTTCATGTCGGTGGCGTTCTTGCCCTTGGTCAGGTCAAACTGCTGCTGCGGCTCGATCCCGTGCTTGACCATGACGTCGCGCCAGCCTTTCAGCCCAGGCTTGGACCAGTTGCCATAGGCGCGACGGACATTGACGGTGCCGAGCTCGGCTAGCACCGTGAGCACGGGGTCGATGGCGGCCGACTGGGCGTTGTCGGCGTCGATGAGCAGCGCGATGTTGCGGGTCAGGGCGTTCATGCATGCCCGTCTAGCAAAGCGGGCGGTCAGCTTCCACGTCGCATTGCATCGACGCCGATCGACCCGCCACCCGCAGCCGCCAGATACAGGAAGGCGAAACAGTACAAGATCGCGGCTTCACCGCCATTGGCAAGCGGCAGGAAACCCTGCGGCGCGTGTGCCATGAAATAGGCAACCGCCATCTGGCCCGACAGGATGAAGGCGACTGGCCGGGTGAACAGGCCCGCCAGCAGGAGCGCGCCTCCGACCAATTCCATCACGCCTGCGGCCGTCAGCAACGGATTGAGCGGCATGGGGAAGGGCGGCAGCGCGAAGAACTTCGAAACGCCGTGTGACAGGAATAGCAGGCCGAAGACGGCGCGGAACAGTGACAGGAGCGGGGCGGACCAGCGAGCGGGAATGGGCATGGTCGATCAGCTTTCGCAACGGGCCACGCCGATCGCGGCCTCTTGCGGCCATCATCGCCAATCCTTGATTCCTGACAAGGATCGGTTCCGAAACGATTGGTTGCCCGTACCGTTACTGATCGGGATAGGTGATTGCCATCACTTCATATTCCCGCTCACCTGCGGGCAGTACGACGCGTCGCAAATCCCCTATGGCCGCGCCGCGGAGTGCGCGGGCCAGCGGCGCATTCCAGCCGACCCGGCCTTGGCCCGCATCGGCTTCGTCATCGCCGACCAGGGTCAGGACGCGCTGGTTGTCATCCTCGTCGGCGATGGTGACGGTCGCCCCGAACCAGACCTTGCTCCGGTCTTCCTGCCGGGCGGGGTCGATGACCTTGGCCGCCTTCATCCGCTTGGAGAGCCAGCCCAGCCGACGATCTATCTCGCGCAGCCGCTTGCGACCATAAATATAGTCGCCATTCTCCGACCGGTCGCCATTGCCCGCCGCCCAGGCGATGGTGTCGACCAGCTTCGGGCGCTCCACCGCGAACAGCGCCTCATATTCCTGGCGAAGCGCCGCATAGCCGGCGGGGGTGATGTGGTTGGGACGGTCCATCACCCCGCTCTATCGCACGACCAGCAATCTTCAACCGCGCTTCAACCGGGACGGGAGGACTTGCCCAGATACCAGCTGAGCGGCGTCGGGCCCCGGCTGGTGGCACGCGCCGGGTTCATCAGGTCGTAGACGACGGCATTTTCCAGCACCCGCTGCACATAGTTGCGGGTTTCCGAATAGGGGATCGCTTCGATCCAGTCGACGATGTCGACCGTGCCGGTGCGGGGATCGCCATTGGCGCGCAGCCATTTGTTCACATTGCCGCCGCCTGCATTATAGGCCGCGATCGCCAGCGGATAGCTGCTGAAATTGCTGCGGACCCGTTCGAAATAGCTGGCACCGAGCTGGATCGACAGATTGGGGTCGGTGGTCAGCGCGGCGGGCGAATAGGACAGGCCGATCTTGCCCGATTGTTCGGCGGCCGTGGCGGGCATCAGCTGCATCAGGCCGCGCGCACCCGCATGGCTGACGGCGGCTCGGTCGAACTGGCTTTCCTGGCGGGCGATGGCGTGGATGATCGTCCAGCTTTGCTCATAGCCGGGCGGCACCGTGATCGTCGGAAAACCGGCGGCGGAATAGTCGGTCAGCCCGTTCTGCATCGCGCTGCGCCCGACCATCACCGCCAGATCGGGTCGGTTGATGGCGCGGGACAGATCGGCGGCGAGCAGATGATCGGTTTCGGTCTCCGCATCCGCCGCGATCTGGCGGACGAAGGCGCTCTGGTCCTGCCACTGCCCGATCTGGCCCAGGAACCGGGCGGCGCGAACCGTCTCGCGCGTGTCGAAGGCGGCGCGGATGGCAGGCGGTACGTTCGTCGCGGCGATCGCGGGCGGCGCGACCAGGGGGCGACCGGTCCGCTCGAGCGCGAGCTGGCCATAGAATTGATCGCGATATTGCGCCGCGCGGTTGTAGAAAGCGGCGGCATCGGTCGATCGTCCCGCCGCTTCCGCCGCGCGCCCGGCCCAGTAAAAGCCCTTGGCCCGCGTCTGCGGCGACTGGCTGCCCCGGCCATAGCGGTCGAACAGCGTCATCGCATCGGCGGGGCGCGCCAGCTTCATCGCGGTCTGCCCGCCAAGCCAGACCAGGCTCGTATAATCGTCCCGCTCGCCATAAGGCTTGGTCGAGACATCGGTGCCGACGGGATAGGCATCGTCGACCTGCCGCGCGATGTCATAGGCGGTTTGAAGCTGGCCATCCGCCGCCGCCGCGCGCGCGTTGACGAGCAGCGCCTCGTAGAATTTCTCGACATTGCCCGGACGAACCGTGAGCTGTCGGGTGCGAGCCAGCCAGGATCGTGCGGTCAGGCTGTCGCCGGTATCGCGCAGCCAGCTGGCCCGGTCTGCCACGTAACCCGCATCGTTCGCATAGAGTTCGGCGGTGGAGGCGGACAGGCTGGCGGCATCGGCGGACTTGGTGCGAAAGGCGAGGCGGGCTGCGAAGACCGGCCGCCGTGCAGCGCTGGTATAGCCCAGCTGGCGGGCGGCGGCGCTCGTCTGCCCCGACCAGAGCAGCGCGTCCATGCGCGCGTCATGATCCTCCGGGCTGATCGCGGAGGCGAAGGTCGTCATCACCAGCGCCTCGTCGGTCGGTGACAGGGTGCCGCGCCGCCATGCCGTCCGCGCCGCCTGCGCCGCTTCCGCCGGGGCGCCCGTTGCCAGCAGGGCACGGGCATAGGCGACACCGCCCGCTGCCGACTGGGGCGGGAAGCGACGGAAATAGGCGACGATGCTGGACGGCGCGGCGGTGAAGTTCGCCGCCTGCTTCTCGGCGGCGCGACGATTGCCCGCCTCGCCCGGCCAGCCGGGATGCGCCATCAGGAACCCGGCATAGCTGTCGAAGGGCAGCGCATCGGTCTGTTGCAATGCCCGCCACTGGGCAAGCGCGGCCGCGATCGCACCATCGGCGGGCGCGGGCATGGCCTGCGACGCCTGGTTCGGGCTCATGTTCGCCATCTGCGTGCGATACCGTTCGAGCTGGTCCTGCCCGCCCGGCGCTATCATCGATCCCGCCAATGTTGCAAGGAGCGCCCCCGCCTTCGTCAATGCCATCATGGTGGACAGAATAGGGACTCTACCCGTACATGTCCTGAACAAATTGTCCCACTCGGCGCAGCAGGAGCGCATTTCCTCTCATGTTTTCAGGGTCCATTCCGGCGCTTGTGACGCCGTTCGACGATCAGGGCGGTCATGTCGGCGGAGCGTTCGACGAGGCGAAATTCCGCGATTTCGTGGAATGGCAGATTGCCGAGGGTTCGACGGCGCTGGTCGCCTGCGGCACCACCGGCGAAGCCGCGACCATGCCGAAGGACGAGCATTTCCATGTCGTGCGCGTCTGCGTCGACCAGGCGCGCGGTCGCGTGCCGGTGATCGCGGGGGCCGGGTCGAACGATACGATCGTCGCCATCGAGAACCTGAAGGCCGCGCAGGAAGCGGGCGCCGATGCCGCGCTGATGGTGCCGCCTTATTACAACCGACCCAGCCAGGAGGGCATCGCGCTCCACTTCGCCGAGCTGGCGAAGAATGCGCCGCTGCCCATCGTCCTGTATAATGTGCCCGGCCGGACGGTGACGGATATCCAGCCGGCTACGCTGGTTCGTGTGGTCCAGAATGCGCCCGAGATATTCGTGGGCGTGAAGGATGCCAGCGGCGTGCTGGCCCGTGTGTCGCACCATCGCAAGGGACTGGGCCCGGACTTCTGCCAGCTGTCGGGCAATGACGATCTGGCGCTTGCGTTCAACGCGATGGGCGGGGTCGGCTGCATCTCGGTGACGGCCAATGTCGCGCCGCGTCTGTCCGCCGATTTCCAGGCGGCCTGCGCCGCCGGGGACCAGGTGCGGGCGCTGGAGCTGCACGACCGGCTGTTCCCGCTGCATGAGGCGATGTTCGCCGATGCCTCGCCGGGGCCGGTGAAATATGCGCTCAGCCGGATCATGCCGCATTTCCCGCGGGGCGTACGCCTGCCCATGACCTGGCCGTCCGAGGCCGCCCGCGCGCAGGTCGACGCGGCGCTGGCGCATGCGGGGCTGATCTAGGCCGCGTTTCGGCCGCATTCCTGCGTCAGCATCGACCATGTCGGGCAACGCAGGGAGAACGGCGGATGTGGACGGTGGTGATGCTGGCTTTGCAGGCCGGTGCGGTGGCGGGGCCCGTATTGCCGGTGCCGAGACGTGCCCCCACGGCCCGCCGCTGCCCGGCGGACGATACCGGCGATGATGTCGTCGTCTGCGGACGATCGGCGGATGCCGACCGGATCGGCACGGTGCCGGACTATTCGCGCGCCTTCACCCTGCCGCGGGCACGAACCGACATTCCCGGCGTCGGCACATTGTCGGCCGAAACCGAGCAGGCTGGCGTCGGCGGCTTTCCCAGCAATCGCGCGATGATCCGGCTTAAAATTCCCCTGGGCGGTCGTCGCAAGCCATGACCGTCCCGTTT
Organism: Sphingomonas flavida; assembly: GCF_036663655.1. Classification (NCBI taxonomy): domain Bacteria; kingdom Pseudomonadati; phylum Pseudomonadota; class Alphaproteobacteria; order Sphingomonadales; family Sphingomonadaceae; genus Sphingomonas; species Sphingomonas flavida. The sequence continues at coordinate 202,413 of NZ_JAXOJH010000001.1, forward strand.
CGGAAACCAGACAAAGGCCGAACAGCGGCTTTTCATGGCGGCATTCAGCGCCTACATCGACCCGTCCATGCGCCCGAAACCCCAAACCTTCGACAAGAAGAAGATCGTCGCCGAGAACCGGCGCGCCCGCTTCGACTATGCCATCGAGACCACCTATGAGGCCGGTATCGCCCTGACCGGGACCGAGGTGAAATCGCTTCGCTTCGGCGAGGGATCGATCGCGGAATCCTATGCAGAGGTGCGCGGCGAGGAAGTGTGGCTGGTCAATTCGAACGTGCCCGAATTCAGCCACGGCAACCGCTTCAACCACGAGGCAAAGCGGCCCCGTAAATTGCTCCTTCATGAGCGCGAAATAAACAAGCTCCACGGTGCGGTGGCGCGCGAGGGCATGACCCTGGTGCCGCTGATGATCTATTTCAACTCGCGCGGCCGCGCGAAGGTGGAGCTGGCTTTGGCGAAGGGCAAGAAGGCGCACGACAAGCGCGATACGATCAAGGAGCGCGACTGGAAGCGCGAGCAGGGCCGCATCCTGCGCGATCGCGGTTGATGGCCACGGCCGTGCCGACCATGTGGGGCCGTTCCATGGCCTGGGTCCGCCGCAACATGCCGACCCGCGATTCGATGGAGAATAACCGGCTGCTCCGGCCGGTCGCCCACCGTGTCCTGGCGCCCGAGCTGTGGCGCTTCACCCGGCGGTCGGTGCCGCGCGGTGTTGCGCTGGGGGTGGTGGCAGGGTTCTTTTTTCCGGTCGCGCAAATCGCGATCGCGGCGGTCTTCGCGCTGCCGTTCCGCGCCAACGTGCCGGTCGCCGCACTGACGACCTTCATCACCAATCCATTGACCACGCCGATCCTGTGGGTCATCGCCTATCGGATCGGCGCGTTCCTGCTGCGCAGCGAGACGCCGATCAACACCCAGCCGGTGGCCGAGGCGGCGACCGGCTGGCTGCAATGGGCATTCAGCGCGTTTCACTGGCTATGGGAAAAGGGGCCCGCCTTCGGACTGGGGCTGTGCGTGCTGACCGGCGGTTGCGCGGTGATCGGCTATGCCGCCTCCGCCCTGGGATGGCGGCTGTGGATTGCGCGAAAGTGGCGCAACCGACGGAAAAGCCCTGCGATCTGATAGCGGTATCGCCGTTCACCGCGCAGTTCTAACGGTTTGACTAGGCGTATCGTCTCGCTACAACAGTGACATCACAATCCTTTTTGGGAATTCAGATGCGCTGTCTGCTGCTCGCTGCTCTACTCTCGACCGCCATTTCCCCCGTCATTGCGCAAACCAAGAACCCCGTCGACAAGGCCGCTGTCGGTCCGGTCAAGCCCAATGCCAAGAACGGACCGGAGATCGGCGATTTCGGCTTCGACATGGCCGGGCGCGATACCTCGGTGAAGCCGGGTGACGACTTCTTCGATTACTCGAACGGCACCTGGTATAAGGCGACGACGATCCCGGCGGATCGTTCGTCCTATGGCATGTTCCACGTCCTGCAGGACCGCTCGCTCGAGCAGACCCGCACGATCCTGGACGCTGCCACGAAGCAGCCCGGCAACAAGGCCGGTGACTTCTATGCCAGCTTCATGGACGAGGCGGCGGTGAACGCGAAGGGCGTCGGCCCGGTCAAGCCATGGCTGGAACAACTGCGTGGTACGAAGGACCGCACCGCGCTGGCGGTCGAAATGGCCAAGTTGCAGCGCCAGGGCGTCGGCGCCCCGTTCGGCGTCTATATCGGCCAGGACGACAAGGCCCCCGACACCTACATTGCGAACTTCGGCCAGAGCGGCCTGGGCCTGCCTGACCGCGACTATTATCTGAAGGACGACGCCAAGCTGGCGACGATCCGCACCGCCTATCAGGCGTATCTGGCGCGTATGCTGACCCTGGCGGGCGAGCAGAATGCCGAAGCGCGCGCCGCGGCGGTCTTCAACTTCGAAAAGGCGCTGGCGAACGTCCACTGGACCCGCATCGAAAGCCGCGACGCGGACAAGACCTATAACAAGTGGATGGCGGCCGACTTCACCGCCAAGGCTCCCGGTTTCCCCTGGGCGCAATATATGCAGACGCTGGGCGTAGCGGGCCGTCCGGCCTACCTGGTCGCGCAGCCCAGCGCGATCACTGGCGAGGCCAAGCTCTACAACGAAACACCGCTGAACGTCCTTCAGGACTATGCGATGTTGAAGGTCCTGCGCAGCTATGCCGGGTACCTGTCGAGCGATTTCGACAAGACCAACTTCGCCTTCTACGGCACCACCCTGTCCGGCACGCCCGAGCAGCAGGCGCGGTGGAAGCGCGGCGTGGGCCTCGTCTCCAACGGCCTGGGCGAGGAAGTCGGCAAGCAGTACGTCGCCAAATATTTCCCGCCGGAATCGAAGGCCGCCGCCGACGCACTGGTCAAGAACCTGATCTCGGCGATGGGCGACCGCCTGCGCAACCTGGAATGGATGGCGCCGGAGACCAAGCAGAAGGCGCTGGCCAAGCTGGCCGCCTTCACGCCCAAGATCGGCTATCCCGACAAGTGGAAGGATTATTCCGCACTGGCGATCCAGCGCGGCGACCTGGTCGGCAATGTCGCGCGCGCCAACGCCTTCGAGTTCCAGCGGGACCTCAACAAGCTTGGCCAGCCTATCGATCGCGGCGAGTGGTTCATGACGCCGATGACGATCAACGCCTATGCCAATCCGCCGATGAACGAGATCGTGTTCCCGGCGGCGATCCTCCAGCCGCCCTTCTTCGATCCGAAGGCCGATCCCGCGGTTAACTATGGCGGCATCGGTGCGGTCATCGGGCATGAAATCAGCCACCATTTCGACGACCAGGGTCGCAAGTACGACGCGACCGGCAAGCTGACCGACTGGTGGACGCCGCAGGACGTGGCGCGCTTCAAGACCTTCACCGACGCGCTCGTGAAGCAGTATGACGGCTATGAGCCGCTGCCCGGCCAGCATGTTCAGGGCGAATTGACCCTGGGCGAGAACATCGCCGATCTGGCGGGCCTGACCGTGGCGCTCGACGCCTATCACAAGTCGCTGGGTGGAAAGCCTGCGCCGATCATCGACGGGACGACGGGTGACCAGCGTTTCTATTATGGCTGGGCGCAGGTGTGGCGGACAAAGTGGCGCGAACCCGCGCTGCGCCAGACGCTGTTGTCCGATCCGCATTCGCCCGGGCATGAGCGCGTGCTGACCGTTCGCAATCTCGATCCCTGGTATGCCGCGTTCGGCGTGAAGCCGACCGACAAGATGGCGCTGACGCCGCAACAGCGCGTCCGCATCTGGTAATCGCGTGATCATGGCTCCCCGGCGACGACCGGGGAGCCTTTTTTGTTTTGGGAGACGATGATGAAGAGCTTGGCCTTCGCCGCGCTGCTCGGCGCGACCGCGATCGGCGGTGCCGTTGCGCTCAATGCCCAGGACCGCCCGGCCGCCGCCAGCGGCCCGACCTATGGACGGTTCGGCTTTGACGAGAAGGGGATGGACAAGTCGGTCCGCCCCGGTGACGATTTCTATGCCTTTGCCAATGGCGAATGGGCGCGGTCGACCGCGATCCCCGCCGACAAGGCCAGCTATGGCGCGTTCGATGTGCTCGCCGACCTGTCGCGCGAGCGGACGCACACGATCCTGGAGCAGGCCAAGGGGCAGGGGAGCAAGATCGGGACCGCCTATGCGACCTATCTCGACACCGCCGGGATCGAGGCCAAGGGGCTGGCACCGATCCAGCCGTGGCTGAAGCGGATCAAGGGCCTGGGCGACAAGGCGGGCTATGCCGCCCTGCTGGCCGAGGCGGATCGGAACGGCGTCGGTGTTCCCTTCGGGTCCGGCGTCGGTCAGGACTCACGCCAGCCCGAGCTCTATACGGTCAGCCTGCGCCAGTCGGGCCTCGGCATGCCCGATCGCGATTATTATCTCAGCGACGATGCCAAGCTGGTGGCGGCGCGGACCGCCTATCAGGCGCATCTGGCCAAGCTGCTGACGATGGCGGGCGAGCCGGATGCCGCCGCGCGGGCGCAGGCGATCGTCGCTTTCGAGACCGAGATCGCCAAGGTCCACTGGACCCGGATCGAAAGCCGCGACCGGGAAAAGACCTATAACAAGATGACCGTCGCCGACCTGACCAAGGCCGCGCCCGGTTTCGATTTTGCGACGTACCTCAAGGGGGTCGGCACGCCGGTCGACACGCTGATCGTCGGGCAGCCGAGCGCGATCACGGGCATCGCCGCGCTGATCCGGGCGACCCCGGTGGCGGTGCTGAAGGACCAGCTGCTGGTCCGTTCGCTCGACGAATTCGCGGATGTCCTGCCCGCCCAGTTCGATCGCGAGCAGTTCGCCTTTTACGGCACGGTCCTGTCGGGCACGCCGCAGCAGCAGGAACGCTGGAAGCGTGCGGTCGACTTCACCAGCGGCGCGCTGTCGGACGACGTCAGCAAGGTCTATGTCGCGCGCTACTTCCCGCCCGCGACGAAGCTGGCCGCGGACGCGCTGGTCAAGAACGTCCTGGCGGCGATGGGCAAGCGGATCGACCAGCTCGACTGGATGGCGCCCGAAACCAAGGTGAAGGCGCATGCCAAGCTGACGGCCTTTACGCCCAAGATCGGTTATCCCGACCGCTGGAAGGATTATTCGGGGCTGAAGATCGTCAGCGGCGATGCATTCGGCAATGCCCTGCGCGCGGCCCAGTGGCGGCATCAGGAGAATATCGGCCATCTCGGCAAGCCGATCCAGCGCTGGGAATGGGGCATGACCCCGATGACGGTAAACGCCTATGCCAATTTCGGCATGGTCGAGATCGTGTTCCCGGCAGCCATCCTGCAACCGCCCTTCTTCGATCCGAAGGCGGACCCGGCGGTCAATTATGGCGGCATCGGCGCGGTGATCGGCCACGAGCTCAGCCACCATTTCGACGACCAGGGGTCGAAGTTCGATGCCAAGGGTCAGTTGACCAACTGGTGGACCGACGCGGATGTGGCGGCGTTCAAGGCCCGTACCGGCGCCCTGGTCAAGCAATATGACGCCTATGAACCGCTGCCCGGCCTGCATGTGAAGGGCGGCCTGACCCTGGGCGAGAATGTCGCCGATCTGGCAGGCCTGTCGGTCGCCTACGATGCCTATCATACGTCGCTGGGCGGCAAGGCGGCCCCAGTGATCGACGGCTTCAGCGGCGACCAGCGCTTTTATCTGGGATGGGCGCAGGTATGGCGGCGCAATTACCGCGAAGCGAACCTGCGCAATCGCCTGCTGACCGATCCGCATTCGCCGTCGCAGCAGCGCGCCTGGGTCGTGCGCAATCTCGATCCTTGGTATGCGGCCTACAACCCCAAGCCGACCGACAAGCTGTATCTAACGCCTGAGCAGCGCGTCCGTATCTGGTGATACCCGTAAACCCGTCATGGGTGCGGCGCAGGATCGCGCTTGACCCATGACGGGTCGCCGGATGAAGAGTTCATCATGGCGATCGCGGCTTTCGAAAAATTCCATCCTGTCCGCGTCGCGGCTCTGGTCTCGGTCGCAAGCGGCTTGGCGGCGGCGGCGCTGCTGTTCGTGGCCGTGCGCAGTTGGATCGTCGCGGCGGGCTTTCTGGCGGCGGCGCTGCTGGCGTTCGGTATGATCCTGGCCTGGCGACTATTGACGCCGAAGGTCGAACAGGCGCGGCGCAGCATCGACTGGGACTTTGCCCGTGTCGTGGCGGATGCCAGTCACGACGCGATCGCGGTGACCGACCGCGCCGGGCGGCTGGTCTGTGCCAATGACGCCTATGCCTCGCTCTTTCCCATGATGCCGACGCCGCCCGGTGTGCCGCTCGATATACCGAGCGTCGAAGCACTGGCACAGGCGGGCCGGACGGCGTGGCGCGAGGGGCTGGGCCGCGCCGACCGGATCGCGGTGATGGGAACCGAGCTGTCGGTGCTGGTCACGCGCGCCGGTGACGAGGCCGATCTGCTTGTCTGGCGCTTCGCCGTGGCCGACGAACAGGATCTGGCCGAGACGGTGGAGCGACTGATCGGCGGCATCCATGGTGACCGGCTGGGCACCGCCGGGGTCATGGCGGCGCTGATCGCTCCCGATGGCCGGGTACGGGCGGCCAACCGCGTGCTGTGCGCCCGCGCGATGGGCGGCGAGATGCTATCGATCGTCGGGCGCGATTTCGCGACCTTTCTGGCGCACGATACCTCCGGCCAGGTCCGTTTCGCCGCCGAACTGGGCAAGGGCGAAGGCCGGCCGCTGCGCATCCTCCAGATCCCCTTTGTCGAAGGGGAGGGCACGCCGATGCTGGTCGTGCTTCTCGACGAGGACGAGCCGCTCGTCGCGGCCGCTGGCGCCAATGCGGGCAGCCATGTGCGCGGCCTGGTGTCGCTCATGCCCTTCGGCATCGCGCTGGTCGATCGCGATGGGCGGTTCCTCCAGATGAACTCCGCCTTCATGCGCGCCGCAGGGGTCACCGGTGGAACGCCGCCGCTTTATCCGGGCGATCTGGTCGTGCGCGAGGACAAGGCCGCCGTCGCCGACGCGATTCGCCGTTTCGCCGGGGGCGCGACCCATTCGGCCGATATGGCCGTGCGCCTGAAAGACCATCCCGAGGAACCCGTCGCCCTGACCATCGCCGGAGCGCGGGGGCTGGGCGAGGCGGCGGTACTGCTCAGCCTGAAGGACAATTCGGAGGAAAGCCGCCTGAAGCGCGAGGTTGCGCAGGCGACCAAGATGCAGGCGGTCGGCCAGCTGGCGGGCGGCGTCGCGCACGACTTCAACAACATCCTGACCGCGATCATCGGCCATTGCGACCTGATGCTGATGCGCCATTCGCCCGGCGACAGCGACTATGACGATATCCAGCAGATCCGCACCAACTCCAACCGTGCGGCCAGCCTGACCCGCCAGCTGCTCGCCTTCTCGCGCCAGCAGACGCTGCGCCCGCAGATCCTGCAACTGCCCGACGTCGTGTCCGAGGTTTCGAACCTGCTCAAGCGCCTGCTGGGGGAACGGGTCAGGCTGGATGTCAGCCATGGCCGCAATCTGGGGCCCGTCCGCGCCGATCCGGGGCAGCTGGAACAGGTCGTCGTCAACCTCGCGGTCAATGCGCGCGACGCTATTCTGGAGAACGAACCGGTGGGCGGCGGCATCCTGACCATCCAGACGCGGGCCATATCCATGGCCGATGCCCGCGCGCTGAACAACGACATCCTGCCCGCCGCCGACTATACCGCGCTGATCATGAGCGACAACGGCACCGGTATCCCGCCCGAGATACTGGGCAAGATCTTCGAGCCGTTCTTTACCACCAAGGAGCTGGGCAAGGGGACGGGGCTCGGCCTTTCGACCGTCTATGGCATCATCAAACAGTCGGGGGGCTATATCTTCGCCGATTCGCCGCCCGGCGGCGGGGCGAAATTCTCGATCTATCTGCCCGTCCACGCCGCGCCCGTTTTGCCCGCCGCCAAGACCAGCGAGGTCAAGCCCGCCGCTCGTGCGGCCACCCATTGGGGGACCGGCACCATCCTGCTGGTCGAGGACGAGGACATGGTTCGCGCGGTCGCCGAACGGGCCCTGTCGCGCCAGGGCTATACCGTATTGGCTGCCGAGAATGGCGAGGCGGCGCTCGAGATGCTCGACAAGCACGGCAAGCCAGACCTGCTGATCTCGGACGTGGTGATGCCGACCATGGATGGCCCCACGATGGTCGGCCATGTCCGCAAACGCTATCCCGACCTCGCGGTCCTGTTCATGTCGGGCTATGCTGAGGAACAGCTGCGCAAGTCGATCACGCTGCCCAATGTCGGTTTCCTGCCCAAGCCGTTTTCGGTGCAGCAGCTGGCCGAGGCGACGTTGGCCGCATTGTCACAGGATGCCGGGCCGGATCGCCGAACGTAACAAGCGGCTGGCGGATGGCGTAAAGCATGATATGGCAGTGCCGATGACACAGCCCGTGCAGATCCTCATCGTCGAGGACGAACCCCTGATCGCCATGATGCTCGAGGATTTCCTGGATGTCCTCGACAAACAGGTCGCGGGCACCGTGGACAGCGTCGATGACGCGCTGGCCCGCGTGGCCGAAGGCGGCATCGACGCCGCGATCCTCGATGTCAACCTTCGCGGGGGGCAGAAGAGCACGCCGATCGCCGAAGCGCTCGCGGAGCGCGGCGTGCCGTTCGTCTTCGCCACCGGCGGCGCCGACGACGCGGTCGATGAACGTTTCCGCGATCGCCCACGCCTGCAAAAGCCCTTCACGATGGACGGCGTGGCCAAGGCTCTCGGTTCGCTCTGACCGGGCAACCCCCATCGCCAAGGGGGTGTCTTCCAGGCAACGGCGGGGAGGCACTGTCGGGCAGTCGGGCGAACGCCAAGGACCTGATTACACGTTCTGATGCGCGACCTGCGAAATTTGCTTGCGTCAAAGGCCGGTCTGGCGACATAGGGCTGCGCCATGACACGCCCATTCGACAAGTCTCGCCTGCCGTCCCGCCACGTTTCCGTCGGCCCGGAGCGCGCGCCCCATCGCAGCTATTATTATGCCATGGGTATCCAGGAAGAGGATATCGCCAAGCCGTTCGTCGCGCTGGCGAGTGCGGGTAACAATTCGGCACCCTGCAACACCACGCTGGATGCACAGGCCGATGCCGCGCAGGCGGGCGTCATTCGCGGCGGCGGCATGCCGCGCCGGTTCAACACCATCACCGTGACCGACGGTATCGCGATGGGCCATCAGGGCATGAAGTCCTCGCTGGTCAGCCGCGAGGTCATCGCCGATTCGGTCGAGCTCTCGGTGCGCGGCCACTGCTATGACGCACTTGTCGGCTTTGCGGGGTGCGACAAGTCGCTGCCCGGCATGATGATGTCGATGTTGCGCCTGAACGTGCCGTCGATCTTCGTCTATGGCGGTTCGATCCTGCCCGGCCGTCATCAGGACCGCGACGTGACCGTGGTCGACGTGTTCGAGGCGGTGGGCCAGCATGCGGCAGGCAACTGCCCGCTCCACGACCTGATCGCGTTGGAAAAGGTCGCATGTCCCGGCCACGGCGCGTGCGGTGGCCAATTCACCGCCAACACCATGGCCTGTGTCGGAGAGGCGATCGGCCTGTCGCTGCCCAACAGCAACATGATGCCCGCCCCCTTCCTCGACCGTCACGGCATTGCCGAGGCGGCGGGCGAGCAGGTGATGGAACTGATCGCACGCAACCTGCGTCCGCGTGATATCTGTACCCGCGAAGCCTTTGAGAATGCGGCGCGCGTCGTCGCGGCAACCGGCGGTTCCACCAATGCCGGGCTTCACCTGCCTGCCATGGCGAATGAAGCCGGCATCGATTTCGACCTGTTCGACGTGGCCGAGATCTTCAAGACCACCCCGTACATCGCCGACCTGAAGCCGGGCGGCCGTTATGTCGCCAAGGACATGTACGAGGCGGGTGGCGTCTATATGCTGATGAAGACGCTGCTGGCGGGCGGGTTCCTGCATGGCGACTGCATCACCGTCACCGGCAAGACGCTGGCCGAGAATATCGACGAGGTCACCTGGAACCCCGACCAGAAGGTCATCTATGACGTGAAGACGCCGATCACGCCGACCGGCGGCGTCGTGGGCCTGCGCGGCACCCTGGCGCCCGAGGGTGCGATCGTGAAGGTCGCGGGCATGAAGCGCCTTCAGTTCGAGGGCGTCGCACAGGTCTTCGACTGCGAGGAAGAGGCCTTCGCGGCGGTCGAGGCGCGCGCGATCACCGAGGGCACCGTCGTCGTTATTCGCTATGAAGGGCCAAAGGGTGGCCCCGGCATGCGCGAAATGCTGTCGACCACTGCGGCGCTATATGGCCAGGGCCTGGGCGAGAAGGTCGCCCTGATCACCGATGGCCGCTTTTCGGGCGGCACGCGCGGCTTCTGCATCGGCCATGTCGGTCCGGAAGCGGCCGATGGCGGTCCGATCGCGCTGGTCGAGAATGGCGATACCATCCGCATCGACGCGGAGGCGGGAACGGTCGACCTGCTGGTCGAACCCGCCGTCCTGGACGAGCGTCGCGCGCGCTGGGCCCCGCGCATGAACGATTACCAATCCGGCGTGTTGTGGCGCTATGCCCAGAATGTCGGCCCCGCGCATCAAGGCGCGGTCACGCACCCCGGCGCCAAGAGCGAGCGCCATGTCTATGCGGACATCTGAGTTCCGCTGGCTGGCCAGCGCCATGGTGCTGGCTGGCTGTTCGGGCGGGCAGGGCGACCGGGAGACGGCGGCGGCCAATACGCCGTCGGCACCGCAGGCCCCCGGCCTCGCTATCGAATGCGCGCTGGCGGGTGCTCAGAGTTTCTCACGTGACTGCACCGTCGAACAGTCGGCCTCGGCGAGCGGCACGATCCTGACGGTTCGCTACCCCGATGGCGGGTTCCACCGCTTGCAGGTGACCCGCGACGGGCGCGGCGTTGCAACGGCGGACGGAGCATTGCCCGCGCAGGTCAGCGTCGCGGGCGATCGCCAGATCGAGATTCAGGTCGGTGACCATCGGTATCGCCTGCCCGCGACCATCGAAACGCCATGATCCCGATCGAAGGCCGCCCCATCCTGACAGCCGACGAAATGCGCGCAGCCGAGCAGGCCGCGATGGCGGACGGTACGACCGAGGCAGCGCTGATGGATCGGGCGGGCCGGGCGATTGCGGAGGCCGTCTCGCGGCTCGCTGCCACTCGCGAAGTGCTGATCCTGTGCGGACCAGGCAATAATGGCGGCGATGGCTATATCGCCGCTGCGATCCTGGCCGAACGTGGCAAGGCTGTGCGGGTCGCTGCGGCGAGCGAACCCGAAAGCGATGGATGCCGTCGGGCGGCCGCACGGTGGCAAGGGCCGGTCGAGTCGCTGGCAAGGGCATCAAGCGCGCCGGTGCTGGTCGATGCGTTGTTCGGGACCGGTCTGTCGCGGGGGCTGGAGGAGGCGACGGCTCACCATCTCCGGCGACTGGCGGACAAGGCCGAACTCAGGATCGCGGTCGACCTGCCGAGCGGTGTCGCCACCGATAGCGGGCATGTGTTGAGCGACATACCGTGCTTCGACGTCACGCTCGCCCTGGGTGCGGTGAAGCCAGCGCATCTCCTGCAACCTGCCGCGTTGCATATGGGCGTGGTTCGCCTGCTCGATATCGGCGTACCGGTCGGTGGCACCGCACGCGTCACGACGTCACCCGCCTTACCGGAGCCGGGCGCCGGGTCGCACAAGTATAGCCGGGGCATGGTGGCGATCGTCGCGGGCAGCATGTCGGGTGCATCCGAACTGGCCGCGATCGCCGCCGCACGGGCTGGGGCGGGGTATGTGCTGCATCTCGCCGCCGATACCGGCGTGGCCGCCACCCAACCTCATGCGATCGTCCGCCGGAGCTTTACACCCGAGGCACTGGACGATGCGCGCATTGGCGCGGTCGTAATCGGGCCCGGTTTGGGACGCGACGAGTATGCCGGGGAACGGCTGCGCGCGGCAATGGACAGCGGGCGGCCATTGGTGATCGACGGCGATGCGCTCCGCCTGGTCGATCTCGACGCACTCGCCCATCACGACGGAGCGAAGATCCTTACACCCCATGGCGGCGAATTTTCGCATCTGTTCGGCGACATGACCGCCGACAAGCTGACCGCGACACGCGACGCCGCGTGCCGGAGCAGGGCGATCGTCGTCCATAAGGGTGCAGACACGGTGATCGCCGAACCCGGTGGCAGGGCGATCCTGTGCCCGTCGGCCAGCCCTTGGCTATCGACAGCCGGCACGGGCGACGTATTGGCGGGTGCGATCGGCGCGATGCTGGCGGCGGGGCTCGATCCGATGGCGGCGGCCGAGGCGGGGGTGTGGCTTCATGGTCAGGCGGCAAGGCTGTGTGGCAAGGCTTTCATCGCGGACGACTTGGCAGATGCCCTTTCCGCCGTCAGAGGCTGACCGCATGAGCGATACTATCATCCGCGTTGCCGCCCGAGGCGACGGCGTGACCGCGAACGGCCGCCACGCCGCCCTTGCCGCCCCCGGCGACACCCTGTCGGCCGACGGCATTCTGACGCCCGGCCCACATCACCAATCGCCTCCATGCGGCCACTTTCCACGCTGTGGCGGTTGCCAGCTCCAGCATCTGGACGATGAAAGCTATGCCGGGTTCGTGACCGACCGGGTCGCGTCTGCGCTTGAGGCGCAGGGGCTGTCCGCGCCGCTGCGCCCGACGCATGTCTCACCATCGCACAGCCGCCGCCGGGCGACGCTCCATGCCGAGTTCAAGGGTGGCCGGGTCCTGATCGGCTTCTCCGAGGAAAAGAGCCATGCGATCGTCGACATGGCCGAATGCCATATCCTCGATCCCGCGCTCTTCGCCCTCGTCGCACCGCTGCGCATCCTGCTCCAGCGACTGGGGTTCAAGCGGCGCGGCGACGTCCATCTGACGCTGGCGGATCAGGGCGCGGATATCCTCGTCACCAACCTGTCGCCCGACGGGCTGGACGCGGCCGAGGCGATCATCGGTTTTTGCCAGCGTTATGGCGTGGCCCGTTTCTCCGTCGATGACGGGCTGGGTGCCGAAACCCGGTGGGAGCCGGAGCCTGTCACCGTCACGCTGGGCGGTGTCGCGGTGCCGCTGCCGCCGGGCGCATTCCTGCAGGCGACCCGCGATGGCGAGGCGACGCTGGTCGCGGCGGTACTCGACGCGGTGGGTCGCCCGCGCACGACGGCCGACCTGTTCGCCGGGCTCGGCACCTTCACCTTCGCGCTGCCCGGCAAGGTCTACGCCGCCGAGGGCGCGCGCGATGCCATCATGGCGTTGAAGGGTGCGGCGAACGTTACCGGACGACTGGTCTTTGGCGAGCATCGCGATCTCTATCGCCGCCCGCTGACCAAGGCGGAGCTCGATCGGTTCGATGCGATCGTCCTCGATCCGCCGCGCGCCGGGGCCCGCGATCAGGCGGAGGCACTCGCCGAAGCCGAGGTCGCCACCGTCGCCTATGTGTCGTGCAATCCGTCCAGCTTCGCGCGCGATGCCAAGGCGATGGTCGAGAAGGGCTGGTCGCTTGATTGGGTGCAGCCGGTGGGCCAGTTCCGCTGGTCGACCCATGTCGAACTGGCCGCACGCTTCTCGCGTCAGCCGTCGGCCGGGTAATCCGCCGCCACAAAGAACAGCCCGTCCGACGGTGCGTTCAGCCCCAGCTGAGCGCGGTCGCGGGCGTTCAGCGCGGCCTCTACATCGTCGGGTGTCCAGCGGCCCATGCCGACCAGCGCGAGGCATCCGACCATCGACCGCACCTGATGGTGCAGGAAGGACCGTGCGGCCGCCCGGACGAACAGGCGGTCGCCGTTCCGCTCGACCGACAACAGGTCGAGCGTGCGCACCGGGCTGTCCGCCTGGCAATGCGCCGAGCGGAAGGTCGTGAAGTCATGTCGCCCGACCAACCTTGTCGCCGCCTCGGCCATGGCGAACGTGTCCAGGGGCTGCGGCACCTGCCATGCCAGCCCCGCCTCGAAGGTTAGCGGCGCCCGGCGGTTGACGATGCGATATTCATAGGACCGGCGGATACACGAAAAGCGCGCATGCCAGTCGGGCGCGACCTCGACGCACGCCAGCACGGCCACCGGTGCCGGGCGGACCCGCGCATTGATCGCCTCCATCAGGCGGAACGGGGTGATCGCCTTTTCGATCTCGACATGCGCCCGCATCGCCAGGCCGTGCACCCCGGCATCGGTTCGCCCGGCGGCATGGACTGCCGTGCGCTCGCCGGTGACCGCGTAGACGGCATCTTCAAGCGCCTGCTGCACGCTGGGGCCATGCGACTGGCGCTGCCAGCCCATGAAGGGACGGCCATCAAACTCGACGGTCAGCGCGAATCGGGTCAAAGCCGCGTCCCCGCTGGGATCGCAAAGCCGCGAAGCAGATCGTCGGCGCTCGATACGCCGCGCCCTGCGCGCTGGACGTCGACGGGGCGCAACGCCCCTCCGTCGCAGGCGATGGTCAGCCGGTCGTCCAGCACGGTGCCCGCTGCGCCCTTGGCATCGACGACCTCCGCCGACAGGATTTTGATCCGCTCCCCCTGATACTCGAACCAGGCGCCGGGCGCAGGATGGAAGGCGCGGACCTGGCGTTCCAGTTCGATCGCGGGTTTGCCGAAATCCAGCCGCGTTTCCGCCTTGTCGATCTTGGCGGCATAGGTGACGCCATCGACCGGCTGGGTCCGGGCGGGATAACGTTCCGGATCGGCGAGCACCCTGACCATCAGCGCAGCGCCCATCGCGGCCAGTTCTTCGGTCAGTTCGCCGGTCGTCTTGCGCCCAATCGGCGTCGAGCCCTCCAACCGGACCGGGCCGGTGTCGAGACCGGCCTCCATCTGCATGATGCCGACACCCGTGACCATGTCGCCGGCCAGGATCGCCCGCTGGATCGGTGCCGCCCCCCGCCATCTGGGTAGGAGCGAGCCGTGGACGTTCAGGCAACCCAGGCGCGGCGCATCCAGGATCGGCTGCGGCAGGATCAGGCCATAGGCCGCCACGACTGCCACATCGGCGTGGAACGCGGCAAAGCGCGCCTGTTCCTCCGCCGAGCGCAGCGATACCGGGTTCAGCACCGCTATGCCGAGCGCTTCGGCCGTCTGCTGGACCGGGGAGGGCACCAGCTGTCGTCCGCGTCGCCCGCCAGGGCGCGGTGGTTGGCTATAGCTGGCGACGACCTCGTGCCCGGCCTCGACCAGCGCCTGCAGGACCGGGACGGCAAAGCCCGGCGTACCCATGAAGATGATCCGCATGGCATTCGCCTCTCTCCGCTGGCGGGACGGCACGCAACCCCCTATCTGTTCACATATGGCATCCCCCGAGATCGAGGCGCTTACTCAGGCGCTGGCGCGTATTCCTGGCCTAGGCCCCCGATCGGCACGTCGCGCCGTCCTGCATCTGCTCAAGAAGCGGGAGGCGGCGCTGGTGCCGCTGCTGACGGCGCTGGGCGCGGTCGAGGAACGGCTGGAGACCTGTACGACCTGCGGCAATATCGACACGGCCAACCCTTGCGCGATCTGTGCCGACCCCCGCCGTGACGCGGGCGCGCTGTGTGTCGTGGAGGAAGTCGCGGATCTCTGGGCGCTGGAGCGGTCGCGCCTGTTTCCCGGACGGTTCCACGTCCTGGGCGGCCGGTTGTCGGCGCTGGAAGGTATCCGGCCCGAGGATCTGGCCATCGACGCGCTGGTCCGGCGGATCGAGGGCGGCGGGATCGACGAGGTCGTGCTCGCGATGAACGCCACGCTCGAGGGACAGACGACCGCGCATTACATCGCCGAGCGGATCGAGCGTTTTCCGGTTCGCGTGACCCAGCTTGCGCATGGCCTGCCGGTCGGGGGTGAACTTGATTATCTGGACGAGGGCACGCTGGCCCAGGCGCTGCGTGCACGGCGGCCGGTGGTCTGATCCGCCGGCTTGACGGTTCGGGCCGCTGACCGTAGCGAAACCGTCATGGCCATTCTTCCGATCGTCGAAGTTCCCGACCCCCGCCTGCGTCTCGTCTCCAAGCCCGTCGAGACGGTCGATGACGCCGTCCGCCAGCTCGTCTCCGACATGATCGAGACGATGTACGATGCGCACGGCATCGGTCTCGCCGCGATCCAGGTCGGCGTCGATCAGCGCATTCTCGTCATCGACCTACAGGAGGAAGAGGACGAAGAGGGCAAGCCGGTCAAGAACCCCAAAGCCTATATCAATCCCGAAATCCTGTCGGTCAGCGAAGAGCTGTCGACCTATAACGAAGGTTGCCTCTCCATCCCCGAGCAATATGCCGAGGTGAAGCGCCCCGCCTCCTGCCGCGTCAAGTGGCTGGACGAGAAGGGGCAGGCGCATGAGGAAGAACTGGACGGCCTGCTGGCGACATGCATGCAGCATGAGATCGACCATCTGAACGGCGTGCTGTTCATCGACCATGTCAGCCGGTTGAAGCGCGACATGCTGATGCGCAAGCTGAGCAAGATCCGCAAGGGCTGAGCCCACCCGCATCGCTGCATTTCCCGAAGCCGGTCGAATAGCCTTGTTCGACCGGCTTCGTTCGTTCTATGTTCCAACCTGTAATCGTATCTGACAGGTTGTTGAAATGCCCGAACTGATCGCCGTCGCGTTGCTCGCTCTCCTGTTGGGGGGCGTGGTCGGCTGGATCGTGGCCCGGCGCAAGGCGGACGGGGTGGCAGCGGAACTCGCCACCGCCACGACCCGCGCCGCCGAGGTCGAACCGCTCCGCGCGAGCCGAGACAAGGCAGAGCGAGAGCGGACCGACGCGCTTCAGGCGCTGGCCGAACTGCGTGGTCGGGCGGCCGACCTGGACATGATCCGCGCCGCCCGCGATGCGGTGGAGGCCGAGCGCAACGCCGCGCTGCGTGATATCGCCGAGTTGCGGGCGCGAGCGCAGGAGCGGGAAACCGCCTATGCGCAGACGCTGGAGGCGCTGGGCCAGGCGCGCGAGCAGATCAACGCGCAATTTGGTGAAGCGGCGGCCCGCGCGCTGGAGGTCGCCCAGCGTCAATTCCTGGAGCGTGCCGAGGCGCGTTTCCGCCAGTCGGAGGAGGCTTCGGGGCAGACGCTGAAATCGCTGCTCGACCCGGTGCACCAACGGTTGCAGCGTTACGAGGAGGGTGTCCGCAAGGTCGAGGATGAACGCCGCGATGCGTTCGGTGAGCTCAAGGGGCAGATCGAGGCGATGCGGATCGGCCAGGAGCGCGTCTCGGGCGAGGCGGCCAAGCTGGTCAACGCACTACGGAACGCGCCCAAGGCGCGCGGCCGCTGGGGCGAGCAGCAGCTCCGCAACGTGCTGGAAAGCTGTGGCCTGTCCGAACATGCCGATTTCCAGACCGAGGTCAGCGTGGCGGACGGCGATGGCGGACGGCTGCGCCCAGACGCGATCATCCGCGTTCCGGGTGGAAAGTCGCTGGTGATCGACGCGAAGGTCTCGCTCAACGACTATCAGGATGCGTTCGGGGCGGTGGACGATTCCGAACGGCAACTGGGGCTAACCCGGCATGCCGCCGCGATGCGCGCGCATGTCAACGGGCTGGGCAACAAGAGCTACTGGAGCCAGTTCGACGACGCGCCGGACTATGTCATCATGTTCGTACCGGGCGAGCATTTCCTGTCGGCTGCGCTGGAGCATGATCCGACGCTTTGGGATTTTGCATTCGAAAAGAAGGTTTTGCTGGCGACTCCTACGAACCTGATCGCGATTGCGCGTACCGTTGCCGCCGTCTGGCGTCAGGAGAAGCTGGCACAGCAGGCGCAGGAGATCGGCGTGCTGGGCAAGGAATTGTACAGCCGCCTGTCGGTAATGGGCGGGCATGTCGCGAAGTTGGGCAAGAACCTCGATACGGCGATGACCGCATACAACGCGTTTGTCGGCAGCCTGGAAAGCAACGTCCTGACCAGTGCCAAGCGGTTCGAGGCGCTGAACATCGATACGGCCGGCAAGACGATCGAATCCCCGCCGCTGATCGAGCAATCGGTACGTCCGCTGACCAAGCTGATGCCGGTGCCCGAGTTGACCAGCACCGATGACGGCGTGGCGGCTGTTTGATGCACCTGATCTGAAATATCGTCCCGCCATCCCGGCCTTCGCCGGGGTGGCGTTTCAGCTTGGCTGAATCAAGCTTCAGATCTGCTCGACATCGACGGTAACATATCGCGTAGCCGTTCAGCCCGCCTTGCCGCCACCCTGCTGCGCCAGCACCTCATAGGCCATGACGGCGGTTGCGACCGCTGCGTTCAGACTATCGGCCTTGCCCAGCATCGGGATCTTGACCAGCGTGTCGCAGGCGGCGGCATATTCGGCGGGCATGCCTTGCGCCTCATTCCCGGTCAGCAGGAAGGTCGGCGTGGCGTAGCGGACGGCGCGATAGTCCGAATCGGTGTCGAGGCTCAGTCCGACGAGCTGGCCCGGCCCCTGACGGAGCCAGTCGAGAAACGGCTGCCATTCGGTGCGCACGATCGGCATCGTAAACAGCGCCCCCATGCTCGCGCGGACCGCCTCGACCGAAAACGGGTCGACGCATTCACCGATCAGGATCAGGCCGCCTGCGCCCACCGCGTCACCGGTACGCAGGATCGTGCCGAGATTGCCGGGATCGCGCAGGCGCTCGGCGACCAGCCAGATGTTCGACGACGATCGGTCCAGCCCGTCGAGGGTCAGGCCGAATTCCTCGAAGACGCCGACGACCGCCTGCGGATTGTCCTTGCCCGACAGTTTGGACAGGATGTCCGGCGTGGTCTCGATCGCCTCGCCCTCGGCGGCCTCAACCGCCTCGACCAGTTCGCGGACCAGCGGATGGTTCGCCGATGGCTTGGCGTAGAACAGCAGGTGCGGTAATCGCCCCGTCTCGCGCGCCTCGGTCAGGATGCGCAGTCCCTCGGCCAGAAACTGGCGCGCCTGTTTGCGATGACGCTTGTCACGAAGGTCGCGGGCCCACTTGATCAGCGGGTTCGAATAAGCGGTAATCTCACGCGGCATCAGTCTTCGCCGAACTTCGCTTCCACCAAGGCGACCAGCGCCTCGACCGTTTCGCCCGCGCCGTCGCCGGCCGCGCTGATCGTGATGCTGTCGCCCATGGCGGCGCCCAGCATCATCAGGCCCATGATCGACGTGCCGGTCACGGTGCTTCCGTCCTTGGCCACCCGCACCTCGCAAGGTTGGGTCGAGGCGAGGGTGACGAACTTGGCGCTGGCGCGCGCATGAAGTCCCCGGCGGTTGGTGATGAGGACGGTCCGCGTCTGCTCGCTCATGCCGCGGCCTCGCCCAGCACTTCGGAGGCGACCGAGATATATTTCCGGCCCGCCTCGCGCGCCGCGGCGACGGCATCGACGACCTGCATCGACTTGCGTGCCGAACCCAGGCGAATCAGCATCGGCAGGTTCATGCCCGCGATCACCTCCACCCGGCCGCGTTCCATCAGCGAGATGGCGAGGTTGGAAGGGGTGCCGCCGAACAGGTCGGTCAGCACGATCACGCCGCGCCCGGCATCGACGGTGGCGATCGCCCCGGCGATATCGGCACGGCGCTCCTCCATATCGTCCTCCGGCCCGATCGCGATGGTGGCGATCCGCTCCTGCGGCCCGACCACATGTATCATCGCGGTCACGAACTCATCGGCGAGCCGCCCGTGCGTCACCAGAACCAGACCGATCATGTCAGACACGCATATCCATCATTGCTTGGCCGGCCTGGCTTCAAGAGAGTCTTTCGGCACGGCGCTCAAATCACGATGCACCACCGTGGGGGAAAAACCGCTTTTGCGCAACCGTCCCGCAATTCGTTCGGCGACGTGGACAGAGCGATGCCGCCCGCCGGTGCAGCCGATCGCGACGGTGATGTAGGATTTGCCGCTGGCGATGTAGCGTGGCACCAGTGTGTCGAGCAGGCCTTCGATCTGTTCCAGGGCGGTTTCATAGGCCGGGTCGTGCCGGATATAGTCGATCACGCCCTGGTCGAGCCCGGTGCCGGGGCGCAATTCGGCGGACCAATGGGGATTGCGCAGGAAACGCATGTCGAACACTAGGTCGGCATTGCGGGGCAGCCCCTTGGAAAAGCCGAAGGACATGACCGCCAGAACGGGTTCGCTCAGGCCCTCGACCGCATAATTCGCGCGCAACCACTGGCCCAGGTCGTTGCTGGTCATATTGGTCGTGTCGAGCAGGCGGTCGGCCATGTCCCGGACCGGCGCCAGCAGCGCGCGTTCATGGGCGATGCCATCATCCGCCGCACGGTCCATCGCCAGCGGATGGCGGTGCCGCGTCTCGGCATAGCGACGCTTCAACTCGGCACCGCCGCAATTCAGGAACAGCGTCTCGATCGCCAGGTTGGGGCTCTCGTTCAGCCGCCGGATGCTCTGCGTGATCTGGTCGGGGGCAAAGTCACGCGTTCTTACGCCGATGCTGATCGCCAGCGGCCGGTTCTTGCCCTCCATGCCGGTGGGCGGGGCGGCATCGAGAAGCCCGTCGAGGAGGAAGAGCGGCAGATTGTCCACCACCTCCCAACCAAGGTCCTCCAGCGTCTTGAGCGTGGTCGAGGTGCCTGCTCCGGACATGCCAGTGACCAGCAGAATGCGTTTTCGGTCCATCAGGGACGCTCCTTGAGACGCGATACCAGAAGCTCGACCTTGATCGGGGCCGAAGCGGGAAAGGGGGCGATGCTATAGATAGGAAGGGTGACGCCCGCGATCACCGTATCACGCGCGTCCGGCAGGCGCTCTTCGGCATCGGAGCCGGATACAAGTGCGACGACGAGGTTGATGACGGCGGAACCATCATATGGCACCGGCACGATACCCACCCCGCGCACCTCGATCAGCCCGGCGATCCGATCGGGAACCGTTACGCGCAACATGGTGCCGTCCTGGCGAGCATGGAGATAATCATCGCCGATCAGCGTCGCCCCTCGGTCGATCAGTCGCAGCGCCAAATCCGATTTGCCCGCCCCGGACGGTCCGATCAGCAGAACGCCGACACCGTCGATGACGAGGCCGGTGGCATGGATCAGCTCGGTTTCCCGATCCACCCTCAGGCCCCCGCCGCCAGCGGCAGGCGGACGACGAAGCGCGCTCCGCTCAACCGATCCTCACGCGATTCGACATAAATCCGGCCTTGATGCGCGTCGACGATCGTCCGCGCGATGGCGAGACCCAGGCCGGAATGCTGGCCGAAATGCTCGCTGCTCGGGCGGATCGAATGGAAACGACGGAAAATTGCCTCGCGTGCTTCCTCGGGTACGCCCGGCCCCTCGTCCTCGACGCGGACGACGAACTCGCTCTGCTCGCGGGCGAGGCTGATCGCCACGACCGCTTCGGCGGGTGAGAAGGAAAGGGCGTTGGCGACGAGATTTTCGAACACGCGTTCCAGCCTGGCGCCTTCGCCCGATACCATCGCCGGACCGGGCTCGGTTGAATCGAAGCGCAGGCGGATGCCACGTTCGACCCCGCGCGCCTCGCGCTGGGCGATAAGCCCGGCGAGCAGCGCATGGAGGTCGACCGGATCGAACTTGGCGCGACTGAGCTGCGCATCGAGCCGCGACGCATCCGAGATGTCGGTAATGAGCCGGTCGAGCCGCCGGACATCGTCGCGGACGATCGCGAGCAGCTGTGCCTGGAGATCGGGGTCGTGAACCGTCTCCAGCGTGTCGACCGCCGAGCGAAGCGACGCCAACGGGTTCTTCAGCTCATGCGTGACGTCGGCGGCAAAGGCTTCCGTCGCATCGATCCGCGCACGTAGCGCCAGGCTCATGTCGGAGAGGGCGCGCGCCAGCATCCCCAACTCGTCCCGCCGGTCAGGCAGGCGGGGCACCACCACTTCACGTGCCCGGCCCAACCGGACCCGTACGGCCGCCCGCGCCAGGCGACGCAGCGGGCGCACGATCGTCCGCGCCAGAAACAGTGACAACAGGACCGAGATCAGCGCGACCAGGGCGAGCAGGACACTCAGGCGAAACCGCTCGATCCGAACCGTCTCGGTGATGAACCGGGCGTTCTCGGTGGCCATGATCGCCCCGCCGCCGGGCAGGGGAGCGGCGGCGGTGATGACGGGGGTACGGTCCGGTGCGCGCCAGATCGAGGCGGAAATCCGCCCGTCGCGGGCCCGGGCGACATCAGGCCATTCCGCCCCGCCGCGCCGCTCCCGGTAAAGCGGCGGCCGCGCCGCGCCGACCACCGTGTCGATCCCGGCGTCGAGAAACCGGGCGATGACCTGGCCCCAATCCTGTTTGTCGGGGTCGCGGAACACCACGTTGCGCACACCCAGCGCACGGCTGTCGCCGGTCAGGCGGCCGGATATGTCGAACAGACGAAGCCGAGCCCCGGTGTCGCGCGCAAGCCGTCCGACAAGGGCGTCACGCTCGTCATCGCGGACCGAGGTCAGGGCCTCGCCCATCAACCGCACCTCGCGCAGCGACTGGGCGACCCGGTTGTCCAGCAGGCGGGTGCGATAGGAGTCGAGATAGAAGAAGCCGCCGGCCAGCAGCAGCAAGGCAAAGATGTTGATCGCCAGAATTCGCTGCGTCAGCGAAATCTGGCCCGACCAGCGCAACGCCAGGTCGGGAGCTTCACTCCTCGGAGAATCGGTAACCGGCGCCATAGAGCGTCTCGATGGCATCGAAGTCGGGATCTACCTGGCGGAACTTGCGCCGCAACCGCTTGATGTGGCTGTCGATGGTGCGATCGTCGACATAGATGTCGTCCTGATAGGCCGCATCCATCAACTGGTTTCGTGTCCGCACGATGCCGGGACGCTGTGCCAGCGTTTCCAGGATCAGGAATTCGGTGACGGTCAGCGTTACCGGCTCACCCTTCCAGGTCACACGGTGCCGTGCGGGGTCCATCGCCAGTGCGCCGCGGGTCAGCGGGCCCTGAACGTCCGCGGCGGGCGTGCCTTGCGGTGCCCCGACATTTTCCGACCGGCGCAGGATGGCGCGGATACGGGCGATCAGCAGCCGCTGGGAAAAGGGCTTGGCGATATAATCGTCGGCGCCCATCGCCAGGCCCAGCGCCTCGTCCAGCTCGTCATCCTTGCTGGTCAGGAAGATGACCGGGATCTGGCTCTTCTCGCGCAGGCGGCGCAGCAACTCCAGCCCGTCCATGCGCGGCATCTTGATGTCGAAGATCGCCAGGTCCGGCGGATTGTCGATCAAGGCCTTCAGCGCGGCCTCGCCATCGGCATAGACGCGGGTCACGAAACCCTCCGCCTGCAGCGCGATCGACACGGATGTCAGGATGTTCCGGTCGTCATCGACCAGCGCGATGGTGGCCGTCATGCGATGCGAAAACCCCAATGATGATCGAGCGAGGATACCGCCATGCGCCTCGGTTAGGCGAAAGCGGCACACGGCTCAACCGTCTTCACGAAAAGCGGTGTTTGACGTGTTTAACAAAACGGCTATGGGAGGAGCAACGCCGAGGCAAACTCGCGTGCGATCAAAACGGGATCCGGTTCTTTGAAACAGGGTCCATGGGGAACGAGGAAGCTCTAATGAACGAACGGATTCCGGAAGTCGGCCTGCAGGCGCAGGGCATCGAAACCCGCGCCACGCTGCATTGGAACCTCGTGACCGCCCGGCTGATCGAAACCGCCGTCGCACGCGGCGAGGGCAAGCTGTCCGCCGATGGTCCGCTGGTCGTCGAGACGGGCGAGCACACTGGTCGCTCGGCGCAGGACAAGTTCATGGTCCGCGACGACGAGACCCGCGACACCGTGTGGTGGGGCAAGACCAACAAGCCGATGAGCCCGGACGACTTTGCCGCGCTGAAGGCCGATTTCTTCGCCGCGCTGGGCCAGAAGGAAGACCTGTTCGTCCAGGACCTGTATGGCGGTTCGCAGCCCGAGCACCGCGTCCGTGTTCGCGTCGTGACCGAACTGGCCTGGCACAACCTTTTCATCCGCACGATGCTGGTCCGCCCGCAAGAGCATGAGCTGCGCAAGTTCGTCGCCGACTACACCATCATCGACCTGCCCAGCTTCCGCGCCGACCCGGCCCGCCACGGCTGCCGCTCGTCGACCGTGATCGCGGTCAACATGACCGAAAAGCTGATCCTGATCGGCGGCACGCGCTATGCGGGCGAGATGAAGAAGTCGGTCTTCGGCCTGCTCAACTATCTGCTCCCGACGACGGGCGTGATGCCGATGCATTGCTCGGCGAACATGGGTGCCGACGGATCGACGGCGGTGTTCTTCGGTCTGTCCGGCACCGGCAAGACAACCCTGTCGGCGGATGCCAGCCGCACGCTGATCGGCGATGACGAGCATGGCTGGTCGGACACGGCGGTCTTCAATTTCGAGGGCGGTTGCTATGCCAAGATGATCCGCCTGTCGCCCGAGGCTGAGCCGGAGATTTTTGCAACGACCAAGCGGTTCGGCACGGTGTTGGAAAACGTCGTCATGGATCAGGTGACGCGCCAGCTCGACCTGAACGACAACAGCCTGGCCGAGAACAGCCGAGGCGCTTACCCGATCGACTTCATCCCCAATGCGTCGAAGGACAATATGGGGGGCGTGCCGCGCAACATCGTGATGCTGACCGCCGACGCCTATGGCATCCTGCCGCCGATCGCCAAGCTGACGCCCGAACAGGCGATGTACCATTTCCTCTCGGGCTATACCGCGCGTGTCGCGGGCACCGAGATCGGCGTGACCGAGCCGGATGCGACCTTCTCGACCTGCTTCGGCGCGCCGTTCATGCCGCGTCACCCCTCGGTCTATGGCAACCTGCTGAAGGAGCGGATCGCCAAGGGCGGGGTGGATTGCTGGCTGGTCAACACCGGCTGGACCGGCGGCAAATACGGTGTCGGTCATCGCATGCCGATCAAGGCGACCCGCGCCTTGCTCAATGCCGCGCTCGACGGCAGCCTGAACCACGCCGAGTTCCGCACCGACCCGAACTTCGGTTTCCAGGTGCCCGTCTCGGTGCCCGGCGTCGATCCGGCGATCCTGAACCCGCGCGACACCTGGGCCGACAAGTCCGCCTATGACGCGACGGCGACCAAGCTGGTCGACCTGTTCAACGAGAATTTCCAGCAGTTCGCCGAGCATGTCGACGAAGGCGTGCGGGCGGCGGCGCCGAAGGTTACCGTGCTGGCGTAATTCCTGGGTCGGGGAGGGCGCTCATGGCGGTCGTTCTCCCCTGGCCTTCGGTCTCAATCCTCAATCGGCTCCACCAGCAAAACCCCGTTGTCGACATGCGCCACCCGCAGCCGGGTCCCGCTTTCCGCGTCCAGCCCACGTACCGGCCATTCCCCGTCCGCCAATCGCGCCCGGCCTTCACCGCCGATGATCGGCGTCGTCACGGTGACGATCTGCCCGCGCAGCCGCAGGACTGGCTGGTTGAGCACCGGACCATCGCCGTCCACCGCGAAATCGCGATACCAGCGTCGTCCGACCAAGACGCACACGACACTCCAGATCGCGAAATCAACCAGTTGCAGTACCACCGGCATATCCGGCAACGCCCAGACGGTGAGGGCCGTCACTCCCGCAGCGATGGCCAGGAAGATCAGGAACACCCCCGGCACCAGCAACTCCGCAATGCCCAGCACCAATCCCGCCGCCAGCCATAGCGCGGCGGGATCGATCTCGGGCATGGTCACGAGACGGGCTTGTCGAACGGCCCGGGCTTGGTCGTGACGCGCGGAGTGGTCGCGTCGGGCTTGTGCGGGGCGAGGGCTTCCTTGGCCAGTTCACCAATGCCGCCCAGCGTGCCGATCAGTTGCGTCGCCTCGACCGGGAACAGGATCGTCTTGGCATTGGGGCTGGTGGCGAACTTGCCCACTGCTTCGACATATTTCTGGGCGATGAAATAGTTGATCGCCTGGGTGCCGCCCGACTCGATGGCTTCGGACACGACGCGGGTCGCCTTGGCCTCCGCCTCGGCAGCGCGCTCGCGCGCTTCCGAGTCGCGATAGGCCGACTCGCGGCGGCCCTCCGCCTCCAGGATGCGGGCCTGTTTCTGTCCCTCGGCGCGCAGGATTTCGGAAGCGCGCGATCCCTCGGCCTCCAGGATGTTCGCGCGCTTCTCACGCTCGGCCTTCATCTGCCGGGCCATGGCGTTGACGATATCGACCGGCGGGCGGATGTCCTTGATTTCGACGCGGGTGATCTTCACGCCCCAGGGCGTCGTGGCATGATCGACGACGTTCAGCAGCCGGGCGTTAATTTCGTCGCGCTTGGACAAGGTTTCGTCCAGATCCATCGCCCCCATCACGGTGCGCAGGTTCGTCGTCACCAGGTTCAGCAGCGCGACATACAGGTCGGATACCTCATAGGCCGCCTTGGGGGCGTCGAGCACCTGGAAGAAGACGACCCCGTCGGTGGAGATCATCGCATTGTCCTTGGTGATGATCTCCTGACCCGGGATATCGATCACCTGCTCCATCATGTTCACCCGGCGGCCGACGCGATAGAAAAAGGCGGGATAGAAGTTGAAGCCGGGGGCGGCCGTGGCGGTGTAGCGGCCGAAATGCTCGATCGTGTACTGATAGCCCTGGCGGACGATCTTGATCGACATCATCAGGTACATCAGCACCAGCAGCACCGCGAGCGCGGCGACGATCAGGCCCATGGACGGCTCCTCCACTATCTGTCTGCGACGGGTTCTAGCATGGTGATGCAGCAAGGGCCTAGCGGGAACGGCTTGCTTTGGTTACATGGCCCGCCACTTGTTCCCTCCGCAGGATTTGGCAGCCCCATGGATATCCGCCTCGGCCTCACCTTCGACGACGTGCTCCTCGTGCCCCAGGAGTCCGACGTTCTGCCGAGCACCGCAGACACGCGTACGCAACTGACCCGCTCGATCGCGCTGAACATTCCCGTCCTGTCGGCGGCGATGGACACCGTGACCGAGGCCGACATGGCGATCGTCATGGCGCAGCTGGGCGGCATGGGCGTGCTCCATCGCAACCTGACCGTCGAGCAGCAGGTCGCCGCCGTGCGGCAGGTCAAGCGGTTCGAGAGCGGCATGGTCGTCAACCCGATCACCATCTCGCCGACCGCGACCCTCGCCGAGGCGCAGGCGCTGATGGCGCGTCACCGGATCAGCGGCATTCCCGTCGTCGAGTTCGACGGCCGCCTGGTCGGCATCCTGACCAACCGCGATGTGCGCTTCGCCGAAAACCCGCAGCAGCCGGTTTCCGAACTGATGACGCACGAAAATCTCGCGACGGTGAAGGTCGGCGTCGGCCAGGACGAGGCGCGTCGCCTGCTCCATGGCCGTCGCATCGAAAAGCTGCTGGTCGTCGACGAGAGCTATCGCTGCGTCGGGCTGATCACGGTCAAGGACATCGAAAAGGCCGTCACCTATCCCTCGGCCACCAAGGATGGCTCGGGCCGCCTGCGTGTCGCCGCTGCCTCGACGGTCGGTGAAAAGGGGTTCGAGCGGACCCGTGCGCTGATCGAAGCCGAAGTCGACTGTGTCATCATCGACACCGCGCATGGCCACAACCGCGACGTCGCGCGTGCCGTGGAAGCGGCCAAGAAGCTGTCCGACACGGTGCAGGTGATCGCCGGCAACGTCGCCACGGCTGCTGCTACCCGTGCGCTGATCGATGCGGGCGCGGATGCGGTGAAGGTCGGCATCGGGCCGGGTTCGATCTGCACCACGCGCGTCGTCGCGGGGGTCGGCGTGCCGCAGCTCACCGCGGTGATGGACTGCGCCGAGGAAGGCTGGAAGTCCGGCGTGCCGGTGATCGCCGATGGCGGCCTGCGCACCTCGGGCGATCTTGCCAAGGCGCTGGCGGCAGGCGCTGGCGCGTGCATGGTCGGCTCGCTGCTGGCGGGCACCGAGGAAGCACCGGGCGAAACCTTCCTGTATCAGGGTCGTGCTTACAAATCGTATCGCGGCATGGGCTCGGTCGGCGCGATGGGCCGGGGCTCGGCGGACCGTTATTTCCAGGGTGATATCAAGGACCAGATGAAGCTGGTGCCCGAGGGTATCGAGGGCCAGGTCGCCTATAAGGGCCCGGCGCGCGACGTCATCCACCAGCTGGTCGGCGGTGTGAAGGCGGCGATGGGCTATACCGGCTCGGCGACGCTGGAAGCGCTGCGCGAGCGCGCCCAGTTCGTCCAGATCACCGGCGCGGGGCTGAAGGAAAGCCACGTTCATGACGTGACGATCACGCGGGAAGCACCCAATTACCCTACCCGTTAAGCTCACGGAGCGCATCGCATGACCCCAGGCGCCCGTACCCAGGCGGCGATCGAGTTGCTGGACGAGATCGTCGCGGCGGCCGCCAGTGGCGGCGCGGCGGCGGACACGTTGATCGCGCGCTACTTCGCCACGCGTCGCTATGCCGGGTCCAAGGATCGGCGAGCGGTCCGTGAACTCGTCTATGCCGCCATTCGCCAGGCGGGGCCCGCCCCCGTCTCCGGACGGGCCGCGATGGTCGCGCTGGCCGATCGCGATCCGGCGGTGGCGGAGACGTTTGACGGGGCGGGGCATGGCCCGGCGGCGATCTCCGCCGACGAACCGCGCGCGGAGGGCGGCATTGCCCCGGACTGGCTGGTCGAGGCGCTGACCGCATCGGGGCTCGACGCGCGTCAGCAGGCGGCACTGGTCGACCGTGCACCGCTCGACGTCCGGATCAACAGTCTGGCCAGCACGCGTGAGGCGGTGCTGGAGCAGTGGCCCGAGGCGCAACCGACCGCCAACGCGCCGCTCGGCCTGCGCCTGGCCAGTGGCACGGCGGTCGAACAATCCGACCTGTACCGCGCCGGCCTGATCGAAGTGCAGGACGAGGGCAGTCAGTTGGTCGGTGCCGCACTCGCGGCCAAGCCGGGCGAGTGGCTGGTCGACCTGTGCGCCGGGGCCGGGGGCAAGACGCTCCAGATCGCGGCGGCAATGGCCAATCAGGGCACTCTGCTCGCCTGCGATATCGACCGCGCGCGTCTGCAACGGCTGCCGCCACGCGCCGAACGGGCCGGAGCGACGATCATCGAAAGCCGGTTGCTCAATCCGGGCCACGAGGTCGAGATGCTGGCCGACTGGGCGGGCAAGGCGGACGGCGTCCTGATCGATGCGCCCTGCTCGGGCACCGGGACCTGGCGACGCAATCCCGAGGCGCGCTGGCGCCTCACCCCGGAGCGGCTGACGCGGCTTCAGGCGATGCAAAATCACGTTTTGGAGATGGGGGCAGGGCTGGTGAAGCCGGGCGGTCGCCTGGTCTATATTGTGTGTTCACTGCTTGATGCCGAAGGGACCGATCAGGTCGGGGCGTTCCTGACCCGGCATTCCGGCTGGACGACGGAACCGGTACGACCCGCAATCGGCACGGCGCACGGCCTGGGCCACCGGCTGGACCCGGCGACCCATGGCACCGACGGCTTTTTTGTCGCCTGCCTTCGGGCGCCATGCTAGCGTCCGCCTCAGTGCCACGTCCGGAGTTCCTCATGCGTTTGTCGTCCCTGGCTGCTGCTGCCGCGTTGGCGGTGGTTTCGCTTTCCACGTCACTCAGCGGCCAGCGTCCGGACAACCAGATCGACGCCCGCTCGCTCCAGCTCTTGGAGCAGGGCCGCAACCTGAAGGCGGCGGGCAATCTGGAGGGCGCGACCGACATTCTGGAAACGGCGGTGACGGTCGACCCGCGCAATCGTGCGGCGTTCGTCCTGCTGGCCGAGGTGGCCGATGCGCGCGGCCTGCCGGGCAAGGCGATCCGGCTCTATCGCGAAGCCCTGCTGCTCGATCCCAATGACACACGCGCCTTGCGTGGTCAGGGTGAAGCACTGGTCCAGCGCGGTGCGGTCGCACGGGCGAAGGACAATCTCGCCAAGATCAAGACGCTGTGCAAGGCCGACTGCGCCGACGCGACGGCGCTTTCGGCGCAGATCGCCAAGGGCCCGCCCGCCAACGTGACGACCGCGCAGGTCGACAGCAAGACCCCGCCGACGCCGTAAAGGCCTGACGGAGGGGAATTCCACACGCGACGGTCTGTTGCGGTCAGTCCCCTCCACCATGCTGGGCATGATCATCCTACCCGCGAACGGGAGGGGTGATCAGCCCAAGGCGCGGGCCAGTGCGACGAATTCGTCCACCGACAACGTCTCGGCGCGACGCGCGGGATCGATGCCGATTGACTCCAGCGCCTCGACCGCGCCCGCAACCGGCTTCAGGCTTTGGCGCAGCATCTTGCGGCGCTGGCCGAAGGCAGCGGCCGTCAGGCGTTCCAGCGTGCGGAAGCTGACGCCCTCGGGCGCAGGCTTCGGTGTGATATGGACGACCGCCGACATGACCTTGGGCGGGGGCGTAAAGGCCGAGCGGTGCACCGGCATCGCGATCCGCGAGTCGCTGCGCCATTGGGTCAGGACGGCCAGCCGACCATAAGCCGACTGGTCGGCCGCCGCGACGATGCGCTCCGCGACCTCCTTCTGGAACATCAGCGTGCAGGATTGCCACCAGGGCAGCCACGCCCCCGAGAGCCAGCCCACCAGCAATGGCGTGCCCACATTATAGGGCAGATTGGAGACGATATGCGGCTTGCTCTCGAACAGCTCGGGCGCATTGATGCGCAGGGCATCGCCCTCGATGACCTTCAGGCGATCGGGAAATGCCTCGGCCAGTTCGGCAAGTGCGGGAATGCAGCGTCGATCACGCTCGATCGCGGTGACCTTCGCGCCCGCCATCAGGAGCGCGCGGGTCAGGCCGCCGGGACCCGGACCGATCTCCAGCACGTCCTGGTCGGTCAGGTCACCGGGAATGGCGGCGATCCGTGCCAGAAGCTGTCCATCGAACAGGAAATTCTGGCCGAGCGACTTGGCGGCGGACAGACCGTGGCGGGCGATAACCTCGCGCAGCGGGGGCAGGGGTGTGACGGGGTTCATGCTCAGGCAGCAGCTGCGGCACGTCGACGCGCCGCTTCTCCGGCCATCGCGATGGCCGCGATCATCGCGCCGGGATGCGCGCGATCCTGACCGGCGATACCGAAGGCGGTGCCGTGATCGGGCGACGTCCGGACGATCGGCAGGCCCAGCGTGATGTTGACCCCCTCGTCGAAATGCAGCGTCTTGATCGGCACCAGCGCCTGGTCGTGATAGCAGCAGAGCGCGGCGTCATAGGCGGCACGTGCGCGCGGATGGAACAGCGTGTCGGCCGCGAACGGGCCGGTCGCATCGATACCTTCGGCGCGAAGCTGCGCGATGGCGGGTTCGATCAGTTCGATTTCTTCCCGCCCGATCGCGCCACTTTCGCCCGCATGGGGGTTCAGCCCCGCGAAAGCGAGGCGCGGTGCCGTGATGCCGAAATTCTTGCACAGTCCACGCGCCGTTGCCCGCCCCTTGGCGACGATCAACTCGATCGACAGCAGGTCGGACACCGCCGCCAGCGGGACATGGGTGGTGATCGGCACGACACGCAGAGTCGGTCCCGCCAGCATCATGACGGCATTGGCCCCCGCCACGCCGCAGCGTTCGGCGACGAATTCGGTCTGGCCCGGATGAATGAAGCCGATGTCGTAGAGCTGCGCCTTGCTGACCGGGCCCGTGACCAATGCACCGGCCGCGTCCGAGCGAACGAGGCCGACCGCGAGTTCGAGCGCGTGGAGCGCGCAGCGTGCCCCCTCGACATCGGGCCGGCCGGGGCGGATTTCGCCACCGTCATCGACCGACAGGATCGGCAGCGCCTCGTCGAAGGCTGCGACGGCGCTGGCCATGTCCGACACCCGGATGACCGGGCCCGTCCACACGCGCTCGATCGCCCGGGCGTCCCCGACCGCCACGAAAGGGGGCAGCCCCGCTTCGTGGCGCGCGGCCCAGGCCTTGGCGATGATCTCGGGCCCGATCCCGGCCGGATCGCCCATCGAGATCGCCAGCGGCCGGATCATCGCTTCGCTCCCATCAACGATATTCGATCACCGCATCGCGGCGAAGGTCACGCATTTTCTGGTTCGCGCGCAGGTTGACGCGCTGCTGCTCGACCTGGTTCTGAATCTGGTCGTTGGTCGGCAGATTGCCCGAGCGCGGCTCCTCGCGGTCGCACAGGACCAGTGAGCGCACGCCCTGTTCGGGAGAGCCGAAAGGCGGCGTCGCCTGGCCGATCTGGAGCTTCAGCAGGATTTCTTGGAGCGGTGCCGGCAGCTGGCGGATCGTCACCTGATCATTGTCGACCACTTCGGCCTTCAATGCGGTTGCCACGCGCTGCACGTCGCCGCAGCCCCGGATCGCCTGGGTCTGCTTGGCAAATTCGGCGGCACGCGCGCTGGCCTGGGCCTGGGTGGTGCCGGCCGGGAACTTGACGGTCAGCTGCTTGAGCGACAGGCGGGAATCGCGCGGATCGGCGGTCAGGACCTGGCGCTTGTCGGTCAGATACAGGATCGAGAAGCCGCCCGGAATCTGGATCGGCCCGGCCACCTGGCCGACCTGCATCTGCTGAACCGCCGCCTGCAATTCGGGCGGCAACTGGGCCGAGCGGACCCAGCCCAGGTCGCCGTTTACCGCGCGGGTCGAGGCTTCGGAGAAGCTGCGCGCGAAATATTCGAACGGCTGCTGGCCCTTCTGGATTTCGGCGATGATCTGACGCGCATTGGCAAAGACCTGCTGCTGCGTCGCCTCGTTGGCCGACAGGAAGATTTCCTTGAGGTTGTATTCCTCGGTGCCCTTGGCCGCCTCCAGGCGGGCACGGATGGCCGACACCTCTTCGTCGCCGACATTGACGTAAGGCTCGACCCGCTTGCGCAGATAGCGGCTCCAGGCCAGTTCGCCCTCGATCTGGCGGCGCATCGACTTGTCCGACGACCCGACCTGACGCAGGAAGGTGTTCATCTCGGCAGGCGACTTGCCGAACTGCTTGGAGAAGCGGGCATAGGCCTGGTTGATCTCGTCGGGGGTGACGGCGATCTCGGCGGTCTTGGCCTCCTGGATCTGCAACGTCTCGTCGATCAGCTGGCGCAGGATCTGCATGCGCAGCCGGTCGCGATCCTCGGGCGACAGGTTCGTCGCGTTGTTCAGCGCCATGGCCAATGCCATGCGCTGGTCGATATCGGTCTGGGTCAGCACCGTCTCGTTGACGATGGCGGTCGGCTTGCGGACATTGGGGTCCAGCTTGCCGAACAGCTGCATGTTGCTCGGGATGTTGAGGCCACCCGTGTCGGGGACGCTTTGATCCGGGACGGTCTGCGCCAGCGCGCCCGTCGCCACTGCGACCAGCATCAACGTTGCGCCAGCGCGGAAGCGGCGGCCCTTGGTACGAATGTCGTGCTTCACCGTGTCTGTGATCCTTATCGCGCCTGAACGGGACGCGTAATCTTCGCAATATGGGTCGACCATGCTGAATACCGGCTTAGCGACCGAGATTGGTGAACGCCAGCGTCAACAGGAAGCTGTTGCCCGCGCGAGCGTCGCCCGTCTGCACATAGTCGCGCCGCCAGGTGAAGCCCAGTCGCAGGCAGTCGTCCTCATATTGCACGCCAAGCCGATGGCGAATCGGATCGAAACCGTTGGACAGCGACAGTGCGTCCTCCGACCGGTCGGTCAGATCGATGACCGTCGATCCGAAGGCCGACCAGAAGCGGGCGAACTGTACCCGGCCCGCCAGACGGACCTCCTCGCGATCCTGCAGATCCTCGATCGAGGTGAAGATGTTCCGCTTCAGGCGGAGGTAACCGATCTGCGCATAGGTGGTGCGCGACCCGACCGTCGCGTCGATCTCGTTCCGGCGGACCGCGAAGCTGTCCTTGTCCAAGCGGAAACGGTGGGTCAGCGACACGAAGTCGCGGAACCGCACCTCCGTCCGGCCGACGATATCGGACCAGCGATCGGACAGGCCGGTGCCGGGATAGAGGATGGTCGTGCGGTCGTTCAGGCGAAAGCTCTGCCCGACCAGGGTGTCGAAGGTGAAGCCCGGCAGGGTCAGCGCCCATTGCGCGCCGTACGTGATGCGCGTCGAATCCTCAAACCGGTCGTAACCGGGGAAGCGGTTCAGTGCGAAGAGGTTGGAGTCTTCCAGATCGACCGAGCGGGCGTCCTCGTTGGGGATGTCGATATTCTTGATTTTGGGACTGGCGACGATCTGGACGCGCGGGGTGAAGCGCTGGCTGCCGCCCCATAGCTCGCCGACGAACGGCCATTTGACGTCGACCGCCAGTGCCCCGATCCCCCGCCCCTGGAACCCGGCAAGCCCCTGATAGACGAGCGGCGTGCTGACGATACTATTGGAATTATAGGCATCGGCACGGCCATAGGCGGTGAAGGTCACCTCCTGGCCCCAGTTCGTCAGGCGGCGCAGGTCCCAGCGCATGCTGGCAAAGGCGCGTTGCGTATCCTGTCCCGCCGTGCGGCTGATCGCGAGCGTATTGAGCTGCAACTCGAACTTGCCGCCCAGCCAGGGGTCGTTGAACCGACGGCGATAGTCGAGCTCAGGCAGCGCGATCGGCTGCTGGCCCTGGGGGTCGTTCACGCGTAGCGTCTCGACATACCAGCCGGTCAGCGCAAAATAGCTGTCCGCGTCGATATGCTCCAGGCTGGCCGTGGTGCGCAGCCGGTCGTCGCGCGAAATGTCGTAGCGGCGCAGGAAGGTGCGGTCGGTGGTGATCCGCATCGAGCCCGACAGGCTCCATTCCGGCGAGAACTGATAGCGGCCCACGGCATCCAGATAGCCGCGAAAGGCCTGGCTGGTATCGGTCGGGTTCAGCGTGTTCAGGTCGTCGCTGCGGCGGCTGACCGTGCCATAGCCGGTGACGCGAAACGCCCCCTTGGTGGTCAGCGCCTCATATTGCGCTTCCATCATCGGCAGGACTGCCGTGAAGATGTGCGGCGTGACGGTCAGGCCCTTGTTCGGGGCAAGCCGCCAGTAATAGGGCGCGGCGATCTCGACCCCGTTCACCCGGTCCAGGCGGATATCGGGGGTCAGGAAACCGCTGTCGCCGCCCGGGCCCACCGGCGCGGACAGGCGCGGCAGCGGAATGGTCGGCAGGCCGAACAGGTTCAGCTTGGCGCCGTTGAAGTACACGCGCTCGCGGTCCGGGCGATAGGTGACGCGGACGGCTGTGATCTTCCAGGACGGCTCCTTGGGGCAGCCCTCCGACGTCTCGACCGCGCAAGGGGTGTAGGCGGCGCGCTCCAGATTGACCGTGCCGTCCGGCTGGCGCGTACCGCGCACGGCGGCCAGGCGGCCGCCCTGTTCCAAGACGACGAGCATGTTGTCGACCACGCCGTCCTTCAGCGAATCGGTCAGCTCGATCTGATCGCCGTAGGCGATGTCGCCCTGGGGATTGGTGACGGCGATATTGCCGGTCGCCAGCACTTTGCCAGTCTTGCGGCTCCAGGTGACCTTGTCGGCGCGCAACCGTTCGCCCTGTCGCAGCATCCGCACCTCGCCGGTCGCGGTCACGACATCGGCGTTGATATCATATTCCAGCTGATCGGCGCTGAAGCGCACCTGATCGGGATTTTCCGGCGCGGGTCCCTCGCTGGGGGGCGGCGCGACGGGGCGATCCTGGAGATCCTGTGCGGTGGCAGGCATCGCCATCAGGAGGGCGAAGGGCAGGGCGCTGCCGGTCAGAAGCGTCATTCTTCGCACGATGATATCCGGTCCGTCCTTGCCGACACGATGAAAGCCTCCCCCCGCCAGGGCGACGCCGTGAAGCGCCCGCCTATCGCATCACCGGCGGCTTGCTGCAATCGCGCGCTTGCCACGACGGTCCAAGAGCCTAGATGATAGCAACTGTTACCAGTTCAGCAGAGGGTTTCCATGCAGATCGCCTTTACCTCCACCGTCGATGCCGGTGACGTGCTCGTCCTTCCCTTCACGAAGGATGCGGTCGATACCGGCCGGATCGAAGGAGAGGGTGCGGCCGCGCTCGCCAAGGCGGCGGTCGACGCCGCACGCTTCAAAGGAGAGGCGGGCTCGGTCGTCGAGCTGTTCGCCACGGTCGGTGGCGCGGCGCAGCGCGTGCTGTTGCTCGGCGTCGGCGAAGGCAAGGAAGCCGACTGGCGCAAGGCGGGGGGCGCACTGACCGCCAAGCTGCTGACCACGGCTTCGTCGGCATCAGTCGACCTGAGCGGCCTTTCGACCCAGCCCGCCGCCGAGGCGGTCGCCAGCTTTGCCGGTGCGGCGGTCCAGCGCGGCTGGCGGTATGACGTGTACCGCACCAAGCTGCCCGAGACGTCCAAGCCGACCCTGACCCGGATCGCCATCGTCAACGCCGGTGCGGACGCGGAAGCGGCCTTTGCGCGTGTCCATGCGGTCAATGGCGGGCTCGAGCTTACTCGCACGCTCGTCTCGGAGCCGCCGAACAAGCTGTACCCGGAAACCTTCGTCGAGCGCGTCCTCAACGACGTCGAGGGCCTCGGCCTGGAAGTGACCGTGCTGGACGAAGCGCAGATGCGCGACCTGGGCATGGGTGCGCTGCTGGGCGTCAGCCAGGGCTCGGTGCGCGAGGGTCGCCTTCTCGTCCTGAAGTGGAACGGTGGCGCGGCGGATGCCGAGACGGTGGCGCTGGTCGGCAAGGGCGTGACCTTCGACACCGGCGGCATCTCGATCAAGCCCGCTGCCGGCATGGAAGACATGAAGTGGGACATGGGCGGTGCCGGTGCGGTCGCAGGCGCGATGAAGGCGATCGCGGCACGCAAGGCCAAGGCCAATGTCGTCGGCGTCATGGGTCTGGTCGAGAACATGCCCGACGGCAATGCGCAGCGTCCCGGTGACGTCGTCACGTCGATGTCGGGCCAGACGATCGAGGTCATCAACACCGACGCGGAGGGCCGCCTGGTCCTGTGCGACGCGCTGACCTGGGTCCAGAAGACGCACTCGCCCTCGACCATCGTCGATCTCGCCACCCTGACCGGCGCGATGATCATCAGCATGGGGCATGAGCATGGTGGCCTGTTCGCCAATGATGATTCGCTTGCCGATGCGTTGCTGGCGGCGAGCAAGGCGACCGACGAGAAGCTCTGGCGGTTCCCGCTGTCGGATGCCTATGACAAGCTGATCGACAGCCAGATCGCCGACATGAAGAATGTCGGCCCGCGGGGTGCCGGTTCGATCACCGCGGCGCAGTTCCTGAAGCGCTACATCAACGAGGGCGTTGCCTGGGCGCATCTCGACATTGCGGGCATGGTCTGGTCGGACAAGCCGGGCGTCAACCATGACAAGGGCGCGACCGGATATGGCGTGCGTCTGCTCGACCAGTTCGTCGCGGACCGGTTCGAGGCGTAACGATAGGGAAGGGCGGCGCGATGCAGGTCGATTTCTATCATCTGACGCTCGCGCCGCTCGACCGGCTGCTGCCCGTCATCGCCGATCGGGTGGTGACGGGGGGCGGGCGCCTGCTGATCGTCAGCGGGGATGCCGAACAGCGCGCGGCGCTCGATCGTCAGTTGTGGACGATCCCGGCGGATGGCTTCCTGCCCCATGCCCAGGCGGGGGAAGGCGACGACACGGTCCAGCCGGTGCTGATCGCGGGCGAGGTCCAGCCGACCAATGGTGCGCGTCATGTTGCGCTTGCCGACGGCCTATGGCGCGACGAAGCGCTAAGCTTCGACCGGGCGTTTCATTTCTTCGACGGCGACCGCATCGGGGAAGCCCGGACGGCTTGGCGTGCCTTGGCGGACCGTGAGGGTATCGAGCGCCGTTACTGGAAGCAGAACGATCAGGGCCGCTGGGAACAGGCAGCCTAATCGCCCCCGCGCCGGGGATGATCGTGCGATCACCATAAGACGTTGCATTGCCCTGCCGCCCCGACTAGGGCGACGCCACTTCCAGCCAACACCTTTATTCAGGAGCTGCGTGACCATCATGGCCGCGAACCGTACCTTTTCGATCATCAAGCCCGACGCGACCCGCCGCAACCTGACCGGTGCCGTCACCAAGATGCTGGAGGAAGCCGGCCTGCGCGTCGTCGCCTCGAAGCGTATCCAGATGACCCGCGAACAGGCCGAGGGCTTCTACGCGGTCCACAAGGAGCGTCCCTTCTTCAACGATCTGGTCGAGTTCATGATCTCGGGTCCGGTCGTCGTGCAGGTGCTCGAGGGCGAGAACGCCATGCAGCGCAACCGTGACATCATGGGCGCGACCAACCCGGCGAACGCCGAACCGGGCACGATCCGCAAGGAACTGGCCGAGTCGATCGAAGCCAACAGCGTCCACGGTTCGGACTCGGACGAGAACGCCGAGATCGAGATCGCGTACTTCTTCAAGCCGGAAGAAATCGTCGGCTGATGGAATGGCGGCTGCGACAGGCGGGACCGGGTGATGCGCCCGCGCTGTCGCTCGTCGCAGCCGCCACCTTCCTCGAGACGTTTGCCGGGATCATCTCGGGTCCCGACATGGTGCATCATTGCACCACGAATAGCTCGCCCGCCAAGTTCGATGGCTGGATCGCGGATATGTCCTGCGTCGCCACCCTGGCCGAGCATCCCGATGGCGCTGCACCCATCGGCTATACCCTGCTGGTCCCACCGGACCTCCCCGTACAGGCCGATGCGCACGATATCGAATTGCGCCGGATCTATGCCCTGTCGCTGACGCGTGGCACGGGCCTTGGTCGCCAGCTGATGGCACGGGCCATCGACGACGCACGCGCGATGGGCAAACGCCGGATGCTGCTCGGCGTGCTGGGCATCAACATCCACGCCCGCGCCTTTTACGAACGCCAGGGCTTCACGCTGGCGGGAACGCGACGGTTCCGGGTCGGCGGTGCAATCTACAACGACGTGATCTACGCCCGAACGCTTTAGGCGCTCCCGGCGGAGGTTGGGGGCAGGGTTGTGATGGTCCGGTGCGCCGGACTAGCCCCGCTTGCGCGTCCAGGCGGCGTCGAGCTTGGCTTTGGTTCCGACGCGGTCCGTCAGTCGCAGCCCTTCCAGCCGCAATGTCCGGCCACGCAGCAGACGGCCGTGGGTGCTCCAGATCACGTCGTACAACCCGGTTACCGTCCGCGCCGTATCGCCGTCCCAATAGCGGGTGGTGATCAACACCGGCAGGCGCCCTTCCTTGGTATCCGCCTGGCCGTCGGTCAGCGCCAGCATCGGACCGGAAATGGGCTCCGCCTCGATCACCGGATCGCCGACCGGCGTCTGGCGAGCGATCCCAGACTTGGTGGGAAAGTCGATCGTGACATCCTGCAGGTCATGGTTCGGGTCGCGCAGCGCCAGCCGACGACCGTCGCTCTCGACCGTGGCGGTCAGGTCCAGACGGGCCCGCTCGTTGCGTTGCGCACTGGCGGCGGATGCCCGGTCGGCGGCATCACTGCGCCGCTGCGACCAGTTCAGATACAGGGTCAGGGCGGCGACGAGCAGCCCGGCCACCGCCACGAATTCGGCCAGCGTTAGCAGGCGCCGCCGCGATTTGGCCCGATCGGCCGCATCGTCGCCAGCCGGTCCGCTCATCGGCCGCCCGCCTCCAGCAACTCGGTCGGCGCGGTCAATTCCCAACTGCGCGCGATACGATCCTCGACAAGGGTCCAGTCGCTCTCGGCCGTCAGCGTGAAATCACGCCAGTGCGGCTCGGTGCCCTCATCCGCGATACACAGATGCACGCTCGATGCGCCTTCGGTCACGCGGACAAAGGGTTCGCCTTCGACCAGGAAGCGGGTTTCGCCGTCATGCTGATCCTCGGCTACGCCCGGCAGCAGCATGGCGATGTCGCGTATGCGGGTCAGGAAATCGGTCATCGGCGCACGAACTCCGTGAGTATTTGCGGGTAAAGTCGGTGCTCTTCAACGAGCACGCGGGCCGCAAGTGCCGCCGCATCGTCGCCGGACAGGATCGGAACTTCGGCCTGGCCCAGGACCTCGCCGTCATCCAGTTCCTCGGTAACGACATGGACCGAACAGCCAGCCGTCGCATCGCCCGCCGCAATGGCCCGCTCATGGGTGTCGAGGCCCTTGTAGAGCGGCAGCAGCGAGGGGTGGATGTTCAGGATACGCCCCTGCCACCGCGCGACGAAATCACCCGACAAGAGACGCATATAGCCCGCCAGCGCCACGACCTCGACGCCCGCGTCACGCAGCGCCTGGTCGATCGCGGCCTCATAGGCGGGTTTGCCAATGCCCTTGGGCGACAGGGCGAAGGTTGCGATGCCCTGCTCCCGCGCCCAGGCCAGCCCGGCCGCTTCCGGCTTGTCGGAGGCGACCAGCGCGACGCGATAGGCCGCGTCCGCCTGTTTCGAGGCGGCGACCAGCGACTGCATGTTCGACCCCCGGCCGGAGATGAGGATCCCGACCTTGACCGGCTGGTCAGCCGACATGTGTCGCGGTCCAGTCCGCCTTCGCGCTCCAGGTGCCCGCCGAGCCCCTGACGGTGCAGCCGCGCTCGCCTGCCTGGACCGTGCCCACGGTCACGACCGTCTCGCCTGCCGCGCGCAATGTATCGGCCAGCGCTTCGGCCTGGTCGGCCGCGACGATCACCGCCATGCCGATACCGCAGTTGAAGGTGCGTGCCATTTCCTCGGGCTCGATGCCACCCTGCGCCTGGAGGAAGGCCATCAGGCGCGGCTGCTCCCAGCCATCCGCATCGACCACCGCATGAGCGCCCTTGGGCAGCACACGCGGGATGTTTTCCAAAAGGCCGCCGCCGGTGATATGGGCCAGGCCCTTGATCGCCCCCGCCTTGATCGAGGGGAGCAGCGAGCGGACGTAGATCCGAGTCGGGGCCATCAACGCCTCGACCAGCAACTGATCCTGATCGAACAATGCCGGACGATCCAGCTTCCAGCCCTTGTCCGCCGCCAGGCGGCGAACGAGCGAGAAGCCGTTGGAATGGACGCCCGAGGAAGCGAGGCCGAGGATCACGTCGCCCTCGCCGATCGCGGCGCCGGTCAGCACCTGATCGCGCTCGACCGCGCCGACGCAGAAGCCCGCCAGGTCGTAATCGCCCGGCGCGTACATGCCCGGCATCTCTGCGGTTTCGCCGCCGATCAAGGCACAACCCGCGATACGGCAACCTTCGGCGATCGAGGCGATCACGCGCTCGGGGACATCGCCCTCCAGCTTTGCGGTCGCATAATAATCCAGGAAGAACAGCGGCTCGGCGCCCTGCACGATCAGGTCGTTGGCGCACATGGCCACCAGGTCGATGCCGACACCGTCATGGCGGTCATGCTCGATCGCGAGCTTCAGCTTGGTGCCGACGCCGTCATTGGCGGCGACGAGCAGCGGGTCGGTGAAACCGGCGGCCTTCAGGTCGAAGAAGCCACCAAAGCCGCCCAGGTCGGCATCGGCTCCGGGTCGCCGCGTCGCCTTTGCGAGCGGGCCGATCGCGCGGACCAGCGCGTTGCCCGCGGCGATCGAAACGCCAGCATCGGCATAGGTGTAGGATGCGCCCGTTTCGGCGGACGACGGGGTGGAAGACGGCGTGCTGTTGTCGGTCATGTTTGCCGGTTAGCGACATCGCGCTTGGATTTCCACGTCTGGTTCGCCAAAAGGCCGCGATGCGTTTGCGTTCCCCCTCCATGATGTTCGGCCTGGCCACCCTAATCGGCCTGGGAGCCGGAGGCGGCACGGTGCTCGCCCAGATCGAGGGACAGCCGCGAGGGCTCGCACCGATCGACAATGGCGGCTCCTACGAAGTGACGGGCGTCGCGGTCGATGTTTCCGGCAAGACGGCGGAGGCCGCCCGGCTGGGCGGGTGGCGAATCGCGCAGCGCAAGGCGTGGGCGATGCTGGCCCAGCGGTTGGGTCGCAGCGGCACCGGCGCATCCGATGGCCTGCTCGACTCGCTCGTCAGTGGTATCGTGATCGAAAACGAACAGATCGGCCCGACCCGCTATGTCGCCAAGCTCGGCGTCCTGTTCGACCGGGTGCGCGCGGCATCGGTGCTGGGGGTGTCGGCCTATGCCGATCGATCGCCGCCGATGCTCGTCATGCCGCTCCAGATATCGGGCGGCGCATCGCAGATGTTCGAGGCACGGACCCCCTGGCAGCAGGCCTGGGCCCGGTTCCGGGCAGGCAACAGCAGCATCGACTATATCCGCCCCTCGGGCACCGGCACCGATCCGCTGCTGTTGAACGCAGGCCAGATCAACCGCCGCTCACGCGGCTGGTGGCGGACCATACTGGACCAATATGGCGCATCCGATGTCCTGATCCCCGTCGCCCGCCTCTATCGCCAGTGGCCCGGCGGCCCGGTGATCGGCGTGTTCGAGGCGCGGCATGGGCCCGACAACGATCTGCTCGGCACGATCACCTTGCGGGTCGGCAGCACCGATGGGCTGAACCAGCTGCTCGATACCGGCGTTGCCCGTCTGGACGGCCTGTACCAGCGTGCGCTGGCGAGCGGTTCGCTCCATCCCGACGCCTCGCTCAACCCGCCGCCAAAGCCTGCGGCAGTGATCGACGATACCAGTCCGGGCGAGGAACCGATCGCCGGTTTGGATGCGGCCATTGCCAATTCGGGGGCGGGGATCGCCGTCAGCCTGCAATATGACGCGCCGAGCGCCAGCGCGGTCGCCAATGCCGAGAGCCTGATCCGTTCGATCCCCGGCGTGGTCCGCGCGGGTACGACCAGCCTGGCGCTGGGTGGTGTGTCGATCATGGCGGTGACCTTCGACGGTGACCCCGACCAACTTCGCCGCGCGCTCGAGCAGCGCGGTTTCCAGGTGTCCGGTTCGGGCACGACCTTGCGCATCCGGCGCGCACCCCAGGTGCAGACGCCCGCGCTTCCAGCGGATAGTGTGATTACCGGATGAACCAGATGGCGCTGCCGCTGCAATGGCCGGCCGACCCCCGTTCCGATGCATTCCTGATGACCGAGTCGAACCGGTTGGCGGCACGGATGCTCGAACAATGGGAAGCATGGCCGACCATGGCCGCGATCCTGACCGGGCCGCGCAAATCGGGCCGCTCGCTGTTGGCGCGCATCTTCGCCGCCCGCACCGGCGGCACGATCATCGACGATGCCGAGCGGGTGGCCGAGGTACAGATCTTCCATGCGTGGAACCGCGCCCAGGCCGATCGCCTGCCATTGTTGATCGTCGCCGACGCCGCTCCGCCGCGCTGGCAGGTCAAGCTGCCCGACCTCCGCTCGCGACTCGCGAACAGCAGCCTGGCCGAGATCGGTGCGCCTGACGATGAGCTGGTCGCCGGACTGTTCGAACATCTGTTCGAGCGGCGCGGCGTCGATGCGCGACCCGACCTTATCGAATGGCTGACGCTTCGTACCGAGCGTAGTCACCTTTCTGTCATCCGCGCAGTGGATATGCTCGACCAGGGGGCGATGGAACGGCGCGCGCGCTTGTCCATTCCCCTTGCACGATCCATTCTGACCGCGGCAGGCCTGATCGCCGAACCGTAAGCCCAAGCGAGACCTGATGACCCGTCCTGCCCACATCGCGCAAATGTCCGAACCGGACG
Organism: Sphingomonas flavida; assembly: GCF_036663655.1. Classification (NCBI taxonomy): domain Bacteria; kingdom Pseudomonadati; phylum Pseudomonadota; class Alphaproteobacteria; order Sphingomonadales; family Sphingomonadaceae; genus Sphingomonas; species Sphingomonas flavida. The sequence goes on from NZ_JAXOJH010000001.1 coordinate 245,147, forward strand.
ACGATCATTTCTCGACCGAGCCGAACGGGCGCTATTTCAATCGCGAGTTGTCCTGGCTGGCCTTCAACCGCCGAGTTCTGGAGGAGGCGTGCAACGCGGCCCATCCGCTCCTCGAGCGGTTGCGTTTCCTGTCCATCTCGGGCTCGAACCTGGACGAATTCTTCATGGTCCGCGTCGCAGGCCTGAAGGGGCAGCAGGCGCAGGACGTAGAGCAGCGTTCGGTCGACGGGCTGACGCCGGGCCAGCAGCTGAGCGGGATCGTCGCCGAGGCGGACCGACTGATGGCCAGCCAGCAGGAAGTCTGGGGCGACCTGCGCAACCTGCTGGACGAGGCGGGGATCTTCGTTCTTCGTCGCGATGCCATCGATCCGGACGCGAGCACCTGGCTGGAAACCCATGTCCGAGACCAGATTTTTCCGATCCTGACACCACAGGCGCTCGATCCCGCCCATCCGTTCCCGTTCATTCCGAACAAGGGTCTGTCGATGATCTTCGACCTGACCCGCGTGTCGGACAAGGCCCCGATTCGTGAACTGGTGATGCTCCCTGCCACCATGCCGCGCTTCGTCCGCCTTCCCGGCGAAGGCGCGCGCTATGTCGCGATCGAGACGATCCTGCGCCGTTTCTCAGGGTTGCTCTTTCCGGGTTACGTCGTGAATGGCGCGGCGACCTTCCGCGTCCTGCGTGACAGCGATATCGAGATCGAGGAAGAGGCCGAGGATCTGGTCCGCTATTTCGCCAACGCCATCAAGCGGCGGCGGCGTGGTCGGGTGATCCGCCTCGAACTGGAAACGGGCATGCCCGACGAACTCGCCGACGTTCTGCGCGGCGAGTTGGGCGGCTCGGACGCGATCATCACCGAGAGCGGCAACCTGCTCGGCATCGGCGATCTCGTCGCGATGGTCGACGAGGATCGGCCGGACCTGAAATTCCCGCCTTATTCCCCGCGCTTTCCCGAGCGTATCCGCGAATTTGCGGGCGATTGCTTTGCCGCGATCAAGGCGAAGGACATCGTTGTCCATCACCCCTATGAAACGTTCGAGGTTGTCATCGCCTTCCTCAAACAGGCGGCGGTGGACCCGGATGTGGTCGCGATCAAGCAGACGCTCTACCGCGCGGGCAAGCAGTCCGCCGTCATCGCCGCGCTGATCGCGGCGGCCGAGGCGGGCAAGTCGGTGACCGCGATCGTCGAGCTGAAAGCGCGCTTCGACGAGGAACAGAACCTCTACTGGGCCTCCGCGCTGGAGCGGGCGGGCGTGCAGGTCGTCTATGGCTTCATCGACTGGAAGACACATGCCAAGGTGTCGATGGTCGTCCGGCGCGAGGGAAGCGATTTCCGCACCTACTGCCATTTCGGCACGGGCAATTATCATCCCGTCACGGCGCGCATCTATACCGATCTCAGCTTTTTCACCGCGGATCCGCTGATCGGCCGGGATGCGGCGCAGATGTTCAACTACATCACCGGTTATGTCGAACCCGCAGCGATGAACCGGGTCAGCCTGTCGCCGCGCGACCTGCGCCACAATCTGATGGCGCTGATCGATGCCGAGATCGCCCATGCCCGCGCCGGGCGAAAGGGCAGCCTGTGGGCCAAGGTCAACTCTCTGGTCGACCCGCAAGTCATCGAAAAGCTGTACGAGGCCAGCGGCGCGGGCGTGGAGATCGACCTGATCGTGCGCGGCATCTGCTGCCTGCGTCCGGGCGTACCGGGCATGTCGGACAATATTCGCGTGAAGTCTGTCGTCGGCCGCTTCCTGGAGCATAGCCGCATCTGGGCTTTCGGCGATGGCAAGGCGCTGCCGCACGATTCGGCGAAGATCTTCATTTCCTCGGCTGACTGGATGCCGCGCAATTTCGACCGCCGCGTCGAATATATGCTGCCCATCCAGAACCCGACGGTACACGATCAGATTCTCGACCAGGTGATGGTCGCCAATCTGCTCGACAACGAACAAAGCTGGGAGCTCGAGCCGGATGGCAGCTATGTCCGCGACACGCCGGGCGATCGCCCCTTCAACCTGCATCGGTATTTCATGACGAACCCTTCGCTTTCGGGGCGCGGTGCCGCGCTCGACACCAGCAAGGCGGTGCCGACCCTGTCGCTCCGGCGGCAACGTTGACGGGGGCGTATTGAGCGATGACGGGATCCCGCGCGCCGCGTAACGCGATCATCGACATCGGCTCCAACTCGGTCCGCCTCGTCGTCTATCAGGGGCCTGCCAGACTGCCTGCGACCCTTTTCAACGAGAAGGTGATGGCGGGCCTGGGACGCGGGCTGGCCGCCACCGGCGCGATCGAGCCCTCCTCGCTGAGCAAGGCGCAAGTGGCGCTGGCCCGTTTCGCCAGCCTGGCGCGGGAAATGGGCGTCCACTCGTTGCGCACGGTGGCGACGGCGGCGGTCCGCGATGCGGCCAATGGCGGCGAACTGATCGCGTGTGCCGAGTCGCTCGGCCTTGAGGTCGAGGTTCTGTCCGGCGAGCAGGAGGCCAAGGCGGCGGGCGAGGGCGTGCTATCGGCCATCCCAGACGCAGACGGCATTGTCGGCGATCTCGGCGGCGGCAGTCTGGAACTGGTGCGGGTGCGCGACGGCGGCGTCGAGGATCGGGTGTCCTTCCCGCTCGGCGTGCTGCGTATTCCTGCCCTGCGCGAAAAGGGCGGCAAGAGTTTCGAACGACAGATCGCCCGCCTGATCGAGGATGCGGGCTGGCAGGGGCGGGGGCGGGGACTGCCCTTCTACTTGGTGGGTGGATCGTGGCGGGCGCTCGCGCGGCTGGATATGGCACTGGCAGACTATCCATTGCCGATCATTCACCATTACGAACTGACGTCTGCGGATATCCTGCGCCTGTCGCGAACCATTCCGCATCTCAGCCGCGCACGCCTTCGCGAGGTGAAGGAATTGTCGTCCAGCCGTGCCGCGACGCTCGGCGATGCGACCGCGCTGCTGGCCATGCTGCTGAAATATCTGGGGAGCAGCACGACGGTCGTCTCGGCCTATGGGCTGCGCGAGGGATTGCTCTATGGCGCGCTCGATGCCCGTACGCGCGCGCTCGATCCGCTGATCGTCGCTGCGCGTGAGGAGGGACGGTTGCTTGGCCGTTTCCCGGAGCACGGCGACCTGCTCGAACAGTGGATCGCGCCGCTATTTACGGGCGAGTCGACCGCCGAGGCGCGACTGCGTCATGCCGCTTGCCTCCTTGCCGATGTGGGCTGGCGAGCGAACCCCGAGTTTCGCGCGGAGCGCGGAGTGGAGATCGCGTTGCACGGCAACTGGGTCGGGATCGACGCACAGGGCCGGGCGATGCTGGCGCAGGCATTGCACACGAGCCTGGGCGGTGGGTTGGATGTGCCGTCGCCGCTTACCGAACTGGCGGCCCCGGCACAGCTCAAGCTCGCGACGAGCTGGGGTCTTGCGATCCGGCTGGGTCAGCGGCTCAGCGCCGGACTGGCGGGTCCGCTCGAACGGACTTCGGTCGTCCTGGGGGATGCCACCTTGGGGCTGGCCTTGGCCGACACCGATCGTGGCTTTTATGGCGAGGCGGTCGAGCGCCGCCATGCCACGCTCGCGACGGCGCTCGGCAAGACCCCGGAGCGGATTAGCCGCAGCGAAGGCGCGTGACGCGGCCCTGATCATCGGTTTCGATGTTCAGGCGGTCGGGGCGATAATCCATCGTCACGACCGTACCGGGGGCGATGACGCGAAGCGACGCCGCGCCCGAGGCCTTGAGTATCTGAGCACGTAGCAATTCGCTCCAGACCTTGCCGACGAGGTGGGCGACCCGGGCGTCGCCGCACGCGCCCGATCCGGCGTTCTGCTCGGGCTTGGCCATGGGGGCGCAGGCGGCGAGGCCCAGCAGGGCGGCCATCGCGGACAGGCGGATCATGCGACCTCCTCTGTATTGCGCACCATCTTCAGCTTGCCGCCCTTCACCACGAAGCCGGTCCGCCCGTCGACCAGGTCCAGCGCATCGCGACCGAATTGTTCGAAGCGCCAGCCGTCCAGGATCGACAGGCCGGACCGGACGCCCGCCGCCAGCATTTCCAGATCGTCGGCGCGCGCCAGCAGACGCGGCGCCACGTCGATATCGCGTGCCCGGATCTTCAGCAGCAGCTTGAGCAGATCGGCCACCAGCGCGCCTTCGCGACCCAAGCCGGGCTTGCGATCGTCGCGCGCGGGCAATTCGTCGGCATCGAGCGGTTCGGCCGCCTCCAGCGCATCCATCAGGCGCGCACCGATATCATTGCCGCCCCAGGTGGCGGACAACCCGCGCACCTTGGCGAGATCGGCCTGCTTGCGCGGCGGGTGCCCGGCCAGATCGGCCAGCGTCTCGTCCTTGACGATGCGACCGCGCGGCAGATCCTTGGCCTGCGCCTCCAACTCGCGCCACCGCGCCAGCGCCTTCAGGCGGCCGAGCAGGTCGGGCTTGCGCCCCGATACACGCACCCGCTTCCATGCCAGATCGGGATCATTGGCATAATGCGCCGGATCGGCCAGCCGCTCCATCTCCTGGTCCAGCCACGCGCCGCGCCCGGTCTTGCGCAGGCGCTCCAGCATCTTGGGAAAGATCGCGGCGAGGTGGGTCACGTCGCCGATGGCGTAATCGACCTGGCGCTGGTCGAGCGGACGGCGCGACCAGTCGGTGAAGCGCGCGCCCTTGTCGACCTGAATACCCAGCCAGCTATCGACCAGGTTGGAATAGCCGATCTGCTCGCCCTGGCCGAGTGCCATGGCCGCGATCTGGGTATCGAACAGCGGATGCGGGGTCTTGCCGGTCAGGTTGTAGATGATCTCGATATCCTGCCCACCGGCATGGAAGACCTTTAGCACGTCGTCATTGTTGACCAGCAGGTCGAGCAGCGGAGTCATGTCGAGCCCGGGTGCCTTGGGATCGACCGCGGCGGCTTCCTGCGTATCGGCGATCTGGATCAGGCAGAGTTCGGGCCAATAGGTGCTCTCTCGCATAAACTCGGTATCGACCATGACATAGTCGGCTTGCGAGAGGCGGGCGCAAAGATTGGCGAGCGTGGCGCTGTCGGTAATCAACGGATGAACGTGCATCGGATGCACATAGCCCGACCTGTGCGGGTTGACAAAGAGGAACGCATACAAAGGCGGCTTGGGGTCGGTTCGGGGCCCTTTCGGGCACATTGCCATTGACAAATTGGGGGTGGGCGGGGAAGCGGCGAGACTTTCCCCAGACGTACAGAGAATGTCCGCCATGCACGCCTATCGTACCCACACCTGCGCCGCGCTGACTGCTGAGGCGGTCGGCGAGACGGTCCGCCTGTCCGGCTGGGTCCACCGCAAGCGCGATCATGGCGGCGTGCTGTTCGTCGATCTGCGCGATCATTACGGCATCACCCAGATCGTCGCCGACAGCGACACGCCCGCGCTGGCCATTCTGGAAAGCGTGCGCGTCGAGTCGGTCGTGACGATCGACGGCGTGGTAAAGGCGCGCTCGGCGGGCACGATCAACCCGAACCTCGCGACCGGCGAGATCGAGGTGTTCGCACGCGGCGCGACCATATTGTCGGCTGCCGAGGAACTGCCGATGCCGGTGGCGGGCGAGCAGGAGTATCCCGAAGATATCCGCCTGCGCTACCGCTTCCTCGACCTGCGTCGCGAGACGCTGCACACGAACATCGTGCGCCGCACCCAGGTGATCTCCGACATGCGTCGCCGGATGGAAACCGCAGGCTTTACCGAATATTCGACGCCGATCCTCACCGCCTCGTCGCCGGAGGGCGCACGCGACTTCCTGGTGCCGAGCCGCATCCATCCGGGAAAGTTCTACGCGCTGCCCCAGGCGCCGCAGCAGTATAAGCAGCTGCTGATGGTCGCTGGCTTCGACCGCTATTTCCAGATCGCGCCCTGCTTCCGCGACGAAGACCCGCGTGCGGACCGTCTGCCGGGCGAATTCTACCAGCTCGACCTGGAAATGAGCTTCGTCACCCAGGAAGAGGTGTGGGAGACGATGGAGCCGGTGATCGGCGGCATCTTCGAGAAGTTCGCCGACGGTCGCACCGTCACGCCGGTCGGCCAGTTCCCGCGCATTCCCTATTCGGAGTCGATGCTGAAATATGGCAACGACAAGCCCGATCTGCGCAATCCACTGATCATCACCGACGTCTCGGAGCATTTCACGACCTCGGGCTTCGGGCTGTTCGAGAAGATCGTCGGTTCGGGCGGCGTCGTGCGCGCGATCCCGGCGCCCAAGACCGCGGAGAAGAGCCGCAAGTTCTTCGACGAGATGAACGAGTGGGCCCGCGCCGAGGGCCATGCGGGCCTGGGCTATGTCACCCGCAAGGGCGGCGAGTTCGGCGGCCCCATCGCCAAGAACCATGGCACCGAGGGTATGGAAGCCCTTTACGCCGCGCTCGGCCTTGGCCCCGATGACGGCCTGTTCTTTGCGGCAGGCAAGGTCGAGGCAGCCGCCAAACTGGCCGGTCTGGCGCGCACCCGCGTCGCCGAGCAGCTGGGACTGATCGAGGAGGGTGCGTTCCGCCTGTGCTGGATCGTCGACTTCCCCTTCTACGAGTGGGACGAGGACGAGAAGAAGGTCGAGTTCGCGCACAACCCCTTCTCGATGCCGCAGGGTGGCATGGAGGCGCTGAACTCCGCCGATCCGCTGTCGTTGAAGGCATACCAGTACGACCTGGTCTGCAACGGCTTCGAGATCGCATCGGGCTCGATCCGTAACCAGTCGCCGGACCTTATGATCGCCGCGTTCGAGAAGGTCGGCCTGTCGAAGGCGGATGTCGAGGAACGGTTCGGCGGCCTCTACCGCGCGTTCCAGTACGGCGCGCCGCCGCATGGTGGCATGGCGGCCGGTGTCGATCGTATCGTCATGCTGATTTGCGGCGCGCAGAACCTGCGCGAAATCTCGCTGTTTCCGATGAACCAGCGCGCCGAAGATCTGCTGATGGGCGCGCCCAGCCTGCCCAGCAACAAGCAGATGCGCGAATTGTCGCTGCGCTCGACCGCCGAGCCCAAGAAGGATGTGGAGCAGGTCGCCGCCGTTTCGGCTGGCTAAGCCCAACTTTACAACGCAATAAAAAAGGGCGGGCGCCGGTTTCGGCGTCCGCCCTTTTCGTGTCGGGTCCGAGCCGGGGGCCCGGACCGACTTCCTTAAGCCGTCGCCAGGGCCGGAGCGGCGGGCTTGAACTCGCCATTCTCGTCCATCAGGTGCAGCACGCCGTCGGCGATCGCGAAATAGGCGCCACGCAGGGTCAGCGTGCCCGCTTCCTCACGCTTGGTGACGAAGGGGAAGGTGCGCAGGTTCGCGATCGACGTGCGGACCGATTCCAGTTCCATCTCACGCATCGCATCGGCACCCTCGCCGTGCTTGGCGATGACCTTTTCGCGGGCACCATCGAGCAGGCTGACCCAGTCGGACACGAAGCCACCTTCGCCCTGGGCGGCATGGGCAAATCCTTGCGTCAACGCCGCCTTGCAGCCGCCGCAGGCACCGTGGCCCATGATGACCACGTCGGTCACTTCCAGCTGCGTCACCGCGAATTCCAGCGCCGCCGAAACGCCATGATGGCCACCGCCCGTTTCGAACGGGGGAACGAGGTTGGCGACGTTACGCACGACGAAGATTTCGCCGGGCAGCGTGTCGAAGATCTGCGCCGGATCGACGCGGCTGTCCGAACAGGCGATCACCATCACCTTGGGGCTCTGGCCTTCCTTCAACTCGGCCCAGCGATCGCGCTGGCGACGCCAATCCGACGTCCGAAAGCGCTGATAGCCATCCACGAGGTCGTTAAAGTCGGTCATTGCTCTCTCTTATCCCATGAAGGAACCATTCGTGTAGCAGCGAACCCGAGCAGGGCCGTTTCGGTTCCATATCAAAGTATGTCTAACACCAGCGTGTCCAACATGTGAAGGCTGCCGCGAGGCATTGTGTCCGGCCCGCTCCATCGCTATTTCGCGAGGCATGAACGAGTTGACCCCGCTGGTCGCGCCGGTGCGCGCACGCAAGCCCGACTGGATCCGCGTCAAGGCCCCGACGAGCGCCGGTTTTGCCGCGACACGCGAACTGATGCGCGCCAAGAGCCTGACGACCGTTTGTGAAGAGGCTGCCTGCCCGAACATCGGCGAATGCTGGTCGAAGAAGCATGCGACCGTCATGATCCTGGGCGACACCTGCACCCGCGCCTGCGCCTTCTGCAACGTCAAGACCGGCATGCCGCGCAAGGTCGACGCGATGGAGCCGCAGAACGTCGCCGACGCCGCGGCGCAGATGGGGCTGAACCATATCGTCGTCACCTCGGTCGATCGCGACGATCTGCCCGATGGCGGCGCCTCGCAGTTCGTGAAGGTGATCCAGGCCCTTCGCCGGACCACGCCGAACACCACGATCGAAATCCTGACCCCGGACTTCCGCAACAAGGCGCAGGCCGCGATCGAGTCGATCGTCGAGGCGCGTCCTGACGTGTACAATCACAATCTCGAAACGGTGCCCCGGCTTTATCCGACGATCCGGCCGGGTGCGCGTTATTATGCATCGCTGCGCCTGCTCGAGAGCGTGAAGCGCCACGATCCCTCAATCTTCACCAAGTCTGGCGTGATGCTCGGCTTGGGCGAGGAGCGCCTCGAAATCCATCAAGTGATGGACGACATGCGCTCGGCCGACATCGATTTCCTGACGATGGGCCAGTATCTTCAGCCGACGCCGCGCCATGCCAAGGTCGCCGAGTTCGTGACGCCCAAGGCGTTCGACGCCTATGCCGCGATCGCACGCGCCAAGGGTTTCCTGCTGGTCGCCAGTTCGCCGCTGACCCGGTCGAGCTATCACGCCGGCGATGATTTCGAGCGGCTGCGCGCGGCGCGCGAGGCGAAGCTGGCGCCCGCGCGCTGATGCCCAAGCATAGCGAGACGCGGCATCTGCCCTATACGCCGGAGCAGATGTTCGATCTGGTCGCCGACGTGGCGCGCTATCCCGAATTCCTGCCCTGGGTTTCGGCGATGCGCGTCCGCTCCGACACGTCGACCGAGACGGTCGCCGACATGATCGTCGGGTTCAAGGGCCTGCGTGAGACATTCACCAGTCGCGTCACCAAGTCGCGGCCGGAGTCGATCGACGTCGATTATCTCGACGGGCCGCTAAAGTATCTGCGCAACAACTGGCGCTTCCGCCCCGAGGAACAGGGGTGTGCGGTCGACTTCACCGTCGACTTCGCCTTCAAGAACCGGGTATTCGAGATGCTGGCGGGCCAGGTGTTCGGCACCGCGCTCCGCCGGATGATCGGCGCGTTCGAAGACCGCGCCGCCAAGCTTTACGGCAGCAACAATTCCAGCGCCAACAGCGCCGCCTGAAGCCGGATCGCCCCGCGACCGATATCGCCGAATTCATGACGCTCGGCCTTCACCTCTTCGGGGTCGCCGCCGCGTAGCGCCTGGGCGAAGACGACGGTGCCGACCGGCTTCTTCGCCGTTCCGCCGCCCGGGCCCGCGACGCCGGTGATGGCGACCGCGACATCGGCGTCGCTCGCCGCCAAGGCGCCCCGCGCCATGCCCCAGGCCGTGGCGGTCGACACCGCACCGAACGTCTCGATCACTTCCGGATTGACGTTCAGCAGCGCGATCTTCGCCTGGTTGGAATAGGTGACGAACCCCGCCTCGACCACGTCCGAGGATCCGGGAATCTCGGTCAGCGCAGCCGACACCAGCCCGCCGGTGCAGCTCTCGGCCACGGCGACCCGGCGACCCGCCGCCCGGTTGGCGACGACGACACGCTCGGCCAGCTCGACCAGCTCGCGGGGAAGAAGCACGTCCATCAGCGGTTCCCGTTCGTGCAAAGCGGCAGATCGGGCACGGCGACCTGCCGCCCGCGTGCCTTTTCCGTCTTCAGATACTGCAACGCGGTCACCACGACCGAAGCCATGTTGCGCGGGGGCAGGGGGGCAAGCTGGGTCACCAACCGGTCGATCGTCCCACAATCCTCCAGGCCGATCCGCCCCACGATGAAGGGCACGAGCAGCGAGGTGAGCAGCGGGCGGGCATAGTCCGACTGGAGCAGCGTATCGATCGCCGGATCGGACAGTTTCACGATGGCCGCCCGCGCGGCAGGCCAGGCCTGGTCCGCCGCGCCCTCATATTTGGAGATCAGGGTGCCGTTGCCGCGGATCAGGCTGTTGGCGGGCAGGCGTGCGCCGCAGACCCGGCCCGTCTCGCGAAGGATGTCGGGCATCGCGACCAGGGTCATCGCCTCCGCCTCCGGGGCGGTGATGCATGCGCGGGCCTGGGCGCTGGCAATCTCCGGCGCGGTCAGTGCGACCAATGCCGCGAACAGCGCAAACCGCTTCACGCTGCGGCCCCACCGGGCAGCCGGACCGTCGCCACCGCCTGGGTCGCGATACCCTCGCCACGCCCGGTAAAGCCCAGGCGTTCGGTGGTCGTCGCCTTCAGGCTGACGCGGCTCTGCTCGATATTCAGCAGGCCTGCGATGCGCTCCACCATGGCGGCGCGATGCGGACCGATCTTCGGGGCCTCGCAGATGATGGTCAGATCGACGAAATCGATCCGGCCGCCTTTGTCCGCGATCAGCTTGGCGGCGTGCTGGAGGAACTGCCCCGACTCGGCACCTTTCCACTGCGGATCGCTGGGGGGGAAATGCGTGCCGATATCGCCCGCGGCGATCGTGCCGAGCAATGCATCGGTCAGCGCATGGAGTGCGACATCGGCGTCGCTGTGGCCGGACAAGCCCTGATGATGCGGGATGAGCACGCCGCCCAGCCACAGTTCCTCGCCATCTTCCAGGCGATGCACGTCATAGCCCATCGCGGTCCGGGTTTCCCAGGTCAGTCGCATATCGGCTCCGGTCATGTCGTCGGGATAGGTGATTTTCTCGAGCATGGGATCGCCCTGCACCAAAGCGACGCGTCCGCCAAGCCGTCGAACCATCTGCGCGTCGTCGGTCGCTTCCGCCCCCGCGGGCCAGGCGGCATGGGCGGCGATGACCGCCTGGAGGTGAAAGCCCTGCGGCGTCTGAACCCGCACGACGTCGTCGCGCGGCACGGTGGCGCCGAGCACTCCGCTGTCTGACCGGGCCAGCGTATCGGCAACCGGCAGGACCGGCATCGCTCCATCGGCCGAGGCCAGGCCGCCTAGCACGCGGTCGATCACCTCGGCGGACAGAAAGGGGCGGGCGGCATCATGGATCAGCACCTTGCCGACCCCGGCCACCGCCAGATGACGCAGCCCCCGTGCCACCGATTCGCGGCGGCTGGCCCCGCCTGCTTCGATCCAGGCGTCGGGAAGAAGGGCACGGGCATGGTCCTGCTGGTCCTCCGCGACGACCGTCAGGACCCGTGTGATCATCGGGTGATCCGATAGGGCGGCGTGGCTCCATGCAATCATCGGGCGGCCGCCCAGATCGCGGAACTGCTTGGGGATACCGCCGCCCATCCGACTGCCGCCGCCCGCCGCGACGATCAACGCGCCGATCTTTTCGTCCTGGCTCATCGCCTCCGCCTAGCGGCTTTTGGGCAAGGTCGCCAATCTTGCCTTCGCGAGCCCGTTGCGGTAGGGCGAGTGCTTAATTTTCAGGCAGTATGATGCGTAACCTCGCCCCCATTAAAGTCGGTCCGGTGACGATCGACAGCCCCGTCGTGCTGGCACCGATGACCGGTGTCACCGACATGCCGTTCCGCACGCTCGTCCGCCGCTATGGCTCGGGCCTGAACGTCACCGAGATGATCGCCAGTCAGGCCGCGATCCGCGAGACGCGCCAGTCGATCCAGAAGGCCGCCTGGCATCCGCTCGAAGAGCCCGTGTCGATGCAGTTGGTCGGCTGCACACCCTACGAGATGGGAGAAGCGGCCAAGCTAAACGCCGATCGCGGTGCGGCGATCATCGACATCAATATGGGCTGTCCGGTGCGCAAGGTCGTCAATGGCGATGCAGGCTCGGCGCTGATGCGTGACCTGAAGCTGGCGTCGGAAATCATCCGCGCGACCGTCGAGGCTGTCGACGTGCCCGTTACGCTGAAGATGCGGATGGGCTGGTGCCATGACAGCCTGAACGCCCCCGAGCTGGCCCGCATCGCCGAGGATATCGGGGTCAGGATGATCACCGTCCACGGACGCACCCGCAACCAGATGTACAAGGGCAGCGCCGACTGGGCCTTCATCCGCAACGTCAAGGATGCGGTTTCTATTCCCGTCATCGCCAATGGCGATATCTGTTCGATCGACGACGCCGATGCGGCGCTCGACCAGTCGGGTGCGGATGGCATCATGATCGGCCGCGGCGCCTATGGCCGCCCCTGGCTGCTGGGGCAGGTCATGCACTGGTTCGCGACCGATGAACGGCGTGAGGACCCACCGCTTGACGAGCAATATCGCGCCGTCACCGGGCATTATGATGCGATGCTCGAGCATTATGGCACCGAGACCGGGGTCAATATGGCTCGCAAGCATATCGGCTGGTATACGCGCGGCCTGCATGGCTCGGCGGAGTTCCGCAACAAGGTGAACCAGGAGGCACGCGCGGACCGGGTCAAGGCGATGCTGTACGACTTCTACATGCCGCAGATCGAGCTTGCCGAGGCGGCCTGAGACGGGCGGTCATGGTCGCCCCGGTTTTGCCGCGATGTTCGCGGCTCTGCCCGTGGCGATCGTGGTGGTCGATCCCGACGACCGCATCGCCCATGCCAATGCCCTGGCCGAGCAACTGCTCAATCTGTCCGAGCGCCTGATGGTCGGCCAGCCAGTCGACGCGATCCTGCCCCCGCCCGATGCGCCGCGCAGCCGCAACGGGCATGGCTTTGCCGTCTACGACACGGTGATCGCCACACCCCATGGGCCCAAAATCCGCGTCGATTTCGTCGAGGCGCAGATACCCGATCATGCCGGCTGGCGCGCCATCACGCTGCACAGCGCGGGGTCGTCACGTCGGCTGGGCCATGCCTCCGATCGAAGCGCCGGGGCCCGCGCCGCGATCGGTGCGGCCGCGATGCTGGCGCATGAGATCAAGAACCCATTGTCGGGCATCCGGGGGGCGGCGCAACTGCTCAACGGCGGGGAGTTGACGACCCTGATCACGACCGAGGTCGATCGCATCGCCGCGTTGATCGACCGGATGCAGGATTTCAGCGATACCAGGCCCTTGCCGCTGGCATCGGAGAATATCTATCCGCTGCTCACGCATGCACGCGGCGTCGCACTGGCAGGGTTCGCGCGCGGCGTTCCGGTCGAGGAGCGGTTCGACCCCTCGCTCCCGCCTGCGCGGATCAACCGCGACGCGATGCTGCAGATCATTATCAACCTGTTGAAGAATGCACGCGAAGCCGTTCGCGAAGTTCGTAATCCCCGTATCATCCTGACGACAGCCTATCGCCATGGCATGTCGGTCAGCACCGGTGAGGGGCGTCCGCGCCTTCCCCTGCCGATCGAGATTTGCGTCATCGACAATGGCCCGGGTGCACCCGCCGATATTGCCGATCACCTGTTCGATCCGTTCGTCTCCGGCCGCAGGGAGGGGCAGGGCCTTGGCCTTGCGCTCGTCGACAAGCTGGTTCGCGACATGAACGGCATCATCCAATATGCCAGAGAGGGTTCACCCGAGATGACCGTCCTGCGATTGCTGTTGCCGAGGGCCCAAGCATGAGCCACGTTCTGGTGGTCGATGACGATGCCGCAATCCGCACGGTCGTCGGGCAGGCGCTGCGCCGTGCCGGACATGACGTGACGTCGGTCGAAACGCTCGCCAAGCTCGACCGCGTTCTGGCCGATGGCGCGCCGGACGTCCTGGTCACCGACGTCATCCTGCCCGACGGCGACGGGATCGATCATATCCGCAGCGTTGCGCAGCGTTTTCCGGCGCTCCCCATCATCATCCTGTCGGCGCAGAATACACTAACGACGGCGGTTCGCGCGGCCGAGGTCGGCGCTTACGAGTATCTGCCCAAGCCGTTCGACCTCGATGCCCTGACCCATGCGGTGGCGGGCGCGCTGGCGCGGGGCGGCGTTATTGTCGAGGACGGGCTGGGGGAGGATGATCGCGCGCTGCCGCTGATCGGGCGGTCACCCGCGATGCAGGGCGTGTACCGCGTGATCGCGCGCGTCGTGTCGACCGACCTGACCGTTCTGGTGTCCGGCGAGTCGGGCACCGGCAAGGAACTGGTCGCGCGGGCGATCCACGATCTGGGCGCACGCCGGGCTGCGCCCTTCGTCGCGATCAACATGGCTGCGATCCCGCGCGAACTTATCGAGGCCGAGCTGTTCGGCCATGAACGTGGCGCCTTTACCGGAGCCGCACAGCGTAACGCCGGGCGTTTCGAACAGGCGGCCGGTGGCACGCTGTTCCTCGACGAGATCGGCGACATGCCGATGGAGGCACAGACCCGCCTGCTGCGGGTCCTGCAATCCGGTGAATTCACGACCGTCGGGGGCGCGCGAACGATCCACACCGATGTCCGCATCGTCGCGGCGACCAACCGTGATCTCAGCCAGCAGGTTGCCTCGGGCCAGTTCCGCGAAGACCTGTTCTACCGTCTCAACGTGGTTCCGATCGCACTGCCCGCCCTGCGCGAGCGACGGCAGGACATTCCCCTGTTGGCCCGCCATTTCCTGGAGAATGCGGCGCTGCAAGGCTTGCCCAAGCGGCGGATCGACAGCCATGCGCTCGACGTCCTGGTCACGCATGACTGGCCCGGCAATGTCCGCGAGCTGGAAAACATGATGCGGCGGCTGGCGGTACTGGCTCGTGACGAGGTCATCGACGGCGAAGCGGTCCGCACCATGCTGGGCGAGAGCCGTTCGCAGGCCACGTCTGCCGAGGGTGCCGGGGACGGCAATATGGCAGCAGCCGTCCGCGCCTTTCTCACCCGACTGGCGACGAGCCATCCCGCCGCGCTGGATGACGGTACGCTATACGACCGGATCATCGGCGAGGTGGAACGCCCGTTGATCGAGGCGATGCTGGCACGCCACGGTGGAAATCAGCTCCGTACCGCGCGCGCCATGGGAATCAATCGCAACACGTTACGCAAACGTCTCGACAGCCTCGACATTCCAACCAACGGAGACGATTAACCGGTCACCATGCTGACATAATTTTTAGGAATTGTGGCTTGCGGGTCACGCTTCACGTTGTACTATTGCAACTATGTCGGCGTCCCTCAAGCCTGCTGATACTGCCGAAACATCGCGATCCCGCTTCGCGGTGACGCCCGCGATGGAGATGGTGGTGATCGTCGGGGCGGTCGCCATTGCGGTCGGCACCTATGTCTTCATTGTGAGTCGCCACGATACGCAGGGGCTCATCGCGCCGCCCGTCATGGCCGCGTTGCTGGCATTGAACCTCGTTCCGGGCGTTCTGCTGCTGATGTTGCTGGGGCGCCGGGTCGCGATGCGGCGCGCGGCGTTGTCGCCGGTTGGTGGGGGCGGACGGCTGCATGTCCGGCTTGTGGCGCTGTTCTCGCTGACCGCCAGCGTGCCGATCCTGCTGACCGTCGTCACCGCTTCGATCCTGTTTCAATCCTCTGCGGAGTTCTGGATCTCGGATCGGGCGCGAAAGGCCTTTGGCGACGCGATGGATATCGCTCGCGAATCGCAGCAGCAGATCATCAAGCGTTGGGTCGATACCGGCCGCGCGATGTCGCAGGACCTGGGCCGCAACCTTCCGCTGCTGCGTGAGAATCCGCGCGACTTCCACGATTATCTTCTGCAGCAGACGGTCGTCCGGGACACGGTGGAATCGGTCGTCTTCTCGTTCGACGCCAAGCAAGGCTTCAAATTCTACGATTTCTTCAATCAGCCCTCGGACACGACGTTCCGCGAGTTGGTGACGCCCGAGATGATCCAGCAGGCCAGCCGCCTGAGCCGCCCCGAAGTGGGGATCAACGAACAGCGGGTCTGGGTCGTCACGCCGCTACCTCAGGGCAATGGCCTGATGCTCTATATCGGCACGCCGGTGAATGCCGAGTTCCTAAGCAAACAGCATTTCGCGGCCGAGGACGTATTCGACGATTATCGCGCGCTCCAGGGCCGCGCGCGGTCGCTCCAACTGAAGTTCAACCTCGTCCTGTTCGCGATTGCGCTGCTGATCATCGGCATCGCGGTCTGGATCGCGCTTGCCGTGGCGGATCGCCTGGTTCGGCCGGTCGGCGAGCTGGTCGATGCGGCGCGTCGGATTGCGGGCGGCGACCTTACCGCGCGCGTTCCCGATCCGCGGACCCGCGACGAGGTTGGCACGCTGGCCAATGCGTTCAACCAGATGACTGGCCAGCTGGAGCAACAGAATACCGAGCTCGTCACCGCCAATGCGCAGCTCAACAACCGCCGGGCCCTGATCGAGGCGGTGATGGCCGGCGTCTCGGCTGGTGTCGTCGCGGTAGGGCGCGATCGCCAGGTCCGCATCGCCAACAATTCGGCGGATATCCTGCTGGGCGCCGATCAGGAAGGACTGGTCGGGCGCAAGCTGGCCGAGGTGGCGCCCGAGCTTGACGAACTGCTCGACCAAGGACGCCGCGAGGCGACGGTCCAGGTGGCGCTGCACGGCGACATGCGGACGCTGGCGGTGCGGATCGCGCCGACGGGCGACGGGCCGATCCTGACCTTCGACGACATCACGCAGCAGCTTCTCGACCAGCGCCGTGCCGCCTGGTCCGACGTGGCGCGCCGGATCGCGCACGAGATCAAGAACCCCCTGACCCCCATCCAGCTGGCGGCCGAACGTCTTCAGCGGCGCTATGGCAAGGTGATCGGCCCCGAGGACGAAACCTTCGGCCGCCTGACCGAGACGATCGTCCGCCAGGTCGGCGACCTGCGGCGCATGGTCGATGAATTCTCGTCCTTCGCGCGCATGCCCAAGCCGGTGTTCCGCGAGGAGGCGATCGCGGATATTTGCGCCCAGGCGATGTTCCTGCATGAGGTCGCTCACCCGGACGTGAAGTTCCAGCTGGAACAGGACGATCCCGCCCCCATGCTGGTCTGTGACCGGCGGCAGATGAGCCAGGCGCTGACCAACATCGTCAAGAATGCCGTGGAGGCCATCGAGGCACGCCCCGAAGGCATGAAGGGCGGCAAGGTGGTGATGACCGTCGGCCATCAGGCCAGCATGGTGACCATCACCGTCGTCGACAACGGCGTCGGCCTGCCGCCCGAGCGTGACCGGATCATCGAGCCCTATATGACCACACGCGCGCGGGGCACGGGGCTGGGCCTCGCGATCGTGAACAAGATCATCGAGGAACATGCCGGCACGATCGGCTTTTCCGACAATCCCTCAGGCGGCACCATCGTATCGATGATGTTCGATGCCGGTGCCCTGGCTGCACTGGATCATGGGGGCGCCGAACCCGAGCTGGCTGGGGAGGGCCAGCTCACCGCTTTGACTCGTACCCGGACGTAAAAGATCATGGCTTTGGACATCCTCGTCGTCGACGACGAACTCGATATCCGCGAACTGGTCGCGGGCGTGCTGGAGGACGAGGGCTATGACGCCCGCGTCGCCGCAGACAGCGATGCCGCACTGGAAGCGGTGGCGGTGCGTCGCCCCTCGCTGGTGCTGCTCGACGTCTGGTTGCAGGGGTCGAAGCTGGACGGGCTGGAATTGCTCGACGAGATTAAGCGGCGCGATCCGTCCATCCCCGTGCTGGTCATTTCCGGGCACGGCAATCTCGACACTGCGGTCGCTGCGATCCGCAAGGGTGCGGCGGACTTCATCGAAAAGCCGTTCGAGGCCGAGCGCCTGTTGCTGATGGTCGGCCGCGCGACCGAGACCGAGCGGCTGCGGCGCGAGAACGCCTCGTTGCGGGCCTCGGCGGGTCGCGAAACCGATCTGACGGGATCGTCGAGCGCGATCAACGGTATCCGTGCCACCCTGAAGCGCGTTGCCGCAACGGGCAGCCGTGTCCTCATCATGGGTGCCGCCGGCGTGGGCAAGGAGGTCGCGGCGCGCCTGCTCCATGGCTGGAGCAACCGCGCCGATGCCCCCTTCGTGGTGGTCAGCGCCGCACGGATGACGCCCGAGCGGGTCGAAGAGGAATTGTTCGGCGTAGAGGAGGGGGGTGACCTCGTTCGCACGGGCCTGCTCGAACAAGCGCATGGCGGCACGCTGTTCCTCGACGAGATCGCCGACATGCCGATTGCAACCCAGGCACGTATCCTGCGTGTGCTGACCGATCAGAGCTTCACTCGGATCGGCGGCACGCGTGTCGTGAAGGTGGATGTGCGCGTCGTCTCCGCCACCGCGCGCGACCTGACGCAGGAGATCGCCGAGGGACGCTTCCGCGAGGACCTCTATTACCGGCTCAACGTCGTGCCGGTGACCATCCCCTCGCTGGCCGAGCGACGCGAGGATATTCCGCCGCTGGTCGAGCATTTCATGGCGCACTATGCCACCGAACGCCGCGTTCGCACGCCGGAGATCGCACCCGATGCGATGGTCGCGATGCAATCCTATGACTGGCCTGGCAATGTTCGCCAGCTGCGCAACGTCGTGGAGCGGACAATCATCCTGGCGCCTGGCGACCGGGTTGGTCGCATCGACCTCGATCTGTTGCCGGCCGAAGTGCTGGGGGAGGGTGCCGATATGGGCGGCTCGGGCGCGACCGCGATCATGGGGGCCCCCTTGCGCGAGGCGCGGGAAAGCTGGGAGCGGGAATATCTGCGCGTCCAGATCCGGCGCTTTTCCGGCAACATTTCGCGTACAGCCAGCTTCATCGGCATGGAACGCTCGGCCCTGCACCGCAAATTGAAGTTGTTGGGGATCAGCGAGACGCGTGAGGATTGAACGCCGCCTCTGGACGAATGCCCCTCGAAACCATAGATATTGGCCGCGTCCGGTGCACGGGCGCGGTTCCGACGCCGGGAAACGGCGCAATTCGCGGGGAAGCACCCGCCAATAACAAGGGCTCTCTCATGGCCGATAAATCGGGTTCACTGCAGGACCTGTTTCTGAACGCACTGCGCCGATCCAAGGCGCCTGTGACCATGTTCCTCGTCAAAGGTGTGAAGCTCCAGGGCATCGTGACCTGGTTCGATAATTTTTCGGTGCTGCTGCGCCGAGACGGACAGTCGCAGCTGATCTACAAGCACGCCATTTCCACTATCATGCCCTCGGGCCCGCTGGATGTCGCTGCGATCGTCGACGGCGTCAACGAACAGCAGCGCAAGAACCCGCTATTGCAGGAAATCTTCCTGAACGCGGTGCGCAAGTCCGAAGACCCGGTCACCATGTTCCTGATCAACGGCGTCATGCTGCAGGGCCAGATCGCCGGGTTCGACCTGTTCTGCATGCTGCTGCAACGCGAAGGCATGGCGCAGCTCGTCTACAAGCATGCCGTTTCGACCATTCAGCCGGCCCGCCCGCTGAACCTGGCCGAAGAGCAGGCGGGATCGGCCGAGGATTGAGCACGGGTTTCGACCGCGATCGCGGTGAATTCACCCGTGGTGCCCGTACGGTCATCGTCCTGCCCGACCAGGGCGATGCCGCACGGGACACCGACTCCCGTCTGGAGGAAACCGCCGGGCTTGCCATGGCCATCGGCCTTGACGTGGTCGAGCGTATCGCGGTGCGCGTACGCGCGCCCAAGCCTGCGACCCTGATCGGCAGTGGTCAGGTCGAACAGATCGCGCAACAGGTCCGCATGGAGGAAGCGCAGCTCGTTGTGTTCGATGCCGCGCTGACGCCGGTGCAGCAGCGCAATCTGGAAACCGCGCTCGAAGCCAAGGTCATCGATCGTACCGGCCTGATCCTCGAAATCTTCGGGGAACGCGCCGCAACCGCCGAAGGGCGATTGCAGGTGGAACTGGCCCATCTCGACTATCAGGCTGGCCGTCTGGTTCGCAGCTGGACCCACCTCGAGCGTCAGCGCGGTGGCTTCGGCTTTCTGGGCGGTCCGGGTGAAACCCAGATCGAGGCGGATCGTCGCCTGATCCGTGACCGCATGGCACGCCTGCGTCGCGAGTTGGACCAGGTCAGCCGCACGCGTGGGCTACACCGCGAAAGACGGCAGCGCGCGCCGTGGCCGGTGATCGCGCTCGTCGGCTACACCAACGCCGGGAAATCGACGCTTTTCAACCGTTTGACCGGTGCCCATGTGATGGCGAAGGATCTTCTCTTCGCCACGCTAGACCCCACGCTGCGGCAAATCCAACTGCCGGGCATCGACAAGGCGATCCTGTCGGACACGGTGGGCTTCGTATCGGACCTGCCAACCCAATTGGTCGCGGCCTTCAAGGCCACGCTTGAAGAAGTGGTGTCGGCCGATCTGTTGATCCATGTCCGTGACATTGCGCATCCCGATACCGAGGCGCAGCGTGCGGACGTCGAGGCGGTGTTGACCGAGATCGGCGTCGACCCAGAAACACCGCGGTTCGAGGCCTGGAACAAGATCGACCTGATCGAGGGCGATGCGCGCGAAGACGTCTTGGTCGAGGCCGGTCGTCGACCCAACATCGTTGCCGTCTCCGCCATCAGCGGCGAGGGCATCGACGATCTGATCGAGCAGGTGGCGGCGGCCCTGACATCGGGCCATCGTCGCTACCGCGTGGCACTGGACACGAGCGACGGGGCGGGGGCCGCGTGGCTCCATGCGCATGGCGAAGTGCTTGACCAAGTCATCGAAGGGGACAAGGCGGTCTATGACGTCCGCCTGTCCGAACCGGACTTCGAGCGTTTCAACCGCCGCGACGTTTGACTACCTGCCAGAGAGCTTCCTTCGCTTCCAGATCAAGGGCGGGGAAGCTCTCTCCAGCTTCATCTTCCATGGCCCGGAAACGGCGCTCGAATTTTTGGTTTCCCTTGCGCAGGGCAACCTCCGCGTCGATGCCATGGTGGCGCGCCCAGTTGACCATGGCGAACAGCAAGTCGCCAAATTCCTCCTCGACCGTTTCCGGAGTAGCCTCGGCAATCTCCTGAAGTTCCTCGTCGATCTTGGCGCGCGGACCTGCGGCATCGGGCCAGTCGAAGCCGACCCGTGCGGCGCGGTTCTGAAGCTTTTCGGCGCGCATCAAGGCGGGCAGGCCCTGCGCCACGCCGTCGAGTGTACCGCCCGCCGCTTTTGCGCGCCGTTCCTCCGCCTTGATCTGCTCCCAGAGATGATGGCCGCCCTCGGTCGCGTCTCCGAAGATATGCGGGTGGCGTCGTTCCATCTTGTCGCTGATCGACACGACGACATCCTGGAAGGTGAAGTGGCCTAGATCTTCCGCAATCTGCGCGTGGAAGACGACCTGGAGCAGCAGATCGCCCAGTTCGTCCTTCAGATCCGCCATGTCGCCACGCGCGATCGCATCAGCCACTTCATGCGCTTCTTCAATCGTATAGGGTGCGATCGTTTCGAAGCTTTGCGCCACATCCCATTTGCAACCGGTTTGGGGATCGCGCAGGCGCTTCATGATGGTCAGCAGACGCTCCAAAACATCATACTCCATAAAATCGATAATATATATTATGTAAAACGAAGGCAATTTCAGGGATTGAGGACAAGCATATTTCCCTCGACCCGCCACCCGTTCAAACGGCTCAGCACGTTCATTCCGATGATATCCTGATCGCCGAATGCTGGCGACACATCCGCGCCGACATCCGTGAGCAGGATCGGCCCCATCACAAACCGGTGTATGGTGGCATGATCCGCCGTGACCCGCCCGTTGGCGGTTTCAATGACGCTACCAAATGGGCTTTCGTCGAGATTCAACCCGGCGGCCCGGGCGGTTGCCACGGAGAGCGCCGTCGTCGTGGCGCCGGTGTCGATCAACATTGGCCTCTCAATTCCGTTGATGCGCGCCTTCACCCAATAATGCCCATCGGCGCCCATCGGAATTCGTAGCGTACCTTGCGACCCAGTTTGGTTGGACCACAGACCCTGAACTCGGTCACGCTGAGCAATGACGACAAACGCGACCCCGAAAATCGCGATCCAGATCAGCGCCATGCGCAACGTCTGGCCGATGGGCACGCGCCGCACCAACAAGGCGCTCAACGCAAAAATCAGGATCAGGCCAAAATAAACGACATCCATGGCCCGATCGGAGGTCATGGAACCAGTTCCATGCCGTCATAGCCCGGCTCGACTCCATCGGGCAGTTCGCGAACCAGTGTGTCGTAATCCATCGACTGATCCATATGGATCAGAACCGCGCGTCTTGGCTTGAGTTCGTTGATCCAGTGCAGCACCGATGGCAAATCTGCATGTGCCGGATGCGGATGACGTCGCAAAGCATCAACGATCCAGATATCCAGATCGCGATACAGATCAGCCATATCCTGCGTCAATTCATGGAAATCCGTCGCATAGCCGATGCTTTTGCCTTCGGCTTCGAACCGCAGCCCTGCCGAAAGTATCCGGCCATGCGGCTGGTCGACCGTTCGAACCCGAATATCGGCGATCGTCTGATCATCGGTCAGCGGCCCCAACGTCGCGGTCGGTGGATAGCCCGTCTTGCCACAAAACACATATCCGAAGCGGCTTTCCAGCGACGCGGCCGTCACTGGTCGAGCATAACCCGATACCGGCTTGCCAAGGGCATGGAATATTTGGCGAACATCATCGATCCCATGACAATGATCGGCGTGGTCATGCGTCCAGATCACCGCGTCGACCGTGGCGACCTGGGCGGCGAGCAACTGTTCGCGCATGTCGGGACCAGTGTCGATCAGGATGCGTGTGGCGTCATGTTCGACCAGTGCCGAGCAGCGCATCCGCCGGTTGCGGGGTTCACTGGGGTCGCATGCACCCCAGTCATTACCGATCCGCGGTACGCCCGACGACGTTCCACAACCGAGAATACGAATTTTCACGCGCGCGTCTTGGCGAACAGACGGTGGAAATTCTCGGCCGTTGCACTCGTCAGCGTTTCCACCGTTTCGCCGCGCAACTCGGCAAGAAATTTGGCGGTGTCAGCAACGAACGCTGGTTCACCTGTCCGGCCACGGTGCGGCACGGGGGCAAGGAACGGTGCGTCCGTCTCGATCAACAGGCGGTCGAGCGGCAGGCGCGCGGCGGTTTCCTGCAAATCCTTGGCGTTCTTGAAGGTTACAATACCCGAAATGGATATATAAAATCCTAATGACAATGCCTTATCGGCAAAATCTCCACTGGCCGTGAAGCAGTGGATGACGCCGGGATAAGGCCCCTTCCCCATTTCTTCGGTTAGAATGGCCGCCGTATCCGCCTCGGCATCGCGTGTATGCACGACCAGCGGCAGGCCCGTTTCCCGGCACGCCGCGATGTGCGCTCGAAAGCTTGCCTGCTGCCGATCCCTGTCGCTGTGATCGTAATAATAGTCGAGCCCGCTCTCGCCGATCCCGACGACGCGGGGGTGTGCTGCGCGCTCGACGAGCTTTGCGGTGTCGACATGCGAATGCGCGTCCGCCTCGTGCGGGTGGATGCCGACCGTGGCCCAAACATCGGCCTCACGCTCGGCAGTGGCGATCACCGCATCCCATTCGCTCTCGCGCGTAGAGATGTTGAGCATCGCCGTCACGCCCCGGTCACGGGCACGGGCCAGGATGCCAGCCTGGTCCTCGACCAACCCCTTATAGTTCAGGTGACAATGGCTGTCGGCAAGCATCAGCCTTCGGCCTCGGCGGGCATTTCAAGCCGGGGAAAGGCCGGCGTCGGGGTGGCCAGCGGGGTTCCGGCAGCCACACGGCGGGCATACCAGCCATCGTCATCGATCGCGGCATGATCCCGCTCGTCGGCGCCCAGCGTGCCGAGCACGAGCCCTGCCCCGCGTGGCGTGACCGGCAGGATCGCGATCGCCAGCATGCGGATGGCGCGGACCAGCGTGCCGAGGACGGCGTGCATCCGCTCCGGGTCGGTCTTGCGCAGCGACCATGGTGCCTGCACGTCGATATACTGGTTGCAGACATAGACGCCGCGCATCCACGCCTCGATACCCTGGCTCAGCATCAGGTCGTCGAAAGCCGATTTCAGCCCGGCACAGGCCACGACGACCTCCTCCAGCAACCCGGCGTCGGCCGGATCGCTCCGCCCCGCCTCGGGCAGTTCGCCGCCCAGGTTTTTCGCGATGAACGACAGGGTACGCTGCGCCAGATTGCCGAAGCTGTTAGCCAGCTCGGCATTGACACGGGTAACGATCGCTTCCGCCGAATAGGAGCCGTCCTGGCCGAAGCTGACCTCGCGCAGGAAGAAATAGCGCAGGGCGTCCACCCCGAACGCATCGGCGAGCCCCATCGGATCGACGACGTTGCCCACCGACTTCGACATCTTCTCGCCCCGGTGGAGCAGGAAACCATGGCCGAAGACCGAATGCGGCAGCGGCAGGTCGGCCGACATCAGGAAGGCGGGCCAATAGACGGTGTGGAAGCGGACGATGTCCTTGCCGATCAGGTGCAGATCGGCAGGCCAGAAGCGCGCCAATTCGCTGTCCGTATTGGGATAACCCGTCCCGGTCAGATAGTTGGTCAGCGCGTCGACCCAGACATACATGACATGACCGGGACTGTCGGGAACGGGCACGCCCCAGTCGAAGCTAGTGCGCGACACCGACAGGTCGGACAGCCCGCCCTCGACGAATCGCATCACCTCGTTCCGGCGGCTTTCCGGGCGGATGAAGTCCGGGTTGTCGCGGTACAGGTCGAGCAGTGGCTGCTGGTACTTCGACAGGCGGAAGAACCAGGTTTCCTCGGCCGTCCACTCGACGGGCGTTCCTTGCGGCGACAGCTTGGTGCCGTCCTCGCCGGTGGTCAGTTCGCTCTCGTCGTAAAAGGCTTCGTCGCGGACCGAGTACCAGCCTTCATAGCGGTCCAGATACAGATCCCCCTTGGCCTGCATCGCCTTCCAGATCGCCTGGCTCGCGGCATAATGATCGGTGTCGACAGTGCGAATGAAACGGTCGTACGAGATATCAAGTCGGTCAGCCATCACATGGAAATGGCTGGACATTTCATCCGCGAACTCACGGGTCGAAATGCCCCGCGCGCGCGCCGCCTGGGCCATTTTCAGCCCATGCTCGTCGGTGCCGGTCTGGAACAGGACATCGCGGCCTGCCTGACGCTGGAACCGGGCGATGACGTCAGCCGCCACCATCTCATAGGCATGGCCGATATGCGGGCGGCCATTGGGATAGTGGATGGCGGTGGTGATATAGAATGGATCGGCCATGGCCGGTCCCTAGAACATCCCCTCGCGCAGGTGAAGCCCGGCCGACACGTCTCCGGTCTCAGCCGCGAAGCGACCAAGCCAGCCAGAGCCAGCCAATGATCAGCAGCGATCCGCCGATCGGTGTGATGGCACCGAACCAGCGTGGCGCGCCGAAGGCCATCGCATAGAGCGTGCCCGCAAAGATCGCCGCTCCGATTACGAAGGTCCAGGCCACCCCCCTCGCCTCCATGCGAAGCGCGACCAGGGCGGCAACGGCATGGATCAGCTGATACTGGCCACCGGTTCGCAGCCATTCGACCGCCACCCCCTCGGCACGGTGGGCACCAAAGGCACCTGCCGCGATCGCGATCGCGCCGGAAAGTGCCGCAAGTATCGCCACCAGTCCCATGGTTCAGCCTTTTCGCTCGTCTTGCGTGATGATCCGATCCACTGCGGCGTGCAGGCTGCCGGCCGCCGCCTGCGCGGCCAGACGTTCCTTGTCGCGGGCGCGGTACATGGACTCGATCCGATCGATCTCGGCATTCTCGACCTTCAGGCTGCCCAGCGCCAGCCGTGCCATCTTGACCGCCGACTCCAGCACTTCGCGCACCACATAGGACGCTGGTCCACCCTTCAGCCGCAGGACGGCGCGACGGTCATAGGCGCGCACAAAGAGCGATGCGTTGGGAAAGGCGGCATGGACGCCCTCCAGCAGTTCCAGCGTGATCTGGTCCTCGTCCAGGCAGAACATGATCAACTCTGCCTCCGCCGCGCCTGCCTGGCGCAACAGGTCCAGGCGGGTCCCGTCACCATAATAGACCTTGGCACCGAAGGAGGCAGCGATGTCGATCATCTCGATATCGCGGTCGATCAGGGTGACCGGCACGTCGCTGGCGATCAGCATCTGGGCCACCGTCTGGCCGAACCGACCATAGCCGACGATCAGGGCGTTGGCGCCATCGGTCACGGGGCCTTCGCGCTGGTCGCCACGGGTGATGACGGGCTCCTCCCGGATACGGCGGGTAGCGGCCATCAGGAACGGCGTGGTCGCCATCGACACGGTGATGATGGCCCCGAACAGGCTGGCTGCCTCCGGAGCGATCAGATATCCCGCTTGGGCTTGGGCGAACAGCACGAAGCCGAACTCGCCGCCCTGGCTCATCAGCAAGCCCAGCGCGAAAGCGGCGCGCCAGGTCATCCGGAACGCCAGGCCGATCAGGGTGATGACCAGGGTCTTGGTCGCGATCAACGCCAGCGCCATCACCGCCACGAACAAGGGCCGCTCGGCGATGGCGGGCAGGTTCAGCATCATGCCGACCGCCAGGAAGAACAGCCCGAGCAGGATCGAGCGGAACGGCTCGACATCGGCCTCCAGTTCATGGCGATACGGGCTGTCGGCCAGCATCACGCCCGCGATGAAAGCTCCCAGCGCCGTCGACAGGCCGAGCAGCTCCATGACGGCCGCACTGGCGATGACGGTGAACAGCCCGGCAAAGACGAACATCTCGCGCTCGCCCATATTGCCGATCAGGCGGAACAGTGGCCGCAGCAGGAAGCGACCGGCCAGGATCAGGCCGACGATCGCCGCGATCGTCTCCAGCGCCAGGATCCAGCCCGGCGGGCCGGTATGGTCGGCCGGATTGCGCGACATGGCGGCGACGATCGTGATGAGGGGGACGATCGACAGATCCTGGAACAGCAGGATTGAAAAGGCCCGCTCGCCAAACGGTGTGCGCATCCGCCCCGAGGATTGCAGCATCGGCAGAACCTGCGCTGTAGACGATAGCGCGAGCGGCAGGCCGAGCGCGAGTGCGGCCTCGGGCGAGAAGCTTGCCAGCCACACGATCCCGGTGATCGCCAGCCCGCAGGCCGCGACCTGGATCAGCCCCAGTCCGAAAATCTCATGCTTCATCCGCCACAGTCGCGCCGGGTTCAGTTCCAGTCCGACGATGAACAGCAGCAGCGTGATGCCGATCTCGGCGATGCCCAGCTTCGACTCGGCGTCGCCGACCAGCCCCAGGATATGCGGCCCCACCACCGCGCCCGCGACCAGAAAGCCCAGCGTGGCGCCTAGCCCCAGCCGCCGAAAGACGAGTACGAACGCCAGGCCGAAGCCGAGCAGGATCGCCCCGTCGCGAAGCAGCGAGACTTCGCCGTGCATCAGCGGGGCCCCTTTGCCGCAGCCTGTTCCGCCGCCTCCGCGGCCGCTTCGAACGCCAGCCGGATCGAGGGGTGGCGCGCGGTATAGGCGAGCGCGGGCGAGAAGACATGCAGGCCGGGCCAGTCGGGGGCATCCCCCTGCCCCGCCGCCAGCCAATCGGTCAGGGCTTTTCGCGCCGCCGTCAGTTCGCCGACGCTGCGCCCGACGACATGCTGGGACAGCAATGCGGCCGATGCCTGGCCCAGTGCACAGGCTCGCACCAGGATCCCCAATTCCGATACGCGTCCCGCCTCGTCCAGATTGACGTCCACCGTCACCCGACTGCCGCAGATCGGGGATCGCTTTTCGACGCTGGCCATCGGGTCGGCCAGTCGCTGGTCATGCGAAATCGCGGTAGTCAGCCGCAGGATCTCGGCATTGTAGAGGGGGGCGGTCATGACGGCGTCTCGCTGGTTCTTGGGGTGTCGCCGGTTTTCGGCGGAGGTGCGCCGAACACCGGGAGGCCGCGCCGGCGGCGATCGACGAAATCGGCGATGCCTGCGCTCGTGGCGTTGAGCAGCTTGTAGGTCCGGCTCTTGACCATCCATTCGGGGCGCCGCGCCGGGCCGCCGCTGACCGTGTCGACCATCAAGGCCACGACCAGGAAGACCAGGCTGGCCAGGATCAGCCCCTTCAGCGCGCCGAAGCCGAAACCCAAGGCGCGATCGACCGGCCCCAGGATCGAGGTCCGCGTCCGGCTACCGATCGCTCGCGCCACCAGCCGTCCGCCGATATAGGTCACGCCGACGATCAGGGCAAAGGCGAGCACCGCCGAGCCGGACACGGTGCCGACGACACCGAGCAGCGCCTGGGCAAGCGGAATATGGAACAGCTTGAGGGCAGCGACGATCGCCACCCAAGCGAACAGCGCCAGCACTTCGGTCACGAAGCCACGCAGGAATCCCTGGATCGCGGCACCGAAGACGGCAATCAGGACAAGAATATCAAGCGCTGTCAATGCGTCCGGTCCAATGTCTCACCCATGCCCACACATGGCGGCCTGTCGAGCCCGGCCCGCCATGGGGCGAGAACGGGTCGGGCGACCCAGCGCTCTTCGCTACCCGCGACCCAGCATATGGTCAACGAAGTCGGCAAGCGTCCTAAAGCCCGTCATGCGCAGGGGGCTTTCCTCGGACGTCATGGCGCGCGGCACCATCGCCTTTTCAAAGCCCAGCTTGCCCGCCTCTTTCAGCCGCAGCGCTCCGTGCGCGACGGTGCGAATTTCGCCCGACAATGCGATTTCGCCGAAGACGATCGCGTCGGCCGGCACCGGTCGTTCGGACAACGCGGAAACCAGCGCCGCCGCGACCGCCAGATCAGCGGCTGGGTCCTGCACCCGGTATCCCCCGGCGATGTTGAGATAGACCTCGGCCGACGAAAAGCTCAGCCCGCAGCGCGCCTCCAGCACCGCCAGGATCATCGCCAGTCGCCCGGTGTCCCAGCCGACGACCGCGCGCCGCGGAGTGGCGCCCGATGCCAGGCGAACCGTCAGGGCCTGGATTTCGACCAGCACTGGGCGCGTGCCCTCCAGCGCGGGGAACACCGTCGCGCCCGTCACCCCTTCATCCCGGTTCGTCAGGAACAGCGACGACGGGTTGCCGACTTCGGTCAGCCCCTCGGTCTGCATCGAGAAGACACCGATCTCGTCGGTCCCGCCGAAGCGGTTCTTGATCGCGCGCAGGATGCGGTACTGGTGACTGCGCTCGCCTTCGAACGCTAATACGGTGTCTACCATGTGCTCCAGCACGCGGGGCCCCGCGATCGAGCCATCCTTGGTGACATGGCCGACGAGCACGACGGCGGTGCCACGTTCCTTGGCAAAGCGGATCAGTTCCTGGCCCGAGGCGCGCACCTGGCTGACCGTGCCGGGAGCCCCTTCGATCAGGTCCGAATGCATGGTCTGGATCGAGTCGATGATCAGGAGCGCGGGCGGCGTGCCGATCGACAGGGTGGTCAGTATGTCGCGAACCGACGTCGCCGCCGCCAATCGGACCGGTGCTTGGCCCAGCCCCAGCCGTCGTGCGCGCAGGCGGACCTGATCCGCCGCCTCTTCGCCCGAGACATAGGCGACCGGCTTGCCCGTCATGGCGAGCTTGGCCGCCGCCTGGAGCAGCAGCGTCGACTTGCCGATCCCGGGATCACCGCCGATCAGCGTCGCCGACCCCTCGACGAAACCGCCGCCGAGTGCCCGGTCGAGTTCGGCGATACCGGTCGACATGCGATCGGGCAGCGGAATGTCCGCGTCCAGTCCGACAAGCTGGATCGCTCGCCCGCCGCCTTGGAGATTATGCTTGGCGGCGAAGGGGGTCTGCTGGACCGGTGCTTCCTCCAGCATGGTGTTCCATTCCGAACAGTCGGGGCATTGCCCCTGCCAGCGGGACTGCACCGATCCGCAGGATTGGCAGACATAACGCTTCTGGATCTTGGCCATGCCGACGCTCTACCGCGCGCGGAACGAAAATGGAACGGATTTGATGCGTGGGGCGGGAGTGGCCTTTACGGCGGCATCGGGCTATGGCGCGGCCTTCATGACGCCAGACCAGTTTCGTGTTGCCCTGTTCAGCGGCAATTACAATTACACGCGCGACGGCGCGAACCAGACACTCAACCGGCTCGTCGGCCATCTGCTCGATCGGGGTGTCGCGGTGCGTGTCTATTCGCCAACATCCGCGACCCCGGCATTTGCGCCGGTCGGCGACCTGGTCGACGTGCCTGCCATTCCGCTGCCCTTCCGTGCCGATTATAAGCTTGCCCGCGGTCTGCCTGCCAAGGTGCGCGCCGACCTGGAAGCTTTCGCACCCAATATCGTGCATGTCTCGGCACCGGAATTTCTGGGCCATTCGGCGGTGCGTTGGGCAAGGGATAAGGGCGTCGCCTCGCTGGCGTCGGTCCATACCCGGTTCGAGACCTATCCGGCCTATTACGGCCTGGGCTTTCTAGAGCCCGCGATCATCCGTCTGTTGACGCGGTTCTACAACAAGTTCGACCGGATCGTCGCACCCAGCCCCAGCATGATCACGTTGCTGCGCCAATGGGGCGTGACGCCGCCGATGAGCATCTGGTCGCGTGGCATCGACCATGGCCGGTTCCAGCCATCGCGCCGCAGCCTGGAATGGCGGCGCTCGCTCGGCATCGCCGATGGCGAGGTCGCGATCGGTTTTTTGGGCCGGCTGGTCAAGGAAAAGGGCCTGGACGTCTTTGCCGAGGTTCTGGCCGAGTTGCGGCGACGCGGCGTGCCGCACAAGGTGCTCGTCGTCGGCAAGGGGCCGGCAGAAGGCTGGTTCGCCAAGGCGACGCCGGATGCGGTGTTTGCCGGATACCAGACCGGCGACGATCTGGGCCGCGCGGTCGCGTCGATGGACATCTTCTTCAATCCCAGCGTCACCGAGACGTTCGGCAATGTCACAACCGAGGCGATGGCGGCGGGTGTTCCCGTGGTCGCGGCGAACGCGACCGGTGCCATGGACCTGGTGGCCGATGGCGAGACCGGCTATCTGGTCGGGCCGCGCGACATCAACGGTTACGCCAACGCCCTGGAGCGGATTGCGACGGACCCCGAACTCCGCCACCGGTTCAGCGTCACAGGCTGCGACCGCGTCGCCGACTATCGATGGGACAAGGTCAACGACGCGGTGCTCGACGCCTATCGCGCGATGTTCGCTTAACCGTCACGCCAATCGAAGGTCAGCGGTGCCTCGCGAAAGGCGAAGCGGTCGAGATGGCTGGCGACGACCTGCCGCATCTGGGCCATATCGCCGTCTTCGGGAACCGTCAGGACGATGTCGAGCGTGTCTCTATCGGCGCGCATGGCGAGCGTCGACCCGTTGGGAAAGCGGATCGTCCCCTCCTCGGCGGTGAAGGACACCTCCATCTTGTGGCTCCAATGCTTGGCAAGCTGCTGGAGATAGCGGCTGGCCGACAGCGTCGGCACGCGGGCGACGGACATGCTCATTTCAGGCGCTCCACTTTCTGGGTGAGTTCGTCGATCATCGCGGCCACGTCGTGCAAAGTGTCCTGCGAGATATCGCCGCGGCCGAAACGCTCGCCCAGCGCCACGCGCAGGTTGCCCATGGCGCGACGGATCGGTGCCGCATCGACCCGTTCGCTATGCTCGCCCAGCGCCCGCAGTCGCGCAAAAAGTGCTTCGACCCTTTCGGCATGTTCAGCGAGATGCTCTTGACCAGTCCCGGTCACGGCGAACCGCTTCTTCGATCCCTCGGCCTGCTGCCCCTCGATCAGCCCCATCTCGTCCAATAGCGCCAGCGTCGGATAGATGACGCCGGGACTTGGAGCATAGGCGCCGCCTGTCAGGGCCTCGATCTCGCGAATCAGGTCATAGCCGTGACGCGGTTCGTCGGCGATCAGCTTCAATAGGACGAGCCGAAGCTCGCTGCCGTCGAACATCCGCTCCCTGCGGCCGCGGCCCGGGCGCTCGCCTGCGCCGTGCCAGCCGCCGCCGAACGGCCCCCGCCGTCCGCCGTGCGGGCGGTCGAACATGTGTTCGGCGTCTGTCACGCCCCGATATCCGGGGGCTTCATGGTGGTGTCTCATAATATCCTCGTGTCTTAAGATGCTCCCAAGATATATCTCGGGATTACATCGTCAAGATGGTTCAAGATATATCTCTGAATGACCGGATGACGTGAGGGGCCGCACGCCCTACATGTCGGGCATGGCCGATTTGTTCGCGGGAATGGACCCCGCCCCCGCCACCCCGCAACTTTCCCCGGACGCGCCGCTGGCCGATCGGCTAAGACCGTTGCAACTGGTCGATGTCGTGGGCCAGGATCATCTGACCGGGCCGGGCGGCGCGATCGGTCGCATGGTCGCCGCCGGTCGTCTGTCCTCGATGATCCTGTGGGGGCCGCCGGGCACGGGCAAGACGACCATCGCGCGCCTGCTCGCGGCCGAAGTCGACCTGCGCTATGCCGCCATTTCCGCGGTCTTCTCCGGGGTGGCGGACCTGAAAAAGGTTTTTGCCGAAGCGCGTGACCATGCGCGACTGGGTCAGCGGACATTGCTGTTCGTGGACGAGATCCACCGTTTCAACCGGGCGCAGCAGGACGGCTTCCTGCCCTATGTCGAGGATGGGACGGTGACGCTGGTCGGCGCCACGACCGAGAACCCGTCGTTCGAACTCAACGCCGCCTTGCTGAGCCGTGCGCAGGTCCTGATCCTGCACCGTCTGGGTCGGGCCGCACTCGAACAATTGCTCGACCGTGCCGAGGTCGAGATGGGCCGTCCGCTGCCGCTGGAAGTCGCGGCGCGCGATGCCCTGATCGCCAGCGCGGACGGGGATGGCCGCTTCCTGCTCAACCAGGCGGAGACATTGTTCGCGGTCGACCTGCCCCAGCCACTGGACCCGGCCGGGCTATCGGCTTTTCTCCAACGCCGGGTCGCGGTCTATGACAAGGATCGCGAGGGTCATTACAACCTGATCTCGGCGCTGCACAAATCGATCCGCGGCTCGGACCCGCAGGCCGCGCTCTATTATCTCGCGCGGATGCTGACCGCTGGCGAGGAACCGCTCTACCTGCTCCGCCGCCTGACCCGCGCCGCCGTCGAGGATATCGGCCTGGCCGACCCGCAGGCGCTGGCCCAGTGCCTCGCGGCGAAGGATGCCTATGACTTTCTCGGCTCGCCCGAGGGAGAGCTGGCGATCGCGCAGGCCTGCCTCTATCTCGCGACCGCGCCCAAATCGAATGCGGTGTACAAGGCACAGAAGCAGGCGTGGCGCACTGCGAAGGAAACCGGGTCGCTGATGCCGCCCGCCAACATCCTGAACGCGCCGACCAAGCTGATGAAGCAGATCGGTTACGGCGCGAATTACGAATATGATCATGATGCCGAGGGTGGCTTTTCGGGAGCGAATTACTGGCCCGACGAATTGCCGCCGCAGGAATTCTACGCGCCGTCGGGGCGCGGGCTGGAGAAGCGCATCGCCGAACGCATGGCATGGTGGGACGAGCGGCGGCGTGCCTTGCGGGATGGCGATGGCTGACCGCTTCACCGGTTTCGTCGCGATCGACTGGTCGGGCGCGCATGGCACGGCGCATCCGGGTATCCGCATGGCATATTGCGCGAACGGTCGGTCCGCGCCGGTCCTCGTGCCGCCGCCGGGCCGGGCATGGTCGCGGCAGGGCGTGGCGGACTGGCTGCTGGCACGAGCGGACGACCCACTGCTGGTGGGGTTCGATTTCAGTTTCTCGGCCCCCTTTGTCGAGCGCGGCGCACACTTGCCCGGCGACACGCCGACACCCGACGCAAGGTCGCTATGGGCGCATGTCGACGACAGCTGCGACGACCCCGATCTGGGGGCACGCAGTTTTCTGGACGCGCGGCGCGGGCGGCATTTCTATTTCGGCGCGGCCGACGGGCGAAAGGCGGACTTCCTGCATTGGCGGCGCTGCGAAATCGCCGCCGACGGTGGCCGCAAGCCATCGACCGTCTATGATGCGATCGGCGCATCCCAAGTCGCCAAGGCCAGTTTTGCCGGCATGCGGATGCTGCGGCGGCTGGACGGCCGGATCGCGATCTGGCCGTTCGACACAGTTCTAGCGGGCGGGATGCTTGTCGTCGAAATCTATACGACGATCGCCGCACGCGATGCCGGGCGACCGCGTGGCCGCAGCAAGATGCGTAGCGCCGAGGCACTGGATGACGCCTTGGCCCATCTGGGCAGCGATCGGCATCGGCCGCTGTCGCGCTATGACGATCACAGCACCGATGCGATCCTGACCTCCGCCTGGCTGCGCACGGTCGCGGATCGGGCGGATTTGTGGCGTCCGGCGGGCTTAACCGCGCAGGTTGCTCAAACGGAGGGCTGGACCTTCGGCGTCTCTTGACGCTAGGGGGATCGGCATTGCCGGATTAGCACAGCGGTAGTGCAGCGGTTTTGTAAACCGAAGGTCGGGGGTTCGATCCCCTCATCCGGCACCATTTCCCATCTTTTGCCCGCGCCGCGCTTGGCACCAAACGCCAGTTTCGGCGTTACAGATGCGGAATGATAAAGGTCGCCAGCTACAATATCCGAAAAGGGATCGGCGCTGACCGGCGGCGCAACCCTGACCGTATCCTGGATGTGCTGCGAGAGGTCGATGCCGATGTCATCGCCCTTCAGGAAGCCGACCGCCGCTTCGGCGAGCGCGAGGGCGTGATCCCGCTTCACCTGCTGGACGACCATAGCGACTGGAAGCCGATCGTCTATGGCATGAAGGCCCGTTCGATGGGCTGGCACGGCAACACGATCCTGGTGCGCAAGGCCGTACAGGTCCTGGATTTCGAGGCGATCCACCTGCCCTCGCTCGAGCCGCGCGGCGCGGTCATGGCGGATCTGCGGACGGAAAGCGGCTGCATCCGGGTCGTCGGCATGCATCTGGACCTGTCGGGCCTTTGGCGGCGGCGACAAGCGGCGGCGATCCTTGCCCATTTGTCCAGTTGCGTCGATGCGCGGCCCACCGTCATGATGGGCGACCTGAACGAATGGACCCGCGCGGCCGGGTGTCTGCGCGACTTCACGCGCGATTTCGCGATCGCCGATACCGGACCCAGCTTCCATGCCAGGCGTCCCATCGGGCGGCTCGACCGGATCATGGTTTCCCCCGACCTTCGCATCGACGCCTGCGGGGTGCACGCCACGCCGATGTCGCGCAAGGCCTCCGACCATTTGCCCATCTGGGCGATGGTGGCGCCCCGCTAATGCGTGAAAAGGAACTGCGGTTGGCGCTGGTCTGCTATGGCGGGATCAGCCTGGCGGTTTACATGCACGGCATCACCAAGGAGATCTGGCGGGTCGTGCGGGCCAGCCGAGCCTCGCATGAGGGCGATGCGCCCGCCTCTGCGGTCGACGCCGTCTATCACGAACTGCTGGACGAGATGGCCGAACGTGGCGGCGTGCGCGTGCGGGTGCTCGCCGATATCATCGCAGGCGCCAGCGCGGGCGGGATCAACGGCATCTTCCTGGGCCAGGCGCTGTCGACCGGCCAGTCGCTCGACCCGCTGACTGACCTGTGGCTGGAAGCGGCCGACATCGAGTCGCTGATCGCCCCGGCAGCCGCCCCGACCTCGCGCTTTTCCAAGATGTGGGCCCTCCCGATCGCGTGGATGGCGGCGGGGCGGAGCGGCGACAAGATCGAGGCGCTGGACGAGGAAACGCGTGACGAGGTCCGTTTCAAGCTTGGCCATCTCGTTCGCTCCCGCTGGTTCGAGGCGCCGTTCGATGCCGATGCCTTCACCGGACGGCTCCTCGAGGCATTCGACCGGATGGCGGCCGCACCGGCGGGCAAGCGTCTGCTTCCGCCCGGCCAGCCGCTCGACCTGTTCGTCACCGTTACCGATTTCACCGGCCAGCCCCAACGCCTCAAACTGCATTCGCCCGGCGAGGTGGTGGAGACCGAACATCGCATGGTGGTCGACTTCACCGACAGCGGCGGCGGTCGGCTGGCGGCGATCCCCGAACTGGTGTTCGCGGCGCGCGCCAC
This sequence comes from Sphingomonas flavida, assembly GCF_036663655.1. Lineage (NCBI taxonomy): Bacteria > Pseudomonadati > Pseudomonadota > Alphaproteobacteria > Sphingomonadales > Sphingomonadaceae > Sphingomonas > Sphingomonas flavida. The sequence continues at coordinate 280,894 of NZ_JAXOJH010000001.1, forward strand.
GTCGAGCTTTCCCGGCGCGTTCCCGCCCTTCACGGTCGCCGAACTCGACCGCGTTCTGGCGGACAGGGACAAGAGCTGGAACAGCCGCGACGAATTCCTTCGCCGCGTCCTGCCCCGACATCATGCCGCAGGCGCCGCAGACAAGGCCGTGCTGATCGACGGCTCGGTGCTGGTCAACGCCCCTTTCCGTCCGGCCATCGAAGCCCTGGGCCGCCGCCCGGCACGACGCCAGGTCGATCGCCGCTTCGTCTATATCGATCCCTATCCGGGTATGCATTTCCGCCTGCCCGGCGGCGGCGGCCATCCCGGTTTCTTTCAGACCATCATTGGCGCAGTCAGCGAACTGCCACGCCAGCAACCGATCCGCGACAATCTGGAAGCGATCGCCGCACGCTCGGGGCGGATCGACCGGATGCAGGCGATCGTCGCCGCGATCCGCGAGGATGTCGAACAGGAGATCGAACAGCTCTTTGGCGGGACCTTCTTCCTCGATCGCCCCACGGCAGCGCGCCTGGCATCGTGGCGGGTCCGTGCGCAGGCCGCCTCGGCCGCGAAGGCGGGGTTCAGCTATGCCGCCTACGGCCATCTGAAATTCGCCAACGTCATCGACGCCATGGCCGGCATCTTTGCCGAGGCGGTCGGCGATGACGGCCAGCAGCGACGCGGACGCCTGCGCGCCATGATCGAGCGGACCGTCGGTGCCCGCTACACCGGCGCGGAGGCGATCCACTTCAACGGTGGGTCGAGCGGCGGTGCACGCAATTTCCTGCGCGCCTTCGATCTCGGCTATCGCATACGTCGCCTGCGCCTGCTTGCCCGCCGACTGACCGAGCTGGAGGGCGACCATAGCGAGACCGAGCTCGCCCCGGTACGCGACGCCATCTACGATTCACTGGCCGCATTTCTCGAGCGCCAGCACGGCAGCGCCCATAGCGAGATGACCGACGACATCCGTGACCATCGCGACGATGGCGGACCATTGCTCGACCGGTTGGAAGCAAGACTCGATCTGATCCGGCTCGACGGAGAGACCGATGCCCGGCTGGCGACCGCCTTTGCCGGACTGCCGCGCAGCGCCCGGCGAACCCTGCTGCTGACCTATCTGGGTTTTCCGTATTTCGACGTGGCGACGCTGCCGCTGCTGCAGGGCGAGGGACTGGACGAGTTCGATCCGATCAAGGTCGATCGCATCTCCCCCGACGATGCCACCGCGATCCGGGCGGGGGGGGCGGAGGCGACCCTCAAGGGCATCCAGTTCCTGACCTTCGGCGCGTTCTTCAGCCGCAGCTACCGCGAGAACGACTATCTGTGGGGACGCCTCCACGGGGCCGAGCGGATGATCGACATCGTCGTGTCCACCCTGCCCTCGACGATCCGGCTCAAGCCCGGTGCTGTGGCGGCGTTCAAGCGCCGTGCATTCCTGGCGATCCTGGACGAGGAACAGGATCGCCTGACCGCCGTGGCGCCGCTGATCGCCTCGCTTCGCCGCGAGATCGGCTGAAGGCTGGTCATGCCGGACCAAGGCCGCTAGACCGCCAGCCCTGAGCGACGTCCGGCCACCTCGTCAGGGAGGTGGCGGACCGGGTTACGCGGAGAAGCGCATGCAGTTCCTGAAAATGCTGTTCTGGTGCCTGCTGGCCTTTCTGGCCGCAGCCTTCACGCTGGGGAATTGGACGACCGTGCCGATCCGGCTGGTCGGTGGCCTGGTCGCGGACGTCAACCTGCCACTGCTGCTGTTCCTGACCTTCCTGCTGGGCCTGGTCCCGACGCTGATCTGGCAGCATGCGGCCCGCTGGCGGCTTCGCCAGCGGCTGAGCGCGGCGGAGCGTTCGCTTGCCGCCGTCTCGGCCGAAACGGGTGCCTATGCCCCCGTCGTCCCGCCCGTCACCGCCACCACCCAGCCCCTGGTTTGATATCGCCATGAGCAACCGCATCTACGTCGCCATCGACACCCCCGACCTCGCCCGCGCCCACGCGCTGGCAAACAAGGTCCGCCACCATGTCGGCGGGCTGAAGCTCGGCCTGGAGTTCTTCTGCGCCCACGGCGCGGGCGGCGTGCGGGAGATGGCGCATATCGGCCTGCCGATCTTTCTCGACCTGAAGCTGCACGACATTCCCAACACGGTGGCCAAGGCGGTCCAGTCGCTTGGTCCGCTGGCGCCTGCGATCCTGACCGTCCATGCCAGCGGCGGCCGTGCGATGCTGGAGGACGCCAAGGCGGCGGCACCGGTCGGCACCAAGGTCGTGGCGGTCACCATGCTCACCAGCCTGGACAGCAACGACCTCTCCGACACCGGCGTCATCGGCTCCCCCGCCGACCATGTCCGCCGTCTGGCCGATCTGGCGGCCGAGTCCGGCGTCGACGGCATCGTCTGCTCGGGCGAAGAGGTTGCGGCAGTCAGGAAGGCATGGCCCAAGGGATTCTTCGTGGTGCCGGGCGTCCGACCCTCGAACGGCGTGATCGGCGACCAGAAGCGCGTCGTGACGCCGCGTGCGGCGGTCGATGCGGGCGCCTCGATCTTGGTCATCGGTCGCCCGATCACCCAGGCCGAAGACCCCGACGCCGCCGCAAGGGCGATCGCCGCCACGCTCTGACCCGTTTTTCGACCCCTCCCATTCGGGAAACGATCATGCCGACCACTGCCAAGATCTGCGGACTGACGACGCCCGCCACGCTGGATGCTGCGCTGGGCGGTGGGGCGAGCCATGTCGGTTTCGTCTTCTTTCCCGCCTCGCCCCGCCACCTGACCTTCGACGTCGCGGCCGGGCTGGCCGGTCGTGTCCCCGAGCGGGTCCAGCGGGTCGGCGTCTTCGTCGATCCCGATGACCAGTTGCTCGAGGCCGCCGTGCGCGCCGGAATGCTGGACGCGATCCAGCTCCACCGCACCGCCCCCGCCCGCGTTGCCGCGATCCGCGCGAAGTTCGACCGCGAGGTCTGGGTCGCCGTCGCGATCAAGGCGCGCGGCGATGTCGACAAGGCGCGCGACTATGCGGGGGCCGCGACGCTGATCCTCTATGACGCCAAGACCCCGGACGAGGCGTCGCTGCCCGGCGGCATGGGCCTGCGCTTCGACTGGAGCTTGCTGGACGGTGTTCGCCATCCGCTGCGCTGGGCCCTGTCCGGTGGACTGGATGCCGGGAATGTCAGCGAGGCGATCCGCCGCACCGGAGCACCTTTGGTCGATGTGTCGTCGGGCGTCGAGAGCGCACCGGGTGTCAAGGATATGGACAAGATCGCAGGCTTCCTTAAAGCCGTTGCGACAAATCGGTGACAGGAACGTTCGCAGGGCTCGCCCCGGCAACGCTCAAGGAATAGATGATGAACGCCCCCAACTCCTTCCGCGCGCAACCCGATGAGCGTGGCCATTTCGGCGACTATGGCGGCCGCTATGTCGCCGAGACGCTGATGCCGCTCATCCTCGACCTGGAACGCGAATATCGCGCGGCCCAGAAGGACCCGGCCTTCAAGGCCGAGTTCGACGGGCTGATGACCCATTATGTCGGTCGTCCCAGCCCTATGTATTACGCCGAGCGCCTGACCGAGACGCTGCGCAACAGCGCGCCCGAGGGCAAGGGGCCGAAAATCTATTTCAAGCGCGAAGAACTGAACCACACCGGCGCGCACAAGATCAACAACTGCATCGGCCAGATCCTGCTGGCCAAGCGGATGGGCAAGACCCGGATCATCGCGGAGACGGGCGCGGGCCAGCATGGCGTGGCGACCGCGACGGTCGCGGCGCGCTTCGGCCTGCCCTGCACCATCTTCATGGGCGCGCGCGATATCGAGCGGCAGGCGCCCAATGTCTTCCGCATGAAGCTGCTCGGTGCCGAAGTCCGGCCCGTCACCTCGGGCGCGCAGACGCTGAAGGATGCGATGAACGAGGCGCTGCGCGACTGGGTCGCCAACGTCCACGACACCTTCTACATCATCGGCACTGCGGCGGGCCCGCATCCATACCCGGAGATGGTCCGCGATTTCCAGTCGGTGATCGGCACGGAGTCGAAGGCGCAGATCATGGAGGCCGAGGGCCGCCTGCCCGACCTGCTGATCGCCTCGGTCGGCGGCGGGTCCAACGCCATCGGCCTGTTCCACCCGTTCCTCGACGATGCCGAGGTCGCGATGCTGGGCATCGAGGCGGCAGGCCATGGTCTCAGCACCACGCAGCATGCCGCCAGCCTGACCGGCGGCAAGCCCGGTATCCTGCACGGCAACAAGACCTATCTGCTCCAGGACGAGGATGGTCAGATCGCCGAGGCGCATTCCATCTCGGCCGGGCTCGACTATCCGGGCATCGGCCCTGAGCATAGCTGGCTGAACGATACCGGCCGTGTCGTCTATGAAGGCATCACCGACACCGAGGCGCTCGACGCGTTCCAGCTATGCTGCCGGGTGGAGGGGATCATCCCCGCGCTGGAATGCGCCCATGCGCTTGCCGGCTTGATGAAGCGTGCGCCGACGATGGACCGTGACCAGATCATCCTGATCAACATTTCGGGTCGTGGCGACAAGGACATCTTCACCGTCGCCGACGCCATGGGAGTGAAGATGTGAGCCGGATCGCCGACACCTTTGCCGCCTGTGCCGATGCCGGTCGCGCCGCGCTCGTCACCTTCGTAACGGCAGGGGACCCGACCCCGAACGCCACCGCCGCGATCCTCGACGCGCTGGTCGAGGGCGGCGCGGACGTGATCGAACTGGGTATGCCCTTCACCGATCCGATGGCCGATGGCCCCGCGATCCAGAAGGCCAATATCCGTAGCCTAGGCGCCGGAACCCGCACCGCCGACGTGCTCGCCATCGCCACGGCGTTTCGCGCGCGTCATGCCGATGTGCCGCTGGTCCTGATGGGCTATGCCAATCCGATGACGGTGCGCGGGCCGGAATGGTTCGCATCGGCAGCGGCCGAAGCCGGTGTCGACGGCGTGATCTGCGTCGACGTTCCCGCCGAGGAAGACGATGCCCTGGGTGTGGCGCTTCGTGAAAAGGGCGTGGCGTCGATCCGCCTCGCCACGCCGACCAGCGACGCGGCGCGCCTTCCGACGATTTTGACGGGTGCCGACGGTTTCCTGTATTACGTGTCGGTCGCTGGCATCACAGGGCAGCAGCAGGCGGTGCAATCCTCGATCGAGGAGGCCGTCGCCCGGCTGAAGGCCTCGACTGAACTGCCGGTTGCCGTGGGCTTCGGCGTGCGCACGCCCGAGCAGGCGGCGGCCATCGGTCGCGTGGCGGACGGCGTCGTCGTCGGTTCGGCCATTGTCGACCTGGTCGGTGAACATGGCACGCAGGCGGCGGAGCCGGTTCGCGCCTATATTGAAACTCTGTCGTCGGCGCTGGTCGACGCGCGCAAGGAACTCGCATGAGCTGGCTCAACAGCGTTCGCAACGTCATCCCCTTCGTCGTCAAGAAGGAGACGCCCGACAATCTCTGGCACAAATGCAAGGGTTGCGGGCAGATGGTGTTCACCAAGGAGCTGGAAGACAATCTGAACGTCTGTCCGAAATGCGATCATCATGATCGCATCGGGCCGAAGGTTCGGTTCCGCCACCTGCTGGATGAGGGCAGCTGCAACGAACTGCCCGCGCCCAAGGTGCCTGAGGATCCGCTCAAGTTCCGCGATTCGAAGCGCTATGCCGACCGGCTGAAGGCGGCTCGCACCAATGCGGCGGAAACCGACGCGCTGGTCAATGCGCGCGGCACGATCCTGGGCCACAAGGTCGTGGTCGGCGTGCAGGACTTCGCCTTCATGGGCGGCTCGATGGGGCTGGCCGTGGGTGAAGCGTTCGTGCGCGGCGTCGAGGCGGCGATCGCCGACCACTGCCCCTATGTCATCTTCACCGCGTCGGGCGGCGCGCGTATGCAGGAGGGTATTCTCAGCCTGATGCAGATGCCGCGCACGACCGTCGCGATCCAGCTGCTCCATGATGCGGGCCTGCCCTATATCGTCGTGTTGACCGATCCGACCTCGGGCGGCGTCATGGCGGCCTATGCCATGCTGGGTGATGTCCAAATCGCCGAGCCCAAGGCGACCCTGGCCTTTACCGGCCGCCGCGTGATCGAGAGCACGATCCGCGAAAAGCTGCCTGACGATTTCCAGACGTCGGAATATTATCTCGACCACGGCATGCTCGACATGGTCGTCCATCGCCGCGACCTGCGCGAGCGCCTGGCGACCGTCATCGGCTATCTGACGGGATCGCGCCGGGCAGCTTGAACCGTCGCCTTTCCCGGACGATCGCAGTAAGGGGGCGGGCCGAGAGGTCCGCCTCTTTTCACATCCGCTTCCACGAGACCGGCCGATGCCAGACCATGCCCGTTCCGATCATCCGGCCGTCCAAGACCAACTCGACCGGCTCTGGGCCCTTTCGCCCGGTGCGGACGTCCTTGGCCTGGGGCGGATCACGGCGCTTCTCGCCCGGCTCGGTAACCCGCAAAACCACTTGCCGCCCGTTTTCCATGTCGCAGGCACCAACGGCAAGGGGTCGACCTGCGCCTTCCTGCGTGCGGCGTTCGAGGCGTCGGGGCAACATGTCCATGTCTATTCCAGCCCACATCTCGTTCGCTTCAACGAGCGGATCCGGATCGCCGGACGGCTGATCGACGACGATGCGCTGGCCGCAATCCTGGACGAAGTGCTGGCGCAGGCCGACGGGATCGGGGCGAGTTTCTTCGAGGTCACGACGGCCGCCGCGTTTCTATGCTTTGCTCGTACGCCTGCCGCCGCGACGATCATCGAGGTCGGGCTGGGCGGACGGCTCGACGCGACCAATGTCCTGCCGCCCCCCGCCATTTGCGGTATCGCAGCGCTGGGCATTGATCATGAGGCATTTCTTGGGCGCAGCCTGACCGGGATCGCCCGCGAAAAGGCAGGCATCGCCAAACCCGGCACGCCACTCGTCACGATGGATTATGCCAGGCCGCTCCGCGACGCCATCGCGTCGGTCGCGGCCGAGGCTGGCGCCCCCGTTCTGGCACGTGGCAGGGAATGGTCGAGCCAGGCGACGCGGACGGGACTTTCCTACCAAGACCGTCACGGTACGCTTGCCCTGCCCCGCCCGACGCTGCCCGGCGCGCATCAGTCCCGCAATCTGGCCCTGGCCGTGGCCATGATCCGTCATCTATCGGCGGTGGCCGTGCCCGACCACGCGCTTCTGGCGGCAGCGACCCAGGCCCGGTGGCCCGCGCGCATGCAGCAACTCAAGCATGGCCCCCTTACCGCGCATCTGCCGGCGGGTAGCCGATGCTGGCTGGACGGAGCGCACAATCCATCGGCCGCTACGCCGGTTGCGCGCGCAATGGCCTCGTGGCGCTCCCGGGGACCTACTGCTCTCGTCTTGGGCATGTTGGCCAATAAGGAGGTCGCCCCGGTGCTCGAGCGGCTCGGTGCCATGGTCGATATGGTCGTCACGGTGCCGGTGCCGAACCATGCATGTCACGCGCCCGAGCATCTGGCCGAGCAGGCGCAGGCCCTGGGTATCGAAGCACGCCACGCGGCCGATCCTGCCGAGGCGCTGACGCTGATCGGCGCTCGCTTTGGTCAGCCCGTGCAGGTGCTGATCGCGGGATCGCTCTATCTGGCCGGGCAGGTACTGGAGGCAAACGACGAGGCGCCGGACTGACGCAACGAACGGCCTGTCGTCACCGCATTATTTGCGATTGACTATCAATAGCGAACAATTAGCATGGGGCTCGTAATCATGGAGTCCCCGTCGATGGCCGAAACCCAGACCCTTGCCGCTGCGCTTCCGCACCTGCTTCCGGCCTGTTCTCATGCCCGTATCGCTTTGTTCGCTGTTCGTCGCATGGGCGCGCACGGGCTGGCCGATGCGCGCGCCGCACATACGCTGTTCACCGTCTTCGGGCAGGATTTCCGGCGGCCGCTGGTTCTACTGCGCACCCTGATGGCCGATCTTGCCGTACACGCCTCGGGTCAGATCGCGATTGCGCCGTGCTGCTGCGGCCGCATGACCGCTGCCGAAGCCGCGCTCATGACCATCCTGGCACAAATGGAGACAGCGCCGGACAAGGCGCGGTTCCTGATGGCCGATCTGCTCGGCGTACGGCGGATCGACGGCGTGCTGGCCAGTGCAGCCGCCGTCAGCGCAGCCTTTGCCGACGAAGGCCGCCCGATCCGTTACTGACTAGTATCGGCCGTGCGGGCGTCGCCTTCCCCCTCGACGCCCGCACTGCCGATCGACCGATCGACCAGGCCAGAGCGCGCCATCCACCAGAAAAGCGCCACGCCGGGCAACGCGACAACGGTGGTCAGAAGGTAGAAGTCGACATAGCCGAACCGCTCGACCAGGGCCCCGGCGGTCGTGCCGCTCAGAATCCGGCCGACGATGCTGGCCGCCGCCGAAATCAGCGCATATTGCGCGGCGGTGAAGCGCAGGTCGGTCAGCGCCGAGAAATAGGCGACCACGGTGACGCCGCCGATGCCGCTCGAGAAATTCTCGAACCCGATCGCGCCCGCCATGCCCCAGTTGGAATGGCCCAGCGCCGCCAGTCCGGCAAAGGACAGGTTGGACACCGCCATCAGCACTAGGCTGATGATGACCGACCGCTTCATGCCGAGCCGTGCGTAGATCACGCCGCCGACGAACACGCCGATCAGCAAGGCCCAGAAACCAACGCCGACATCGTAGAGCGCGATCTCGTCCTTGCTGAACCCCAGATCGTTGAACAGCAGGCGGAACGTCAGATTGGCCAGGGTGTCGCCGATCTTGTGAACCAGGATGAAAAGCAGGATGATACCCGCCCCCTGCCGCCGGAAGAATTCGGCGAACGGCCCGACGACCGCACGGACCAGTCCCTCGGTCGAGCGTTTTGCGGTGATTTCGCTATGCCGCGCGGGTTCGCCCATGATGATGGCGGTCAGGACCGCGGGAAGCGCGAAGGCGCAGCTGACCATATAGGCGACGCTCCACCCCGCACGGGTCGCCACGACCAGCGAGAGCGACGCCACCAGCGCCGATCCGATGCGCCATCCATATTGGCTCATCCCGGCGCCCACACCCAGCTGGCGCGGCTCGAGCAGCTCGATGCGATAGGCGTCGATCACGATGTCGAAGGTCGCGCCCGCCACACCTAGTGCAATCGCCGCCATCGCGGTCTGTGCCAGCGATACAGTAGGATCGGACAGGCCCAGCCCGACTGCCGCGACGCAGACCAGCGCCGCAACGACGAAGAGCCATGACACGCGCTGGCCCAGTCGGTGGAGGATCGGGATCTTCACCCCCTCCACGATCCACGCCCAGAGCCATTTGAAATTATAGGCCAGGATGACGAGCGCGAAGGCGGTGACGCTCTTCTTCTCGATCCCCGCCTCCGCGAGGCGGCTAGCCAACGTGGCGTTGATCATGGTCAAGGGGAACGCCGACGAGACACCCAGCGCGAGGGCGGCCAGCGGGGCCCGTTCGACATAGGGCCGCACGCCATCCACCCAACGCCCACTCGCCATATGCAATCCGCCCACCCGTCACCAAAGCGCGGACCCTATCGGGCTTGCGCGCCAGGGGCAACGGCCGCGACCGTCAGGTTTCGGCGCCTGGTCGAGGTGGAGAGGCCAGACGCGCGAACAGGCGGAACCCGGGAGGCAATCTGGTCGGCGTCTTGCCGCCGCGCCGTTCCTCGATCACCTCGATCGCGCCCAGCAGTTCGCGCGACCCGTAAGGCTTCATCAACAGGCCTTCGGCCAAGTCCTCGGCACCGTCGGGCGGCGTGCCCGTGATGAACAGCACAGGGATATCGCGGCCATTTGCCGCGCGAGCGACATCGACCCCGCTGCCATCCGCCAGTCGCACATCCGCCAGCACGAGGTCGATCAGCGCACCGCTTTCGATCAGGGCCACCGCCTTGCTCGCCCGGTCGACGGTCGCCACGATTTCGTAGTCGGCATCGCTCAACGCATGCTCGTTATCGAACGCAACCAGCGGCTCGTCCTCCACCACGAGCAGCTTGACGAGTTGCCGCTTTTTTCGTCCGAAGAGCCTCATCCCTGTTACGACCCGTCTTTCTGTTCCCCGCACTGCTGCCGTAACGCGCCGGTCTGCGAAACGACGCAATTAATTTCCTTTGGCGCACACCCTCTGTATCAGCGTCGATCATGACATCAGATCAACGTATCGCAAAGCTGCTGGCCCGAGCCGGAGTCGCATCGCGCCGCGAGATCGAGCGGATGATCGCCGAGGGGCGGATTGCCCTGAACGGCGTGACGATCGACACGCCGGCGACCCTCCTTTCGACCCTGGACGGCATCACCGTCGATGGCGATCCCGTCGCCGCGCCGGAGCCGACCCGGCTGTTCCTCTATCACAAGCCGACCGGCCTGCTCGTGACCGAGCACGATCCGGCGGGGCGGCCGACCATCTATGATCGCCTGCCCGAGGGGCTTCCCCGGCTGGTGCCCGTGGGACGGCTCGATCTGAACACCGAGGGTCTGCTGCTGCTGACCACCGATGGCGGGTTCAAGCGTCAGCTGGAGCTGCCTGCGACCGGGGTCGAGCGGACCTATCGCGCGCGCGCCTATGGCGACATCACCCAGGCCCAGCTGGAGGAGCTGATCCACGGGATCGAGATCGACGGCATCCGCTATGGCCAGATCGACGCCAATCTGGAGCGTCGCACCGGCGCGAATGTCTGGATCGAGATGACCTTGCGCGAAGGCAAGAACCGCGAGGTTCGCCGCGTGCTGGAATATCTGGGTCTGCAAGTCAGCCGCCTGATCCGGCTCCGCTATGGCCCGTTCCTGCTCGACGACCTGCCGGTGGGAGAGATTGGCGAGGTCAAGGGTTACGACATCGTCGAATTTCGCAAGACGCTGGAAGGTGGCATCCCCGCCGATGCGATCCGCCCGGCCAAGGTCAAGCCCGGTTTCCGGACGCCGCCGACGCGGACCGACTCGCCCAGCGCGACGACCCGGTTGGGTCCGCGGACCGGCGCTGACACGCGCGACGCCCCGAAGCGGCAGGATCGCACTGGATCGGGCGAGCGGTTCGGTCGTGGCGACGCCCCGCGCACCGGACGTCCACAGGCCGACGGCAGGCCCTATGCCAAGGGTCCGGTATCGGATCGCGCGGGTCCGTCGCGCGACCGTTCGGGGCGACGCGACGAACGAACCGACCGTCCCTTTGGCAAGGGCGCGCCGAGCGATCGTTCGGCCCCGTCCCGCGATCGGCCATTCCGTAGCAACGAGCATGGCGACCGTCCCCGGTCGGACAACAAGCCTTATGGCAAAAGCCCGGTCGGCGACCGCTTCGGTGGCTACGGAGAACGCCCGGCGCGCGGCGACAGCCGGTCCTTCGCCAAGGGTGGAGCAAGCGAGCGTTCGGGTCCGCCACGTGAGCGGTCGTTCCGCAGCGACCGTAACCGGACCGAGAACAAACCCTTCGCAAAAAGCCCGTCGGGCGACCGCTTCGGCGGTTCCAGCGATCGCCCGTCACGCAGCGACAACCGACCCTATGCCAAGGGCGCAGCCGGTGACCGCTCGAATGCGCCGCGTGAGCGGTCGTTCCGCGCCGACGAACGCGGTGATCGTGGTCGGACAGACACTAAGCCCTATGCCAAGGGCTCAGCCGGCGACCGCTCCGGCCCATCGCGCGACCGCCCGTTCCGCAGCGACGAGCGCGGCGGCCGTCCTTCTCGCCCGCCAAACGGCCGACAGGGTGCGCCCGGCCGTTCCGGCGGTCCGGCCCGGCCGGGGCCGCGCGGGCCGAGACCCGGTGGCGGTGGTTCGCGTCCTGGCCGCTCGGGGGGTAATCGCTGATGCGCGTGATTGCCGGACAATGGCGCGGCCGCCCGCTGGTCGCGCCCAAGGGGGACGTGACCCGTCCCACCGCCGATCGGACGCGTGAGGCGCTGTTCTCGATGCTGACCGCAAGGCTGGGTGATTTCGAAGGGCTGGCGGTCGGCGACTTCTTCGCCGGTTCGGGAGCGCTCGGCATCGAGGCGCTGTCGCGGGGAGCGGCGTCCTGCCTGTTCGTCGAGCAGGATCGCGCCGCGCTGGACGCGCTGCGCGCCAATCTGGCCAAGCTGGAGGCGCAGGGCGACGTGCGGGCATCGTCGGTCATGGCGCTGGGCCCTGCGCGCGCGCCGCTCGACCTGATCCTGATGGACCCGCCTTATGGGACGGGTGCGGGCAGCGTCGCCCTCGACAAGCTGACGCGGCTTGGCTGGGTGGGTGCAGGCACCTGGATCAGCATCGAGACCGCCAAGCAGGAGGAACTGGAGATTGCGGGCTTCACCGTCGACGTTTCCCGCGTCCACGGCAAGGCGCGGCTGACCCTGTTGCGTCAGGCCTGATCGACCGCACGGCCCCGCATCAGGGCCGAACCGGCGAGGCTGAGCAGACCCGCGGCGACCAGATAGCCGCCGACGAAGTTCAGCCCGCCGCGTTCGGTCAGGGCCTGCGCCGCGATCGGGGCCAGCGCGCCGCCGATGATGCCGCCCAGGTTAAAGGTCATCGACACGCCGGTATAGCGCACGCCTGCCGGAAACAGCGCGGGCAACCACCCGCCAAGCGGGCCATAGGCAAAGCCCATCACGAACAGTGCCAGCGCCAGCCAGACGAACACGATGGCGAGCGAGCCCGATCCCAGCATCGGCCCCATGACGATCCCGACCAGGACGCAGCCCGCAAAGCCAAGGCGCAGCATCGCCGGTGCGCCTCGCCGGTCGGCCATCACGCTGGAGACGATCACGCCCAGCGCCAGGAACAGGATCGCGGCCAGCTGCACGCCCAGAAACGCCTCGCGCGGATAGCCGAGTACCGTCGTGCCGTAACCGAGCGCAAAGGCTGTCGCGAGATAGAAGATCGCGAAACAGGCAATGACCCCGCTCGTCCCCGCCAACAGCGCACGGCCATGCCCGCCGAGCAGGGTGGCGATAGGCACCCTTGGCAGCGTGTCGCTTTTCTTGGCCTCGGCGAAATCGGGCGTCTCGGTCAGCCGCAGCCGTACCCAGAGGCCGAGTATCACCAGCACGGCGCTGGCCAGGAATGGCAGGCGCCAGCCCCACGCCCGAAACTGGGCGTCGGTCAGGACCAACCCCAGGATCAGGAAGAATCCGTTCGCGAGGATGAAGCCGACCGGTGCCCCGAGCGGCGGAAACATGCCCCAGGTGTTACGTTTGCCGGGTGGGGCATTCTCGACCGCCAGCAGGGCGGCCCCGCCCCATTCTCCACCCAGGCCCAGCCCCTGCCCCAGGCGGGCGATGCACAACAGCAGCGGTGCGATCCATCCGGCCTGCGCATAGGTCGGCAGGAAGGCGATGGCGACGGTCGAGCCGCCCATCAGCATCAGGCTGACAACCAGGGTCGACTTGCGCCCTACCCGATCGCCGAAATGGCCGAAGGCGATGGCCCCAACCGGTCGCGCGACGAACGCCAGGCCGAAACTGGCGTAGGACAGCAGCAGTTGCGCCGTTGCGGATGATGCGGGGAAGAAAAGCGGCCCGAACACCAGCGCCGCTGCCGTCGCATAGATATAGAAATCGTAGAACTCGACCGCCGTGCCCGTCAGGCTCGCCAGCAGGATATGGCGGTGCGAAACCGGAGATGCCTGGGGTGATGCTGCGGACGATCCTGTGGTCATGGACCGTCCGTGCAGAAGCGAAGCGGCGGCGTAAAGACCCCGCCGCCCGATTATCGCCGATCAGCCTGCGATCGCGCCCGCCAGTTGCAGCAGCAGCCAATAGAGCGTGCCCGACAATATCATGGCGGCCGGAAGGGTCAGGACCCAGGCGAGCAGCATGTTACGGATCGTGCGGAACTGTAGCCCCGCGCCGTTCGCCACCGACGCGCCGGCCACGCCGGAGGTCAGGATGTGCGTCGTCGATACCGGACGGCCGAGATATTCGGCACCGAAGATCGTCGCCGCAGTCATCAGCTCGGCGGCGGCCCCCATACCATAGGTCAGGTGCGTTTTGCCGATCCGCTCCCCGACCGTCATCACGATCCGCCGCCAGCCGACCATCGTTCCAAGCCCCAGCGCCAGGGCAACCGTAACCTTCACCCAAAGCGGGATATAGCGGGTGCCGCGTTCGAGCGACCCGGCATAGCCGTCGAGCGATTCGATCTCGGCGGCGGTGAAGCGCTGCTTGGCCCCCTCGTTCTTGGTCACCATGCGGGTGGTATCGAGGACCAGATACATGTCGTTGCGCATGTTCGGCACCACGGCGGCGGGCACGCGGCTGAACGTTCCGTAATCCTCGATCCGCTCGCCTATGTCGCGCGACAGGACCGACAGCCCGGCATAGACCTCCGGCCGGTCGATCGCCTTGGTGCGGACGCCCTCGACGACCACGGCGCGTGCCTGTTCGACTGACGGCGTGCCTGACGTACCGTGCGCGGCATAGGCGGTGGCCGCGACCTGCGCGCTACGGACGAAGGCGGGCATCGCGCTTTCGGGCAGCGTCCGGTTCAGCGCATAGGCGGTCGGAGCACAGCCGATCAGGATCAGCATGATCAGGCCCATGCCCTTTTGCCCGTCATTGCCGCCATGCGCGAAGCTGACCGCGGTGCAGGTGAAGATCAGGAGCGCGCGGATGCCACGCGGCGGCGGCGTGTCGCCCTCCGGCTCGCGGTACAACTGCTTGTCGCGCAGGAAACGCTTCATGACGAGCAGCAGCATCAACGCGCCGACGAACCCGATCAGCGGACTGAACAGCAGGGCCGTCAGGACCTTCTGCACCTGCGCTATGTCGACGCCCGACGTGCCGGGCACGTTCGACAGCAGCTGGTTGGCCAGCCCGACACCCAGAATGGAGCCGATCAGCGCATGGCTCGACGAATTGGGCAGGCCGACCGCCCAGGTCGCCAGGTTCCACAGGACAGCGGCCAGCAGCAGCGCGAAGATCATCGCAAATCCACCCGCCGAGCCGACGTGCAGCATCAGGTCGATCGGCAGCAGCGTGATGATCGAATAGGCGACCGCCCCGGTGGAGGTGACCACGCCGAGGAAATTGAAGAAGCCCGACCACACGACCGCCAGCGGTGCAGGCATCGAATGCGTGTAGATGACCGTCGCGACCGCGTTGGCCGTATCGTGGAACCCGTTGACGAATTCGAACCCCAGCGCGATCAGCAGCGCGAGGCCGAGAAAGGCGAAGACGCCGACCACCATCGGCTCGCCGACGCGTGCGGTATCGATCGCGACGCTATAGCCCGCATAGAGCAGGCCGCCGACGAGCAGCGCGGCGAACAGCCACCGGCCCATGGGATGGAGCCCGGAATCGAGGCGTGGACCTCGCACGCGGGTTTCGGATTGGCCACCGGTTAGCGCATGAGCTGTCATAATGAAGTCGCGTTGCGCCTTTCCGATGACATTTTGATGACGACGGCCGGGTGGCTATCGCCGCGAGGAAATGCAGCCGAGGCCCTGTCGGAGCGTCCGGCTGCATTCCCTCGACAGATCTTAGTTGTTGCTGGCGAGCGCGATCGGTGCCCGCGACAGCGCCGCCAGCTTGGGCGCAGCGTCAGCCAGCATTTCCTTGCGGCAGCGCGCGGAGTCGGCATTGCGGCGCAGGTCCATCGTTGCCGGACCACAAGCGATCAGCGCGGCCCGGCGGATACGGGCGTCGAGCTGCACACGGTGATCGGCGCGGCGCAGGTCGAGGTCGGCGTGGCGGACGCGAACGACCACGGGCTCGCGAACTTCAGCCTGCGCCGCGACGGACACGAAAAGAGAGGCCGCTGTGGCGGCTGCCGTGAAGATCTTCATTGGATAGTGCTCCTGCATCGGGTCGTGCCCGTCACGGCGGCGTCGGCACCCATGAAGGGCACCCCGCTGCTCGTCGGCACGCCGCGCCTCTAGGCAGCGGAAATGTCGCTTTCATGTCGGACAAAAGACTGTCTGACGACTCGTCCCGCGATGAAACAGCGGCTGCCGGTCATCACGGGTGGTTGCCCCGCCAGCAAACGTTCCCTAACTGTTCGCGATGACCGTCGCTCCCCTCGATCCCGCTGCTTCGCCGACCGACTATCCCTATCTGCGATCGCTGAACCCGGCGCAGCGCGAGGCGGTGCTGACGACCGATGGTCCGGTTCTGGTCCTGGCGGGTGCGGGAACGGGCAAGACTGCGGCACTGACCGCCCGGCTGGCGCATCTGCTCTACACGCGCAAAGCCTGGCCGTCGGAAATCCTGTCGGTCACCTTCACCAACAAGGCCGCCAAGGAAATGCGCGAGCGCGTCGGGCGGCTGGTTGGCGATGCGGTGGAGGGGATGCCGTGGCTGGGCACCTTCCACGCGATCGGCGCGAAGATGCTGCGCCGCCATGCCGAGCTGGTCGGGCTGCAATCCAACTTCACCATCCTCGATACCGACGACCAGCTCCGGCTGCTCAAGCAGTTGATCGTCGCGGCGGATATCGACGAAAAGCGCTTTCCGGCCCGTGCGCTCGGCGGACTGATCGACGAGTGGAAGAACAAGGGGCTGGTTCCCGGCGATATCGACGCGGGCGAGGCGGAGCGTTACGCGAACGGCCAGGGCGCGGACCTGTACCGCCAGTATCAGGAGCGGCTGCGCAGCGTGAACGCCTGCGACTTTGGCGACTTGCTGCTCCACATGCTGACCATTCTGAAGACGGATCGCGACGTGCTGGAGCATTATCAGCAGCGCTTCCGCTATATCATGGTGGACGAGTATCAGGACACCAACAGCGTCCAGTATCTCTGGCTGCGGCTGCTCGCCCAGGCGCGCAAGAACATCGCGTGCGTCGGCGATGACGACCAGTCCATCTATTCCTGGCGCGGCGCCCAGGTGGAGAACATCCTGCGCTTCGAGCGGGATTTTCCCGGTGCGAAAGTGATCCGCCTGGAGCAGAATTATCGTTCGACCCCGCATATCCTGGGGGCGGCGTCGGGCGTGATCGCGCATAACGGCGGGCGTCTGGGCAAGACGCTGTGGACCGAACTGGATGTGGGCGAGAAGGTCCGGGTGCTGGGCGTCTGGGACGGGCCGGAGGAAGCGCGCCGGGTCGGCGAGGAGATTGAGGCGGCCCGGCGTTCGGGCACCTCGTACGGCGATATCGCCATTCTGGTGCGCGCGTCGCATCAGACGCGTGAGTTCGAAGACCGCTTCATCGCGATCGGCTTGCCTTACCGGATCGTCGGCGGCTTTCGCTTTTATGAGCGCGCCGAAATCCGTGACGCGCTGGCCTATCTCCGGATCGTCAACCAGCCGTCCGACGATCTGGCGTTCGAGCGGATCGTCAACGTGCCCAAGCGGGGCCTGGGCGACAAGGCGCTGGCCAAGATCCACCAGCTCGCCCGCGCCGAAGGCCTGCCGTTGACCATTGCGTCGGCGCGAATCCTCGACACCGACGAACTGACGCCGCAGGCGCGCCGCAGCCTGGGCAATCTGATCGGCGATATCGCTCGATGGCGCGACATGGCGCGGGACCTGCCCCATCCCGAACTGGCGCGTCAGCTACTGGACGAAAGCGGCTATACCGCGATGTACCAGAACGAAAAATCGGCCGAAGCCGCCGGTCGCCTGGAAAACCTGTCCGAACTCGTCCGGGCGATGGAGGATTACGAGTCGCTCGGCGCGTTCCTGGAGCATGTTTCGCTCGTCATGGACCGCGACGGCGACCAGCGCGAGCCCGAGGTGACGATCATGACGATCCACGCCGCCAAGGGGCTGGAGTTCGATACCGTTTTCCTGGCGGGCTGGGAGGAAGGGCTGTTCCCGTCGCAGCGGGCGATCGACGAGGGCGGCACGCGCAGCCTGGAGGAGGAGCGCCGCCTAGCCTATGTCGCGATCACGCGCGCACGGCGCAAGGCGGTCATCCTGCACGCCGCCAATCGCCGCATCTATGGCCAGTGGACTTCCAGCCTGCCAAGCCGCTTCGTCGCCGAACTGCCGCCTGAACATATCGAGAGCGAAAGCAGCATGAACGGCGGCGAAAGCCTGTGGCGGGCCAACTGGTCCGAACATGCCGATCCGTTCGCCAACGTCGCGCGGGGGACCGGGCGAGGACCGGGTTGGCAACGGGCGGCGACCGTGCAGAACGCTGCGCCCACCCGTCCGGCGCGCATCGTCGAGTCCCGATCGCCTTCGGTCGGTTTGGGACAGAAAGGCCGCGACGATTTGAGCGTCGGGGACCGCGTGTTCCACCAGAAATTTGGCTATGGTGCGATCGCGGTGATCGAAGGCAACAAGCTGGAAATCGATTTCGAGCAGGCCGGACGCAAGCGGGTGATGGACAGCTTCGTCACCAAGGCGTGAAACCTTTGGCTCGTTTTGGCTCTGTTGGGCAAGGCGAGCCGTTCAGGAACCATATCAATTCGCATCCGTATCGGTTGCCTCGCCCGATTGTCCGGGCATTGGAGGGACAGGACCGATGGGCTTTCGTCATCTGACCATCGCAGCGATCACCGCCGTTGTTAGCGTGACGGCTATTCCGGCCAGCGCCCAGAGCGCAGGCGACGATGCGCGGTTTCGCGCCGCGCAGGCCCGGTTCGACCGCGAGTATCAACTCTATCGGCAGGAAGTTGATCTGTACCTGTCGCGACGCGAGCGCGGCGGTTATGGCGATAACGGCTATGCACCGCCGCCACCCCCCGCGTCCGGCCCGGGCGGCTACCGGGTCGCACCCCCGATCCCGGCCGATGGCTATGACCGCAATGCCGAGCCCTATTATGACCCGGTCGGCGACTATCGCGACGGCTCGCAATATCGCGAGCGGGTGCTGCAGCCGCAGGACCGCGTCTATGCCGGAACCGATGGCCGCTATTACTGCCGCCGTTCGGACGGCACGACCGGCCTGATCATCGGGGGCGCCGCGGGCGGCATACTCGGCAATCTGGTCGGCGGGCGGAGCAGCACGATCGCGACGCTGCTCGGTGCAGCGGGTGGCGCGCTGGCCGGTCGTTCGATCGACCAGAACCAGGTGCGCTGCCGCTGACGAAAAGGGCGCCGCCCGCCTCCAAGGGTGAGCGGCGCCGTTCGGCTCAGGCCGGTTCGATCATCATGAGCGCGGCATTCTGATACTTTTCGGCATCGCGTTCGAACAAGGCGCTCGCCGTAAAGCGCCGGGGCGTAAGGCGAAGCGCGCCGAGCCCCGCCAGCTTGAACGTGCCCATCTTCTCCTCGCGCGGGGGCTTGCCATCGCGCTCGATCGTCGTGGCATCGACATAGAGCTCGTCATGCCGCGTGAAGATCACGTGCGGCGCCAGCACCACTTCGCCGCGATTGTACAGGGCGGACACCGCCTGCATCTTGACGATCGCTTCGAAGATGATGGCGGGAGCGCCTGCCGCCGGCTCAGCCGGACGGCGCTCGGTCGTCGTCATATCGGTCATGCCCTGCATTTGCCCATCCTGCCGCACCGCAGCAAGATAATAATTGCCGCTGCGGTCACGCAGAATGCGGCCGGACGGCGAAACCGCCCGGCCCGATCCGCCTACCGCGTCGGCCCGTCCATCAACTTCTGCGAGAAATAGACCATCTGCTGTGCGCTCAGGCGTGCGCCTTGGGCAATGTCGGCATCACCCGAATGGCCGCCCGCCGTATCCTCGTAGAATAGATAAGGGATGCCATATTCGGCCAGTCGCGCGGCGAACTTGCGCGCATGCTGCGGCCCAACCCGGTCGTCCTTGGTCGTCGTCCAGATATAGGGTTCCGGATAGGCCACGCCCTTGCGGATATTGGCATAGGGCGAGATCTTGCGCAGGAACGCGGCCTCCTCGGGCACGTCGATCGAGCCATATTCGTCCTTCCACGAATCGCCCGCCGCGATCTTCTGATACCGGACCATGTCGAGCAGCGGCACCTGGATCGTCACCGCCTTCCACAGCTCGGGATGCTGGGTCAGCTCGACGCCCATCAACAGCCCGCCGTTCGAGCCGCCATAGATGCCCAGTTTCTGCGGATTGGTGATGTGCCGCGCAAACAGGTCCTTCGCGACCGAGGCGAAGTCGTCATAGATGACCTGCCGCTTGGTCTTGCGGCCCGCATCATGCCATTTCGGCCCAAACTCACCGCCGCCCCGGATGTTGGCGAGGACGAAGGCACCGCCCCGCTCGGTCCAGATCTTGCCGGTCGAACCGAGATAGGTGGGCAGGCGCGCCAGTTCGAACCCGCCATAGGCGGTCATGAGCGTGGGTGTCGTGCCGTCCAGCTTCGCGCCCTTGGGCAACACCACGAAGTACGGAACCTTAGTGCCGTCGGTCGACGTCGCCTCATATTGATGCACGGTCGTCCCGTTCGCGTCAAAGCGGGCGGGCAGCGTCTTCAACACCTGCGGGCTGGCCGGACGGCTGGCGTCGAAGCGCGACAGCACGGTCGGCGTCGTAAAGCCCGCGGTCGAGAGATAGACGGTGTCCGAACGATCGCTCGTGCTGACGACGTCCACCGCCATATTGTCGGGCACCTGCACCGTCGATGCCGTCCAGCCGCTGCCGGTCGGCGCGAATACGCTGGCCCGGCCGCGGACATTGTCGATGAAGGTCACGACGACGCGGTTCTTGGTCGTCGACACGCCCTCGACCGCCTGACGATCACTGGGTGTGAAGAGCGAACGCGGCGTGATCGCGCCGGCCTCCAGTTCGGCAAGCGGCGCCCAGACGACGGCACCCGCCGGATGCTGGCCCCAATTGTCGCTGGTCTGGAAGATGACCCGGCCATCGATCATCCCCGATGGAAAGGCACGGGCCGGCATCGCGATCGGCTTGGCACCGCCGCTCGGCGTCCAGAACAGCTTGTCGCCACCGAAAAACGTCTTGCGACGCTCGATCACCACCGCGCGATTGCCCTTCGCGTCGGTCAGAACACTGGCATAGGTGCCCAGTTCGTCGGTCGGCGCGCCGCGATAGATTTCCTGCGCCTGCTCGACCGGCTGGCCGCGCTTCACCATCTTCACCACGAAAGGATAGCTCGACTTGGTCAGGGTCCCCTGCCCCCAGTCACGGCTGACGAGCAGCGTGTCCTTGTCCAGCCACGTCGCGCCCTGCTTCGAGGTCGACAGGCGGAAGCCGCCCGGCACGAACTGTCCGGCTTCCAGATCGAATTCGCGATACTCGATCGCATCCTCGCCGCCCTCGGACAGTGCCACCAGGCACAGTCGATCCTCCGGACTGAGGCAGGTCAGGCCCTTCCAGACCCACTTCTTACCCTCCGCCTTGCTCAGCGCGTCGAGGTCGAGCAGCGTCGTCCATTTGGGATTGGCCGAGGCATAGTCCGCCTCGGTCGTCCACCGCCACAAGCCTTGGGGATGGTCGGCGTCGCGCCAGAAGTTGACGATGCGACCATAAAGCTGGCCCGGCATCGGGATACGGTCCTTGGCCGATGCGATGGCCAGCGCCTCGCCATAGAAGGTCTGGTAGCGGGGATCGTTCTGGAGCCGCGGCAGGGTCTTGGCATTTTCCGCCTCTACCCAGGCCAGCGCCTTGGCGCCGTCCTTGTCCTCCAACCAGATATAGGGATCATTCTCGGTCATCGGGCTCACCTGGGCCATGGCAGGCCCCGCCGCAAGCTGTCCGGCCAGCATCGTCCCCGCCAGCAATAGCCGCCATCCCCGCATTCCGTCATACTCCGTACCGATCCCGAATGCTGGCGAATGTGACTTCATCACGCGCCCCTGGCAACCGGGGCAGCGTCATTATTGACGCCGCCATCGGCCCTATCGCCCGTCATGGCGGCGCAAGGTGCAGGGCCGACGACCAAAGCTATGCCACGACGGAACGGGCTATCCATCGGCCCGTTCAGGCTGCTCCATCATTGCAGAAATGGGCAGGAGCAGACGATGCCATATCTGAAGACGCGCGACGGCACGGACATCTACGTCAAGGATTGGGGCGAAGGCCGCCCGGTAGTCCTACTGCATGGCTGGCCGCTTTCGGCCGATATGTGGGACGCCCAGATGATGGCGCTGGCCGAAGCGGGCTTTCGCGCGATCGCCTATGACCGGCGCGGCTTCGGCCGTTCGGGCCAGCCCTGGTCGGGCTATGACTATGACACGCTGGCGGACGACCTGGCCGATGTGCTGGAGGCGACGGGCGCGCAGGATGCGGCCGTCATTGGCTTCTCGATGGGTGGCGGCGAGGTCGCGCGCTACATGAGCCGTCATGACGGCAAGGGCGTGATCGCAGCAGGGCTGATCGCTTCGGTCGTTCCCTATATGCTCAAGACCGAGGATAATCCCGACGGCACCGAGCAGTCCGTATTCGACCAGATCGGCCAGGGTCTGCGCGACGACCGCGCGCACTTCCTGCGCCATACCTTCTTCAAACAGTTCTTCGGCGTCGGCTTCATCAGCAGCCCGGTCAGCGACGACCTCCTCGACTGGGCGACCAGCGTTGCGATGCAGGCGGGACTAAAGCCGACCCTGGCCTGTGCGGAGTCGTTCAGCCAGACCGATTTCCGGCCCGACCTTTCCGCTTTTCGCGTGCCGACGCTCGTCATCCACGGAACCGGTGACCAGACCGTGCCGATCGACGCGGCGGGGCGTGCCGCAGCGGCGGGCATCGCCCAGTCGCAGTTGGTCGAATATGACGGCGCGCCACACGGCCTGAACGTCACGCATAGCGACCGGCTGACCAGCGACCTGCTGACCTTCCTGGGTCGTTGATACGGAAAGGGCGGCCTTGCGGGGCCGCCCTTCTCATTTCAGGGGAACGATGACTTCGTCTGGATGGGCGACGTTCAGTTCCTTGCGCACCATCTCGTCCACCATGTCCGGATTGGCATGGTCGGGGTCGAGCAGCGCGACGCGGTTCTTCAGGACCGTGCGATGCTTGTCCAGCATGGCATAGTCCTGCTCACGCTTCACCAGCTGCCGCTGATATTCGCCGTAAGCCAACAGGCCATTGCGCCCCAGCACCGCATAGGCGCCGAAGAACGCAACGATCGTCAGACCAAGGGCGGGCAGCGCGGCCCGCCGCATGGTCCGGATGAAGGGCGACGGTTTTCTGGTCACACTGGCCATAATGTTACCGGCGCCCTTCGATTTCAAGCGCGGATGAGAATATCGCGACCGGCATAGCGTGCCGAGTCACCCAGCTCTTCCTCGATACGGATCAGCTGGTTGTACTTGGCAAGCCGGTCCGAGCGCGCGAGGCTGCCCGTCTTGATCTGGCCGCAGTTAGTCGCGACCGCCAGATCGGCGATGGTCGCGTCCTCGGTTTCGCCCGAACGGTGCGACATGACGGCGGTGTAGCGCGAGCGCTGCGCCAGCGACACCGCTTCCAGCGTTTCGGTCAGCGTGCCGATCTGGTTGACCTTCACCAGCAGCGAGTTGGCATAACCGCCCTCGATGCCCTTCTTCAGGCGCTTGGGGTTGGTGACGAACAGATCGTCGCCGACCAGCTGTACCTTGTCGCCGATCAGGTCGGTCAGCGCCTTCCAGCCTTCCCAATCGTCCTCGGCCATGCCGTCCTCGATTGACAGGATCGGGTACTGGCGGGTCAGGTCCGCCAGATACTCGGCCATCTCGTGGCTCGACAGGATCTTGCCCTCGCCCGAGATATTGTACTTGCCGTCCTTGAAGAACTCGGTCGCGGCGCAATCGAGCGCGATCATGACATCGTCGCCCGGCTTGTACCCGGCCTTCTCGACCGAGGCCATGATGAAGTCCAGCGCCTCGGTGGTCGAGGCGATGTTGGGGGCAAAACCGCCCTCGTCGCCGACGCCGGTCGCCAGACCCTTTTCGTGCAGCGCCTTCTTCAGCGTATGGAAGATTTCCGAACCGCAGCGCACCGCTTCCATGATGTTCGCCGCACCGACCGGCATGATCATGAATTCTTGGAAATCGATAGGATTGTCAGCATGTTCGCCGCCATTGATGATGTTCATCATCGGCACCGGCAGCAGATGCGCCGAGACGCCACCGACATATTTGTACAGCGGCAGGCCACGCGCCTCGGACGCGGCCTTGGCCGCCGCCAGGCTGACGCCCAAGATCGCATTCGCGCCAAGGCGGCCCTTGTTCTCGGTGCCGTCCAACTCGATCATGGCACGGTCGAGATCGGCCTGATCCTCGGCATCCATGCCCAGAATGGCGTCGGTGATCTCGTCATTGACCGCCTCGACCGCCGCTTCGACGCCCTTGCCCATCCAGCGGCTCTTGTCGCCGTCGCGCTTTTCGACTGCCTCATGCGCGCCGGTCGATGCGCCCGAGGGAACGGCGGCGCGGCCGAAGCTGCCGTCTTCGAGGAGCACGTCCACCTCGACGGTAGGATTGCCCCGGCTGTCCAGGATTTGACGCGCGTGGATGTCGATGATTGCGGTCACGTAACGATGCTCCTACATCAGCCTTGAAGGTCTCGGCGCGGCTCTACCCTGTGACTGTGCGAAGGGCAATTGCGGGAAAGCATGGAACCCGGGTTCCATCGCCGGGGTTAAAAGGCAAAACCGCCCGTTTACCCGGGCCGATCCAGGAAAGGGTTTTCCGATGTCCGACACCGACAGCAATTTCCCCGCTGCCAACACCGGCGCACCCGCTTTTGCCGGGAACGCACCCGTTGCACCTGCCGTGGCGACGCCCGATGGCTCGTTCGTCAGCGAGGGCGATACGTCCAAGGCAAAGGCCAGCATCGCCGACGCCAAGCAGCAGGTGATGGACGGGGCGACCAAGGTGCAGCAGCAGGCGGTCGACAAGATCCAGGCGCTGGCCGGAGACGGCAAGGCCAAGGCTGGCTCGGCGCTTGATCAGGTCGCGCAGCTGCTGAACGACGCGGCCGGTCAGGTCGATGAAAAGCTGGGCCAGCAATATGGCCAATATGCGCGTTCGGCGGCCGATACGGTCACGTCCCTGTCGGGCGCGATCAAGGACAAGGATGTCGAAGAGCTGCTCGACGATGCCCGTGCGTTTGTGACCAAGAGCCCGGCGGTCGCCATCGGCGTTGCGGCGGCGCTGGGCTTCGTTCTGGCTCGCGTGCTTCAGTCGGGTATCGAAACCCGCTCGTCGGTTGACGGCGTCGCGTGAGCCGCGTCGGTGAAGCCCTGTCGGCGGTAACGCCCGAACCGGAGACGCTGACGGCATTGATGTCGCAGCTGGTTGATGACGGTCGCTCGTTCATCACGGCGGAAATCGATCTGGCCAAGGCACGTGCCACCGACAAGGTCGGCCGCTATCGCAGCGCGGCAACGTTCTTCGGGATCGCCGCGATATTGGGTTTCGCGGCCCTTATCGCGTTACTCGTCGGCCTGATCATGGCGTTGACCCCGATGACCGGGCCCTTCGCGGCAACGCTGATCGTGGTCGGTGCGGTGCTGGTCGTTGCCGGAATCCTGGCGATGGTCGGCAAATCGCGTTTGTCGGGAGACCGCGCATGACCGTTACCGAAGCCGAAGCCCGCGCGGCCGAAGCGCGAGAGCGGATGAACCACACCGTCTCTCGTATCCAGGCCAGGCTCGAGCCAAAGGCGCTGGCTGCCCAGGCTAAGGAAGCCAGCATGTCGGCCGCCTGTTCAGGTCTAGAATCGGCCAAGAACAACCCAGCCGCCGTTGCGGGCGGCGTCGCCGTACTCGGGCTGATCCTCAACCGTCGCCGGATTGCCGGCCTGTTCAAACGCAAACGCTGATTAGGCGCGCCGGGGCGGCAACCCCGGCGGCATAGCCCCAGAAGGATGTTCGCCATGACGATCGAAACCCATCACAATCAGCAGACCGACCACCTCCGCGAAAAGCTGGACCATAGTCGCGAAACCGCTTCGCAGGCCTATCACGACGCCAAGGACAAGGCAGGCGAGCTGGCGCAGAAGACCGCGCGCACGATCGAAGCCAATCCGCTCGGCATCCTGGTCGGTGGCCTCGCCGTCGGCGTGATCGTCGGCGCACTGATTCCGCGTTCGGCGCGGGAAAAGGAACTGCTCACGCCGCTTGGCAAGAAACTGGGCGAAACCGTACGCCAAGCGACCCAGGCCGCGCGGGAAACCGGACTGCGTGAACTGGAAGAGGCAGGCCTAACCAAGGACAATGCCAAGGATCGCGCCCGTTCGCTGTTCGACAATGTCGTGAAAGCGGCCGGCAATGCCGGTTCGGCGGCGGCCAAGGCCGCGACCAACAAGACCACCGCCTGACATCAGGTATCGAAATGACCAGGTAACGCCCTGTGATCCGTCACGGATCGCAGGGCGTTTCTCGTTGAGACCATGGCTTGCAGGTCAAGGTTTGGCTTTCTACCAAGGCAGCATCGCTTCTCTCGTCGGGACATCCGCTTGCGCCTTCTTTCCCTTGCCATCGTTCTGGCCGCCACGGCCTCCCCTTCCGTTGCTCTTGCTCAGGCCACCCCGATCGCCGCGCCTCAACCGGGTGAAGGAAAGGCGGATGCCCGGCTTAAGCAACTGTTCCACGCGAGCGACGAAGCGAGCTTGGCGCGCAATCCGATCAGCGGGCTGTTTCGGGGTGACATGCGCCGTGCCGACCGGATCGGCGACATCTTCTCCGACGCCTATATCGCGGCCGAGCGTGCGGCGGCCGAAAAGGACCTGAAAGACCTCGCGCAGATCGACCGGGCAAAGCTGACCCCGACTAATCAGGTTGCCTATGATGTCTTCAAGCAGCAGACCGAGACGACACTCAAGGGCTATGATCCCGCCATCGTTGCGCTGACCATCGTCAGGCCGATGGACCATTTCTACGGCATCCAGACCTTCTACCCGGAATTCGCCTCGGGTCAGGGCGCGGCACCGTTCAACACGGTGGCGGACTATGACAATAATCTGAAGCGCAATGTCGAATATGCGCATCTGCTCGACGAGGCGATCGTCCGCTTCCGCCAAGGCATGGCGAGCGGCGTCGTCCAGCCGAAGCTGGTCGTGCGCAACATGATCGCGCAATTCGATAATCTGCTCGCGGTGCCGGTCGAGGAATCGACTTTTTATGGCCCAATCAGACGTTTGCCCGCGACCATTCCCGCGGCAGAACAGGCCCGACTGAAGACCGCCTATGCCGCGCAAATCCGCGACGTGATCCTGCCCGCCGAGCAACGCATGCGAACCTTCCTCGCCGATACATATCTTCCCGCCGCACGCGATAGCGTCGGACTGTCCGGGATGAAGGGCGGCGACCGGCTCTATGCCTATCTGATCGAGCAGAACACGACCCTGCCGCTCAAGGCCGAGGACGTGCATCAACTCGGCCTGTCCGAGGTCGCGCGCATTCTGAAGGCGATGGAAGTCCAGAAGCAGGCGGTGGGCTTCAAGGGCAGTCTGGCGGATTTCTTCACCTTTCTGCGTACCGATCCGCGCTTTGCACCCAAGAGCGCGGCGCAGTTGCGCGAAGGTTACGAGGCGATCGGCCGCCGCGTCGATGCGCGCATCCGCGAGCAATTCTCGCTGATCCCGAAGACCGCTCTCGAAATCCGCCCCGTACCCGCCTTCAAGGAAAAGACGGATGCCGGCGGTTCCTATCAGGGCGGGACGCCGGACGGGACGCGGCCGGGTGTGTTCTATTACAACACCTATGACCTGCCCTCGCGCTATATGTGGGAAATGGAGACGCTCTATCTCCATGAAGCCGTGCCAGGGCATCATTTCCAGATCAGCCTGGCTCAGGAGAACACCACCCTCCCCGCCTTCATGCGTTTCGGCGGCAATACCGCCTATGCCGAAGGCTGGGCGCTTTACGCCGAGACGCTATGGCCCGAACTTGGCATGGAAACCGACCCCTATCAGCGCATGGGCGGCCTGAATGACGAGATGTTGCGCGCGATGCGACTGGTCGTCGATACCGGCATCCACGCCAAGGGTTGGACCCGCGACCAGGCGATCGAGTATATGCTCGCCAATTCGCCGATGGCCCGCACCGACGCGACCGCCGAAGTCGAGCGCTATATCGCCATTCCCGGCCAGGCGCTGGCCTACAAGATCGGCCAGCTGACGATCAGCCGCCTCAAGGCGAAGGCGAAGGCAGAGCTGGGTGCGAAATTCGATCCGCGCCGTTTCCATGCCGAGGTGCTCGACACCGGGGCGCTGCCGATGCCGGTACTGGAAAAGAAGATTGCGGACTGGATCGTGGCCGAGAAGCGCCGCTGATATTCGGTTCGTCGCTTGGCGAAGTCGGCATCGGGTCCGCCAAGTCATAATGCAGGCCAGGTCCGATCGATATTAATTTCATTCCTCTCCTGTAGGGAGAGGTGGCAAGCCGAAGGTTTGACGGAGGGGTGTCCCGGCCTAAGAAACTGGTCAAATTTCGCGACCGGCGACACCCCTCCACCATGCTGCGCATGGTCCCCCTCCTATTGCAGGGGAGGAGTAAGTGAATGTCGATTGGCTACAGAAGAGTGACGGTCCCACCAGTCCTGTCGCCGGGAAAGAGCGGAAGATAACGCCGCGTCAGGGAACGTGGCGCTTCTCCAGCTTTCTCGCCAGTGTCCGGCGGTGCATCCCCAGCCGCCGTGCGGTCTCCGAGATGTTGAAGTTCGTCTCGGCCAGCGTCTCGTTGATCCGCTCCCACTCCAGCGTCTTGATCGAGCTGGGACGGTCGGTGATCGCCGTCGTCGTGTCGCCGCCAGCCTTGTGGAACGCGGCCTCGATATCGTCGGTATTGGACGGCTTGGCGAGATAGTGGCATGCGCCCAGCTTGATCGCCTCGACCGCCGTCGCGATACTGGCGAAACCGGTCAGCACCACGATCAGCATCGCCGGATCATGCGCGTGCAAGGTCTGTACACAGGCAAGGCCCGATGCCTGACCCAGCTTCAGGTCGACCACCGCATAACGCGGCGTGGTTTCGCGAAGGACCGCGACCAGCGCATCGGGGTTCGCCGCCACCCAGACGCGGTAGCCGCGCCGCTCGAAAGAACGCTGGAGCGTGCGGGCAAAGGTTTCGTCGTCCTCGACGATCACCAGGGAACGTTGGTCATCCATTTCTAATCCCGATCCGATACGCCGATCATGCTCAAAGGTAGGGTCAGCGTGACCTGTGCGCCACCCTCGGGCCGGTTCGCAGCCTCGACTCGCCCGCCGAGCTTGCGCACGACGCTGGACACCAGGAACAGGCCGACACCGTGCCCCTCGCCCTTGGTCGATTGCTGCGGTCGTCCGACCTGCGACAGCGTGGCGGGGGTAAAGCCCGATCCGACGTCAGTGACGCGCACCGCCACGGCGTCGCCCTCTCGCGCGACGCTGAGGCGAACCCAGTGGGGCGACGCTTCGGCGGCATTGTCGAGCACGTTGAACACGGCCTGCTTGATGGCAGGGTCGGATACGATGGCCGCATCGTCATCGGTCCGCTGATAGTCGAGCGCCACTTGCGGATGGGTCAGCCGCCATTCCTCGACGATCGCATCGATGAAGCGCCCGACCTCCGACAATTCCGCGGCCTCGCCGCGCGGTTCGCCGGCCGATTGCAGGATACGGGTGACGATCGCCTTGCAGCGCTGCACCTCGGCCTGCATCTCGGCAATCTCTCCCATCAGTTCGACATCGTCGCGCAGCTTGGGGACGCGGCGCCAGTCGCTCAGGATCACCGACAGGCTGGCGAGCGGCGTGCCCAACTCATGCGCTGCGCCCGAGGCAAGCAGCCCCATGCGAACGATATGTTCCTCCTCCGACGCCTGCTGGCGCAGATCGGCCAGTCGCGCGGCGCTGCGTCGAAGATTGTGGCTGATCCGCGTAACGAACAGGATCAGCAGCCCGGCCACGAGCGCGAAGCCCAACCAGTTGCCCAAGGTATGGAGCCCGGCAATGTCGCCGAACAACCAGGACGGAAAGGTGAGCGGCCGATGGTGCAGCGACAAGAGGCCGAAGCAGAGCCCGGTGATACCCGCCAGCGCCCAGGCCGACCAGGTCTCGAGTAGCACCGCCCCGAGCACCACCTGGATCAGATAGAGCGAGATGAACGGATTGGTCGCACCACCCGCCAGGAAAAGCTGTAGCGTCAATGTGCCGACGTCGAACATCAGCGCAAAGAGAAGTTCGGTGTTCGTGATGCGATGAAAGCGCAGCCGGAAATGGCTGAGCAGATTGATGGCAATAGCCATCACCAGCACGCCCATCATCGCGGGGATCGGCAGCTGAACCCCCATTACGCGGTTGACGAACAGGATTGTGAACAATTGGCCCGCAACCGCCATCCAGCGCAGATGGATGAGCTGGCGCATATTGGCCGTGCCCGCCGTCGCGTCGGGCTCACGCGGGCGCATGGTGAAGGGCAGGAAGGGCGGCTCGCCCGCGTTCATGCCCGGCCCCGCCGCCACAGGATGACGACGCCGACCACCGTCAGGATCGCGAGGGCAAACCATGTCAAGGCGTAGGACAGATGGCTGTTGCGGAACACGACCACGGTCAACCCGCCGACCGGGTAACCACCGGCATTGGGCGTCGCGTCGGCGTCGATGAAATAGGGTGCGACCGGCCCCAGTCGCTTGGCCTTCGCGATCGCCGCCACGTCGCGCGAATACCAACGGTCCGCGACCGGATCGTTCGACCGAAGGAATGCGCCACCCGGCTCGCTGAC
Source organism: Sphingomonas flavida (assembly GCF_036663655.1). Classification (NCBI taxonomy): domain Bacteria; kingdom Pseudomonadati; phylum Pseudomonadota; class Alphaproteobacteria; order Sphingomonadales; family Sphingomonadaceae; genus Sphingomonas; species Sphingomonas flavida. Next base: position 311,291 of record NZ_JAXOJH010000001.1, read on the forward strand.
GCGGATCAATCCGGTCACACGCACCGGTGCATCCGGACGGCTATGGTCCTGGCGTTTCTCGGCGGGAACGAAGCCACGATTGACGAGGATGGTGAAGTTGGGGCCGAGCAGCGGTGTCAGGACCCAGAAACCGGGCCCACGTTCGGTCACCGCCTGAACGAACGTCTCGCGATCGTTGAGAAAACGACCTTCGATGGTGACCCGGCGATAAGCGTCCGCCTGGCCTGCGGTCGGGGGGGCGGCAACGGATGGAGCGTGCAACCGCGCCTCGACCGTCGCGATCAGGTCCAGCTTCCAGACCCGGCGCTGCAACTGCCAGACGCCCAGGCTGACAAAGGCCGCGATCAGCGCCACGCCGATCGCGGTAAGGATCGCCAGCGTCAGCGGCGAGCGACCGTGCCGCCCGCCCCTTCCGCCAGCGTCCGTCATTACATGCCACCGCCCATTTGGGCGGCCATGTCGGGCATCATGTTGGTGTTCATGTGATACATGACCCAGATCGAGCCGCTCAGCGTAATCACCACCAGCACGGCGGTAAAGACCAGCGCCATCATCGTCCAGCCACCTTCCGACTTGGTGTTCATGTGCAGGAAGTAGATCATGTGGACGACGATCTGGACAAAGGCCAGAGCCATGATGACCAGCGCGGTCGTCTGGGTATCACCCAGCGCGCCGGTCATGACCGCCCAGAACGGGATGGCGGTCAGGATGACCGACAGCACGAACCCGATCATGTAGCCCTTCATCGAACCATGGCCGCCATGGGAGTCATCATGGCCGTGGTCGTCGTGACCGTGGGGGGTATGAGCGCTCAACGGAGAACTCCCAGCAGATAGACAAAGGTGAAGACGCCGATCCAGACGACGTCCAGGAAGTGCCAGAACATCGACAGGCACATCAGGCGACGCTTGTTGGCCTCGATTAGGCCGAAGCGACCGACCTGCACCATCAGCGTGACCAGCCAGATCGAACCGAAGGTGACGTGCAGACCGTGCGTGCCGACCAGCGTGAAGAAGGACGACAGGAAGGCCGAACGCTGCGGACCCGCGCCCTCATGGATGAGGTTGGCGAATTCGTACAGTTCGATCGACAGGAAGGCGAGACCGAACAGACCGGTGATGCCCAGCCAGATCAGCGTGTTCGACTTCTGGTTCTTCTCCATCGCGATCATGGCGAAGCCATAGGTGATCGACGACAGCAGCAGCATCGAGGTGTTGAGCGCGACCAGCGGGAGTTCGAAGATCTCCCGCGGGGTCGGCCCGCCCGCATAGCTGGTGCCCAGCACGCCGTAGGTGGCGAACAGGATCGCGAAGATGAGGCAGTCGCTCATCAGGTACATCCAGAACCCGATGGCGGTCGAGCCACCGGATTCGTGATGATGATCCTCGTCCTCGACCAGATAATAGGTCGGGTTCTTGGCCGGATCGGCGCTCAGAACATCGGTCGACATGGATCAGGCTCCCTGCCCGAGCAGGCGACGCCGCTCGCTTTCCGTTGCCACGACTTCCTCGACGGGAATGTAATAATCGCGGTCATAGTTGAACGTGTGCCAGATGGCGACGACGATGACACCGATCAGGCCAAAGGCGGCGAGCCACCACATGTACCAGATCATGCCGAACCCGGCGGCCGTCGACAGGGCGGCGATGATGACGCCGGTGCCCGTATTCTTCGGCATGTGGATTGCCCGGTAGCCGTCGATCGGAGCCTGCGCCTTCTTGTCCTTCATGTCGTACCAGGCATCCAGTTCGTGAATGACGGGCGTGAACGCGAAATTGTAGTCCGGCGGCGGCGACGAGGTCGCCCATTCCAGCGTACGGCCGTCCCAGGGATCGCCCGTGGTGTCGCGCAGCTCTTCCTTCTTCCAGATCGACACGCCGATCTGAACCAGGAAGGCCCCGATGCCGCCCGCGATCATCAGCGCGCCCAGGAGCGCAACGACGAAGTAGATCTGCAGCGACGGATCATCGAAGTGATGGAGGCGACGCGTCACGCCCATCAGGCCCATGATGTAGAGCGGCGTGAAGGCGACCCAGAAGCCGATGACCCACAGCCAGAACGACACCTTGCCCCAGAACTCGTTGAGCTTGAACCCGAAGGCCTTGGGCCACCAGTAGTTGATCGCGGCAAAGGCACCGAACAGCACGCCACCGATGATCACGTTGTGGAAGTGAGCGATCAGGAACAGCGAGTTGTGCAGCACGAAGTCGGCGGGCGGGACGGCCAGCAGAACGCCGGTCATGCCGCCGATGGTGAAGGTCAGCATGAACGCGATGGTCCACATCATCGGCAGCTCGAACCGGATGCGCCCCTTGTACATGGTGAACAGCCAGTTGAAGATCTTCGCACCCGTCGGGATCGAAATCACCATGGTGGTGATGCCGAAGAACGAGTTGACACTGGCGCCCGAGCCCATGGTGAAGAAGTGGTGCAGCCAGACCAGGTACGACAGGATCGTGATGACGATCGTGGCGTAGACCATCGAGGTATAGCCGAACAGACGCTTGCCCGAGAACGTGGAGGTCACTTCCGAAAACACGCCGAACAGCGGCAGGATCAGGATGTACACCTCCGGGTGGCCCCAGATCCAGATCAGGTTCACGTACATCATCGGGTTGCCGCCGAGATTGTTCGTGAAGAAGTTGGTGCCGACATAACGGTCAAGCGACAGCAGGACGAGAGTCGCGGTCAGCACGGGGAAGCTGGCGACGATCAGGACGTTCGCGCACAGCGAGGTCCAGCAGAACACCGGCAGCTTCATCATGGTCATGCCCGGCGCGCGCATCTTGATGATGGTCGCGATCAGGTTGATGCCCGACAGGGTGGTGCCGACACCGGCCACCTGAAGTGCCCAGATATAATAGTCGACACCGACATCGGGACTGAAGTCTAGTTCCGACAGCGGCGGGAAGGCCAGCCAGCCGGTCCGCGCGAACTCGCCGATGAACAGCGAGGCCATGACCAGCACGACGCCGCCAGCGGTCATCCAGAAGCTCAGATTGTTGAGATACGGGAAGGACACGTCGCGTGCGCCGATCTGGAGCGGCACCACATAGTTCATCAAGCCGGTGATGATCGGCATGGCCACGAAGAAGATCATGATGACGCCGTGGGCGGTGAACACCTGATCATAGTGGTGCGAGTTCAGGAAGCCCTGATTGTCGCCGAACGCGATCGCCTGCTGCCCGCGCATCATCAGCGCGTCGGCAAAGCCGCGCAGCAGCATCACGATGCCCAGGATCATGTACATGATCCCGATGCGCTTGTGATCGACCGTGGTGAACCACTCTTTCCAGAGATAGCCCCACAGCTTGAACTTGGTGATGAGCGCCAGCACCGCGAGGCCGCCGACCGCGACACCCAGGAAGGTGCCGACGACGATGGGTTCGTGGATCGGTAGCGACTCGATCGATAGCCGTCCGAAGATGGTCTTTATGATGTTGTCCATGATGGCGTGCCTCAGCCGCGACCCGCACCGGCATGACCAAAGGTCTGCGGGCCGGGGGTCTGCGGAATGGAAAGGAGGGTCATGCGACGGTTCTTCATCTCGCCCGGTTCCTGGTTGCCGTTGGAGGGCAGCGGTTCCTTGCTGTTGTGCGGCGAGACTTCGATTTCCTCGGGCGACTTTTCGAGCGCGCCCTTGGTCCGCTGGCCGTGCATCGGGCCGGTGTTGTTGACGGGCGGATTGCCCTCGCCGACCTTCATCTTGTGCGGGTCGCCGCCACCGGTCATGCGGTCATGCATCATGACCTCGGACATGCACGGCGTGTTGTCGGCGACGCAGCGATTGACGACGCGGTCGAACAGGCCGCCCTGAACCCCGTTGAAGTACATGGCGGGCACGTACTCGCTGGGCTTCTCGATGGTCAGGAAGGTCGCACGGTCGAGCTGCCCCTTGCCCTTGGCCTGGCCCGCCTGCGACTTGCGCACCGTGTCGACCCACTGGTCGAAGCCGTTCGCCTGCAGCGCGTAGACGGGGAAGTGCATGCCCGAGAAGCCGGCGCCGCTATAGTGCGACGACAGTCCCTTGAACGTGCCCTCGCGGTTCAGGACCGCGTGCAGCTTCGTCTCCATGCCAGGCATGGTGTAGATCATGCCCGCCATCGCCGGGATGTAGAAGGCGTTCATCACCGAGGTGCCGGTCAGGCGAAACTCGACCGGACGATCGACCGGCAGTGCCAGCTCGTTGACCGTGGCAATGCCCTGTTCGGGATAGATGAACAGCCATTTCCAGTCGAGTGCTACGACCTGCACCTCGAGCGGCTTGATCCCGGCCGCAACCGGTTGACCCGGCGCGGTGCGTTCGATCGGGCGATACGGATCGAGCAGATGGGTGCTCGTCCACGTGACCGCACCGAGGCAGATGATGATGAGCAGCGGAGCCGACCAGATCACCAGCTCGAGCATGGTCGAGTGGTCAAACTCGGGATCGTACTCGGCCTCGGTATTGCTCTTGCGATAGCGCCACGCGAACAGCACCGTCAGCGCCATCACCGGAATGATGATGAGCAGCATCAGGGCCGTCGCGATCAGCACCAGATCGCGTTGCTGCACGGCGACATCGCCGGCAGGGTTGAGCACGACCGCGTCGCATCCCCCCAGTAAGGCCAGGAGGGGCAAGGCGGCCCAGCGAAGAGGGCGCAGGCGCGCAAGGCTCGACGTATGAGACATATGTGAGGGCCGCTACGCCTTTGCTGCACCTGCGCACATTGGACAGTTTGTCCAATCCCCCTGCCCGATCGAAAGGCGCATAGGCGCAGCAGTATGGCGGTCCTGTGCGGTCTTTTCGCATCGCAGCCGGAACGCCGCATGGGAATAGCAAGAAGTCAGGACTGGCAGCCGATGAGCGCAGAGTTAACCGCATCGACCTCGACGCCCCTTGAACGGGACGCGCGGTTGATCAATGCCCGCGATCCGCACCATGTCGCGCCGGGCGATATCGCCATCGGCGTCATCATTGGGCGCACGTCGGAGTTCTTCGACTTCTTCGTCTACGCCATCGCATCGGTGCTGGTGTTCCCGTCGCTGATCTTCCCGTATGTCGACGCGCTGACCGGCACGATCTATTCGTTCGCGCTGTTCTCGCTGGCGTTTATCGCGCGCCCGATCGGCACCTTCATCTTCATGGCGGTCGATCGCAATCTGGGCCGCGGCGTCAAGTTGACCATCGCGCTGTTCCTGCTCGGCGGGTCGACCATGGCGATCGCCTTCCTGCCCGGCTATCAGCAGATCGGCACCTCGGCCGCCGTGCTGCTCGGCATCTTCCGCATCATGCAGGGCCTGGCCCTGGGCGGCGCGTGGGACGGCCTGCCCTCGCTGCTGTCGCTGAACGCGCCTGAGCGCCGTCGCGGCTGGTATGCGATGATCCCGCAGCTGGGCGCACCGCTCGGCCTGCTGGTCGCCAATGGCCTGTTCGCCTTCTTCCTGACGACGCTGAGCACCGCCGACTTCCTCGACTGGGGCTGGCGCTATCCGTTCTTCGTCGCTTTCGCGATCAACGTCGTGGCGCTGTTCGCCCGTCTGCGTATCGTGGCGACGCCGGAATTCCAGCGCCTGTTCGAAACCCGCGAACTTCAGCCCGCACCGGTCGGCGAGACGATGCGCACCGAAGGCCGCACCGTGCTGCTCGGCGCGTTCGCGCCGCTCGCCAGCTTCGCGATGTTCCATATCGTCACCGTGTTCCCGCTGTCGTGGGTCGTGCTGTTCAACCGCGAACGCCCGCAGGACTTCATGATGATCGAGATCATCGGCAGCATCGTCGGGGTTTTCGCGATCCTGGCCTCGGGCAAGATCGCTGACCGTGTCGGTCGTCGCACGCTGCTGGGCGCTTCGGCCGCCGCGATCGCCGCCTATGCCGGGTTCGCCCCGCAGCTGCTGAGCCAGGGCGGCACCGGTGAGACGATCTATATCGTCCTCGGCTTCTTGCTGCTGGGCTTGGGCTTCGGCCAGTCGTCGGGCATCATCAATGCGGGCTTCTCGCCGATGCGCCGCTACACCGGCGCGGCGATCACCTCGGATCTGGCCTGGCTGCTCGGAGCGGGCTTCGCACCACTGGCGGCGCTGTTGCTGTCAAGCAATTTCGGGCTGCTGTCGGTCGGCGTCTACCTGCTGTCGGGTGCAGTCGCGACGCTCGCCGCGCTGGGCATCAATAAGGAACTCGCCAAGCGCGCTGCCTGACGCGGCGACCGTAATGAGCAAATCGAACGGCCGGCGGGGCGACCCGTCGGCCGTTTGGCTTTGGGCCATGCCATCCTACATTCATCTCGACCCGGTATAGACTGCGGCAGGAGGCGATATGATGAAAGGCAATAGGCGCGGTGCTGCGCTGATGATCGCGATCCTCGGCGGTGGACTGTTTGCCACCAGCGCGGATGCGCGGGTTCCGGCAGGAATATGGGCCAATCCGTCGAACTCGGTGCAGGTTCGCTTCGCGCCCTGTGGCCGGGGGCGCGATGCGCAACTGATGTGCGGGACGGTCACCTGGGCCAGCGAGCAGGCAAAGGCCGATGCCGAGCGTGGGGGCTCGCCGCGCCTGGTCGGTACGCAGTTGTTTACCGATTTCGAGGAGGAGGAACCCGGCCGCTGGGCGGGCACCGTCTTCATTCCCGATATTGGTCGCGAGGTGGAAGGCACCATCACCCAGATCGACGCGCGGACCTTGGTAGGCGAAGGATGCCTTTTGGGGCGGTTGGGATGCCGCGAACAGCGCTGGCGGCGCGTCAAATAAGACGACGCCATGGAACCCTGGCGCGTTTCCGGCGTCCCCGACGCGGTATCAGAAAGGAACGCCATGGCGGACGAAGCGCTGACAGTCATCAAGGGCACGGTTGAGGACAACGAATCCGACCGGCAGGTCGAGTTCGTCGGGGAGCTGGACGGCGAGGAATATCAGTTCGCGGTCCAGTATGATCTTCTCGAGGCACTCAGCGGCGATGTGCCGGAAGGCGACGCCGTCGAGCTGTTCGAGCGATATTCCGACGACATATTGGAAGCTGCCCAAACCGCGCTGGGCCGTGACATGGCCCAGGCACTGGTCGTGGTCAGCGAGAACGATCTCGACTGACCCCGACGGCGGTGATCAGCCGTCGAACAACCGGTTCATCTGCTGCGCAAGCTCGGCCAGGGTGTAGGGCTTGCGCAGCAGCGCGAAACCATGACTGCCTTCGTCTGCGATGACCTGGCTATAGCCACTGGTCAGCAGGATACGTAGCTCGGGGTAAAGCACCGTGATGTCATGGGCGAACTCGATACCGGATTGGCCGGGCATCATGACGTCCGAAAACACTAGATCGAACCGTTCCGCCCCGACCTTCAATTCCTCGAGAGCCGCTGCGGCGTTGGTGGCGATTACCGTCCGACAGCCGAGCGTGCGGAGCGCCTCGACCGCGAACTGACCCACTTCGATATTGTCCTCGACGACCAGCACGCAGCGATCGGTCAGCGGCCGACCGGCCATGCTGCCCGGCCGTGCATCGCTCAGCGGTTCGCCGTCGACGCGCGGCAGGACGAGCGTGAAGGTCGCCCCTTCCCCCGGCGCACTGACGACATGGACGTCGCCGCCCGACTGCCGGGCAAAACCGAAGACCTGGCTGAGACCAAGGCCCGTACCTGCGCCCAATCGCTTGGTCGTGAAGAACGGCTCGAAAATCTGCTCCAGCCGCTCGGGTGGTATGCCCTCACCGGTATCGGTGATCGCGATCCGCACCTCATGCTTGTCGACCGGGCCATCCACGGCCCGGATTTTGATAGTCAGCTGCCCCTGTCCGGCCATGGCGTCACGCGCATTGACCGCCATGTTGACGATCGCGGTGTCGAGCTGGCTACGGTCGACATGCGCACGGCACGGCGTCTCCGGCCGATCTATGTCGAGCCGAATGCCGGGTCCGCACAAGGTGATGATCATGTCCGACAGCGTCACGATGCTGTCCCCGACATCGACGATCTCGGGCGTGAGCGGTTGGCGGCGGGCAAAGGCGAGCAACTGCGCGGTCAGCTTCGCCGCGCGGTCGGCGGCATCGGCGATCGCGTCCATTTGACGCTGGCGACGCTCGGGCGGGAAATCGGCACGGCGAAGGAGGTCGATCGATCCGCGAATGACGGTCAACAGATTGTTGAAATCATGCGCCACGCTCCCGGTCAGCTGGCCGATCGCCTCCAGCTTCTGTGCCTGGCGAAGCTGTTCCTCGGTCGCGCGCAACGCCTCTTCGGCGACCTTTTGTTGTGTGATGTGGCGGCCGACCGCAAACACCTCGCGCGCACTCGACGCGCCGACCCAGGCGATCCACTCGTCATGCCCCTCGGCATGGCGCATCCGTAGCTCGATCCGCGACGATTCCCCCTCCAACGAGGTCCGCAGCGCTTCTCGAGCAGCGTCGCGGTGGTCCGCCTGGATGAAATCCATGATCGAGCGCCCGACCAGCGCAGAGGCCTCATAACCCAGCAGCGTCCGCCAAGCAGGATTGGACCGATGGATCACCCCATCGGCGTCAATGACGGCCAGCAGATCGGGGGAGACGTCCCACATCCGGTCCCGCTCGGCGGTCCGCTCGATGATCCGCTGCTCGAGCGTGACGTTCAGCGCGCGCAATTCTTCCAGCGCGTGGGACAACTGCGCCTGACTTTCGCGCAGTGCCGCGTCGGCATGGACCCGCGCGGTCGTCTCGTTGGTGAAGATAAAAAGGCCGGCGACGTCGCCTTGCCCATCCAGGACACGCGAATAGGAAAAGGACCAGAAAGTGTGCGCCTCCCCCCGGTCGGTATCGAGTTTCCAGGGCAGGTCGACGAAACGCTGGGTCCGTCCGGCCAGCGCATCGTCGATGATCGGGCGCGCTTGTTCCAGCGCATCGGCCCACACCTCGTCGAATCGCGCGCCCATCGCCCAGGACAGTCGGGGGCCGAGCAGGGGAAAATAGGTCTCGTTGAAGAAGAAGTGGAGATCCGGGCCCCAGGCGAGGATCATTGACTCCGGAGAATTGAGAACCAGGCTGAGGGCCACGCGAAACGACTCCGGCCAGTCCTGCGGTGCCCCGAGCGGGTGCCCCGTCCAGTCACGCGCCAGGATCAGGCGTGTCGCTTCGCCTCCCCCTTCCAGAAAGGCCAGTCGCGGATCGGAAAGCAGGACGGTCATCGCCGCCCTGCTAGCAAGTCGAACGCGCGACCGCCACCGTCACAATTCCTCGCCGGCCAGGGTTGCCGCCGCCTGGATCACCGCAAGATGGGTCAGCCCCTGCGGCATGTTGCCCAGGTAATGACCGGTGCGGGGATCGATCATCTCGGCGTAAAGCCCGGCACCCCGGCTATCCAGTGCAACCGTCGCCTTGTCGAACGCCGCTTGTGCCGCCTCGGTCTGTCCCAGGATCGCGCGCGCCTCGATCATCCAGAAGGTGCAGGCGAGGAAACACCCCTCCTCCTTGTGGACGCCGGAATAGCGGTAATGGAAAGCGCCGCTGCCCAACTCCTTGTCCAGCGCGTCGAGCGTCCGTGCCAATCGGTCCTGACCATCGAAACGGAACCGCACCGCGAGCGCCAGGCTTGCGTCCAACGCATCGCTGTTGGGGTGCATCAGGTAAGCGCCGCGCTTCTCCGACCAGCAATGCTCGCCGATCCACGCCTCGATCCGGTCGCGTTCGCGCGCCCAACGGTCGCGGCACGTCGTCGGGATCTGTCCGTCATCGGCCAGTTCGACCGCGCGCGCCAGCGCCTGCCAGCAGCTGATCTTCGACATGGTGTAATGCTGTTCCTCGGGCAATTCCCAGATGCCGGCATCAGGCAATCGCCAGCGATCGGCACAGGCATCGGCCAGATGCGACAACGTCTCGGCGCTCGACGTGTCCAGGAAGTTGCCGCACGCCACGAAGCGGCTCGCCGTTTCGAAGATGTCCCCATAGATGCCATGCTGGTGCTGGCCACCCGCCAGATTACCGACGCGCACCGGCTTGGAATGGCGATAGCCGCTGACCGCAATCTCCCGTTCTTCGGGCACGGGCGCGCCGTTTAGCGTATAGCAGACCTGCGGATCGCCTTCTCCCAGTCGCTTGAGCAGCCAGGTAAAGGCGGCCTTGGCCTCGGCATGGGCGCCGATGCGCAGGAATGCCTTGATCGTATATCCGGCGTCCCGGACCCAGGCATAGCGATAGTCATAATTCTTCTCGCCCCCGATTCCTTCGGGCAACGATGTAGTGGCGGCCGCCGTGATCGCACCGGTCGGTGAATAGAGCAGCAGCTTGAGCGCCAAGGCACTGCGAAGGATGCGATCCTTGTGTAGATCCGGCGCCTTCAGCCCGGCCGCCCATTCGCGCCACTCAAAGTCGGACAGGTCGATGCGGGCGTCGATCTGTTCGATATCCTGGCAGACCAGAGGTTCGTCCTCGCCCGCGATGATGGCGATCCGGGCCCGGTCGCCGGGGCCGACCGATGCGGTGCCGGTCACCAGCCCGTCTTCGACATGCTCGATCGTGACGTGCGCGCAGTGGCGAAAGATGCCCAGCACCCGGTCGACATGGAACACGTTGTGACCGCCAGCGGGCGCGAAATACGGGCTGACCGTATCGGCCCGGCGGCTAAAGCGGAGCGTGATGGCAAAGCGGACGGTGCCATCCAGCCCTTCGACCCGGCGCGCCAACTCGGCCCATGGCAATCGGCCCGCTGGCCCGCTGTTGAGGGACTCGACCAGTTTGGCCCTGCCGCTTGCCGTCGTGAAGATCGTCTCCAATACGTTGCTGTGCGTGCGATAGCGCCGCTCGACCGTGAAGGGTTCGACCGGGGTGATGGCAAAGGTGCCGCCTCGCTCGCCGTCCAGCAGCCGGTCGAACAACGGCGCGGAATCCATATTGGGCACGCACCACCAGTCGATCGCGCCGTCCGCACCGCTCAGGGCGATGCTGCGTCCGTCGCCCAGCGCGGCATAGTTTTCCAAGTCCAGGAACCCTTCTGCATCGCGCAGGGGATCGGCATGCTGATCGGCAAGGGTCACGGTGGCGCGGGCTCCGATGGACGGGGAATAATGCAGGTTAAGCGCTGAAAACTCGCCAGAACCATTAAGTCTCCGTGGGACCTTCCGCAGATTGGCGCGTTGCAGCATCCGTTACGTCATTTGGGAGCATCGCCATGAGCCTGACATCGGCATTTGGTTTCGGCACGAAAAAGGTTCGCTACGCCGTCGTAGGCGCGGGCGACATCACCCAGTCGGCAATGCTGCCCGGCATCAAGCATACCGGCAATTCCGAGTTGACTGCGATCGTGACCGGCGACGCGGAAAAGGGCCAGGCGCTGGCGAAGAAATACGGTGTCGAGCATGTCTATTCATATGACGAGTTCGACAAGCTGCTGACAGCCGGGGTTTGCGATGCGATCTATCTCGGCACGCCCAACTGGCGTCATGCTGAATTTGCGATCCCCGCATTGGAGGCGGGCATCCACGTACTGTGCGAAAAGCCGCTGGAGATTTCGAGCGAGAAAGCTCGCGCGATCCAGGATGCCGAGCGTCGCTCTTCAGCCAAACTGATGACGGCTTATCGCCTGCATTTCGAGCCCGGCACGCTCGATGCGATCGAGAAGATCCGCAACGGCGAACTGGGTGAACTGGTCGGCTTCACGTCTTGCTTCGGGCAGAAGCTCGACCCCGACAACCACCGCGCCAAGCATGGGCTGGAAGCCGGTCCGCTGTTCGACATGGCACCCTATCCAATCAACGCCATCCGCTATTTGTTTGGTGCTGAACCCGTCGCGATCGAGAGCGCGGTTGCCACCCGCCAGCCGAGCGCGGGTCTGGGTGACCTGGACGATACGTTCGCGGTCGTGTTGCGGATGCCGGGCGACAAGCTGGCGAGTTTCACGGTCAGCTATGCGATGAACAACATCGATAGCCTGATCGTCGCAGGCATGAAGGGTTCGATCCATATGAGCCCGGCCTACGGCTTTCAGTCCGGGATCGAGCATAACGTCACGATCGGCGACAAGCAGAGCCATGAGACGTTCAAGCATACAGACCAGTTCGGTGGCGAGATGCGCTACTTCTCGGACTGTATCCTGAACGATCGCGATCCCGAGCCGGACGCCGAGGAAGGCCTGTCCGATCTGCGTGTGATCGAGGGCATCGTCAAGGCGCTGGAAACCGGCGGGCGGGTCGAGCTGCCGCCGTTCACCCGCACGCGCCGGATCGATCCGGAGAGCCAGCGCCAGACGCTGTCGGCGGTCACCCCGCCCGAACAGGTCAAGGCAAAGTCGCCGACCGGAAATTGACAGCATCAATCGATTTTTGGGGAGCGGAATCCTCCCCATAATCGTTACGCTGGCGGTAACAGATTGAGTTACGTCAGGGAGTCGACGGTGGATAACAAGCTGGAACAGCTTCGCGCGCGCGCTTACGACATTTGGCAGGCCGAGGGCAAACCGCATGGCCGTGATCGCGAGCATTGGGAAATGGCCGAACGCGAACTGGCTATTCCCGAAGGGGCCGAACCCAAGGGCGATCAACCTGAAGCCAGCGCTCCCGTGACACCCGCCACGAAGAAGGCCGCTCCCGCGCCGAAAACCGAAACGGCGGGCGCGGCGAAGCCCAAGCCGCGCAAGCCCCGCGCTGCCAAGCCCGCCTGACCTCGCCCGGGGTCGGCGGGCCCCATTATCATTGCTGCACGGACCCATCGCATAGTCGCCCGACTTTTGCCGGAGAGATTTCTTGACCGAATTGCCCGACCAGATCCTGCCCGGTTCCGCCTATCCGCTGGGTGCCAGCTTCGACGGCGAAGGCGTGAACTTCGCGGTTTTCTCCGCCAATGCCGACCGGATCGAACTGTGCGTCTTCGATTCTCAGGGCAAGCGCGAGTTGAAGCGTTACACCTTGCCCGAATGCACCGACGAGGTTTGGCACGGCTATCTGCCCGATGTCGGGCCGGGGCTCCTCTACGGCTACCGCGCGCATGGGCCCTATGAGCCGGAGGCCGGGCATCGCTTCAACCCCAACAAGTTGCTGCTCGATCCCTATGCGCGAAAGTTGCACGGCGAGATCAAGTGGACCGACGCCCTACACGGTTATCAGATCCGCTCGAAGAAAGAGGATCTCAGCTTCGACAAGCGCGACAGCGCCGCCGCCATGCCCAAGGCGGTGGTGGTGGACGACCATTTCGACTGGTCGCGCGACGTGAAGCCCAGCACCCCCTGGTCCGACACGGTCATCTACGAAGCGCACGTCAAGGGGCTGACCAAGCTGATGGAGCTGGTGCCTCCGCGCGAGCGCGGCACCTATGCTGGCCTGGGCCACCCGGCGGTCATCAAGCATCTGAAGCGGATCGGCGTCACCGCGATCGAACTGCTGCCGATCCACAGCTTCACGCAGGACCGTTTCCTGCAGGAAAAGGGCCTGCGCAATTACTGGGGCTATAATACCCTCGGCTTCTTCGCACCCGAACAGGCCTATTTCGCCACCGATACCCAGGACGAACTTCGCCGCGCGGTCCACAAGCTGCACAAGGCGGGGATCGAGGTCATTCTGGACGTCGTGTACAACCACACCTGCGAGGGGTCGGAAAAGGGGCCGACGCTGTCCTGGCGCGGGCTGGACAATGCCAGCTATTACCGCTTGGTCCAGGATCAACCGCGCTATACCATCAACGACACTGGCACGGGCAACACGCTGAACCTGTCCAAGGCGCGGGTGATCCAGATGGTGGCGGATTCGCTCCGCTACTGGGCGACCAGCTTCGGTATCGACGGGTTCCGTTTCGATCTCGGCCTGACGCTGGGACGCGAGGCGGACGGCTTCGATCCCGGCTCGGCGTTCTTCGACGTACTACGCCAGGACCCGATCCTCGGCCGCCTGAAGCTGCTGACCGAGCCGTGGGACGTCGGACCGGGCGGCTATCAGCTCGGCAATTTCCCGCCCGGCTTTTCCGAATGGAACGACAAGTACCGCGATACCGTCCGCAAATACTGGCGCGGCGACCCGGGCCAGCGCGGCGACCTTGCGGCTCGGCTGTCCGGCTCGGGCGACCTGTTCGACCGGCGCGCGCGGCGGCCCTGGGCCAGCCTCAACATGCTGGCCGCGCATGACGGCTACACCCTGGCCGACACCGTCATGTACGAAGAGCGCCACAACGACGCGAACAAGGAAGACAATCGCGACGGCCATTCCGAAAACTACTCGCGCAACTGGGGTGCCGAGGGGCCGACCGACGATGCCAGCATCAAGGAGGCGCGCGGCCGGGTGATGCGGTCGATGATGACCACGCTGCTCGCCTCCCTGGGCACACCGATGATCGTCGCGGGCGATGAGTTCGGCCGGACGCAGAAGGGCAACAACAACGCCTATTGCCAGGATAACGAGATCAGCTGGCTCGACTGGAAAGCCGCCGCGTCGGAGGAAGGCGAGGCGATGATCGCCTATACCGCGCGGCTGGCCGACCTGCGTCGCCGTTTCCAGGTCCTGCGTTCCCCCCACTTCCTCTACGGTCAGGATACGCCGGGCCATGGCATCAACGATATCGAATGGTGGGATGAACGCGGCGAGCAGTTGAGTTCGGAAGACTGGAACAACCCAGAGGGCCGCGCCCTGATGATGCGCCGGGTAAGCGCGACTACGGATGGCCAGATGGAGGCGGTGTCGCTGCTGCTCAACGCGTCGGCCGATCCGATCACCTTCACCCTGCCCCCGCCCCATGCCGCGCGCACCGTCCTGATCGACAGTGCCAAGCCTGAGCAGGGTGAGATCGAGATCGACGACACCTATGAGGTCGGACCGCAGAGCGCGGTCCTGCTGACCTGGCGCGACGCGGTCGAGGCATGACGCACTGGGGCCCCGAGTGGCGCGACGGCGCCGACACCCGCTTCCGCCTCTGGGCGCCGGACCGCGAGGCGGTGGTGCTGGAGATCGACGGTGCGCCCTCTGTCCCCATGATCCGCGCCGACGACGGCTGGTTCACCGTCTTGGCCCCTGCCCCCGCCGGCACCCGCTATCGGTTCCGGCTGGACGAGGACCTGGCGGTGCCCGACCCGGCGTCAAGGCTTCAGTCGGGCGGGGTCCATGGCTGGAGCGTGGTGATCGACCCGACATTCGCCTGGAGTGCGACGGAATGGCGCGGTCGCCCGTGGGAGGACATGGTCATCCTCGAGATGCATGCCGGGACGCTGGGCGGGTTCGAGGGCATCCGACAGCGATTGCCCGCCATTGCCGCCTCGGGCATCACGGCGATCGAACTGATGCCCGTCAACGCCTTCGGCGGCGCGCGCAACTGGGGCTATGACGGCGTCCTGCCCTATGCCGTGGCCGAACCCTATGGTTCGCCAGCCGAGCTCAAGACGCTGGTCGACACCGCGCATGGCCTGGGCCTCTCGGTGTTCCTCGATGTAGTGTACAACCATTTCGGGCCGGACGGGAATTACCTTAACGCCTATGCCGGTGCCTTCTTCCATCCGGAGGTCGATACGCCGTGGGGCGGTGCCGTGGCGGTCGATGCCGATCCGGTCCATCGTTTCTTCGTCGACAATGCGCTGATGTGGCTGCGCGACTATCGCATCGATGGATTACGGTTCGATGCGGTCCATGCCATCGCCAATGACGATTTCCTCGACCGCATGGCGAGCGAGATACGAAGTGCCCTGCCCGAGCGGCACGTGCATCTCGTCCTCGAGAACGAGAAGAACGATGCCGAGCGGCTGCGCGCCGGTTGTCATGATGCGCAGTGGAATGACGATTTCCACAACGTGCTGCACGTCCTGCTGACCGGCGAGACGAGCGCCTATTATGGCGACTTCGCCGACCGCCCGGCGGAACGGCTCGCGCGCTGCCTGAAGGAAGGCTTCATCTATCAGGGCGAGGGATCGCCCAATCACGACGGCAAGCCCCGTGGCAAGCCCTCCGGCGACTTGCCCAGCACCGCGTTCGTGGCGTTTCTGCAGAACCACGACCAGGTCGGCAATCGGGCGATGGGCGAGCGGCTGATCAAGCTGACCGATCGAGGGCGGTTGCGTGCTGCGACCGCCTTGCTGCTGCTCGGCCCGCAGATCCCGTTGCTGTTCATGGGCGAGGACGAGGGCAGCGAGAGCCAGTTCCTGTTCTTCACCGATTTCCACGACGAACTGGCCGACGCGGTTCGCGAAGGTCGCCGTCGCGAATTCGCCAAGTTCGACGCTTTTGCCGACGAGGAAGCGCGGCAGCGTATCCCGGATCCCAATGCCCGCAGCACCTTCGATGCCTCGATCCCCGAGCCGGGACCGGCGGCGGGGGAATGGCGGGCGCTTTACCGCGAATTGCTGACGCTGCGGCAAGTGCATATCTCCCCTCGGCTGAAGGGTACGGTGGGCGTGTCGGCCGAGGCGACCGGTCCTGCGCGGGTCAAGGCTCGCTGGCGCATGGCGGACGGCGCGATGCTAACCATTCTCATCGACCTCGGCGAGCAAGCCGAACCACTCGACGAAGAGGAGGGCACGATGCTCTATCGCGAGGGTGACCGCTTCGCCGCGTGGATCACATCGTGAGCGACCTTCACGCCCGCGCCGAGGCGGCGGGGCTGGCCCGCGAATGGCAAGATGCCAAGGGGCAGGCCCAATGCGTCTCCGACGTCGCGCTGAGCGCGATCCTGGAACGGCTCGACACCGATAGTGGCGAGGTCACCTTCGTGTCGGGTGATAGGGGGGAAGGAATCTCCCTGCCCGATCGATGGCATGACGGCCCTGCCCGGCTCACCTTGGAAAGCGGTGACGTCCATTCGGTTACGGTCCACGCCGGAAAGCTTCCGGGTATGTCCACCTACGGGTATCATCGGCTGGAGCAGGGCGACCGCGCGCTGACCGTCGCGGTTGCGCCGCCCCGATGCCCCGCCCCGCCCGCTGGGCTCCACTGGGGCAGTGCCGTCCAGATTCCGTCGTTACGCGAAGGCGGCGGCGGTTATGGCGATTTCGCCAGCCTCGCCACGGCCGCACATACGCTTGGGAAAGCGGGCGCGACGGCCCTCGCGATCAGTCCGGTCCACGCGCTGTTTCCCGTCGATGGTGCACGGTTCAGCCCCTATGCACCGTCGAGCCGCCTGTTCCGCAACATCTGGCTGGCCCCCGCCGGTGAGCCGGTCGCCGACCATTCTCCACTAATCGACTGGCCAGGTGCCGCGGGCGAGCGCCTGCGCGACCTTCGTCTGGTCTATGATCGCCTGACGGATGCGGAGCGGGCCACCTTCGCGAAATGGCGGCGCGATCAGGGCCTTCTCCTTGAGGCACAGGCACGCTTCGATGCACTCCACGCCTACTTCCATGGGCGGAATCGGGCGAAAGGCTGGCGGGACTGGCCGTCCGACTTCCATGATCCGACCGGAGCAGCGGTCGAACGCTTTGCCGCGGAACATCAGGATGCAATCGCTTTCTACGCCTTTGCCCAGTGGTGGGCGGACCGTGCGCTGGGTGAAGCATCGGTGGCTGCGCGTCAGTCGGGCATGACGGTCGGCCTCATTACCGACCTCGCCATCGGCGTCGCCGCCGACGGCGCCGACAGCTGGAGCCGCCGCGATGAGCTGTTGACCGGTTTGTCAATCGGTGCACCGCCCGATCCCCTGGGTCCGGATGGGCAGAATTGGGGTATCACCGCCCTGTCCCCCTTTGCCATGCGGCGAAAGGCGTTCGCACCATTTATCCGAACGCTTCGCGCCGTGTTCGCCCATGCGGGCGGCGTCCGGATCGACCACGCGCTCGGCCTGTGCCGCCTGTGGGTCATTCCCGAGGGAGCAGCGGCCGATCAAGGCGCGTATCTGTCCATGCCCTTTGCCGATATGCTGAGCATTCTGCGCATCGAGGCACAGCGTGCCAATGACGGGCGCGGCGCGATCGTCATCGGCGAGGATCTGGGCACGGTACCGCCCGGCTTTCGCGATACCATGGCGCGGGTCGGAATGCTCGGGATGCGCGTCCTCCCCTTCGAGCGCGACGAGCAAGGTGCCTTCACTGCGCCGGAGCAGTGGGACCAGCAGGCCATCGCGATGACCGCGACCCATGACATTCCGACGGTTGCGGGCTGGTGGAAAGGCCGCGATGTCGAATGGCGGGCACGCATTGCGGATCGGTCGGTCGAACCGGACGAAGTCGCGCATCGTGACGAAGAGAAGGCGGCGCTCTGGGACACGATCGGTGGAGAGAAACCTCTGCCCGACGCTCCCGCCGCCGTGGTCGACGCCGCTGTGGCGGCGGTCGCCCACACCCCCTGCCCGCTCGCCATCGTCCCGCTCGAGGATCTGCTGAGCCTGGAGGAACAGCCGAACTTGCCCGGCACCATCGACGAGCATCCGAACTGGCGCCGCCGCTTGCCCGACACGCTGGCCGAAGCCGTGAAGACCGACGCGGTCGCCTCCCGCATCGCCCAGCTCAACGCCCGTTGATCCCATTCGAAGGACGCCGTTCATGACGCCGCGCGCCACCTATCGCCTGCAATTCCACAAGGACTTCCCTTTCGCGAAAGGAGAAGCACTGATCCCCTATCTCGACCGGCTGGGGATCAGCCATGTCTATACCTCGCCGATCACCACGGCCGCCGCCGGATCGATGCACGGTTACGACGTGATCGATCCGACCCGCATCAATCCGGAACTGGGCGGTGAGGAAGCGTTTCGCTCGTTGGCGAAGGCGGCGCGGGCAAGCGGCCTGGGCGTCATCATCGACATCGTGCCGAACCATATGGGTGTCGCGGGCGGCGGCAACGCCTGGTGGAACGACGTGCTTCGGCACGGCGAGGCCAGTGAATATGCCCGCTTCTTCGACATCGACTGGTCGCGCAAGCTGGTCCTGCCGATCCTGGGCGATCCCCTGAACAAGGTTTTGGCCGATGGCCAGATCGCGGTCGAGCGGCGCGATGGTCGCGCGGAGATCGTGGCCTATGGCGAGCATCGCCTGCCGCTGCGTGACGAGGATCAGGACGGGGCCGAGGATGCCGCGCTTGGCGACCTGCTCGACCGTCAGCATTATCGACTGGCCTCGTGGCGGGTGTCGAACGACGAACTCAACTGGCGTCGTTTCTTCACCATCAACGACCTGGCGGGACTGCGGGTCGAGGACGAGCATGTCTTCGAGGAAACCCACGCACTCTACTTCCGCCTCTACGCCGAAGGGCTGATCGACGGGGTGCGGATCGACCATGTCGATGGCCTCACCGATCCGATCGGCTATTGCCGCACACTGCGTGAGCGGTTCGATGCGATCCCGCGTGCGGACGCCCATCGCGCTTATATCGTGGTAGAGAAGATCCTGGGCGCCGACGAGCCGATGGGGGACGGCTGGGGCGTCGACGGCACCAGTGGCTACGACTTCATGGAGGAGGTATCCGCCTTGCTCCACGCGCCCGAGGGCACCCGGCCATTGGCCGAACTCTGGGCGCAACTGAGCGGTCGCTCGGCCCATTTCGCGCCCGAGGAATTGCAGGCTCGGCAGGATCTCCTCGCCTGGCAGTTCGCAGGGCAGATGGACCAGTGTGTCGAGGCCTTTGCCCAACTTACTGCCTCGGCCGACACCCTCCGGGGATCGCTGACGAAGCCGATGCTTCGCCGCGCGATCGAGCGTTTGCTTTGGGTCTTTCCGGTCTATCGCACCTATGGCCCCGATGCACCGTCCAGCGACGCCGCCATCCGGGTACAGGCACGTGAACGGGTGGAGTCGCTGCTTCCCCCCAGTGAGGGTTTCGTCGTCGACCAAGTCCTTTCGTGGCTCGCCGGGGAAGGCCCCGGCGATCGCGTCTTGATGGCCGAGGCGGTGCGGCGCTTTCAGCAACTGTCCGCGCCGATCGCGGCCAAGGCGGTCGAGGACACCGCCTTCTACCGCCACGCCGTCTTGCTCTCCCGCAATGATGTCGGTTTCGATGCGGGACGTATGAGCCTGTCCATCGCCGCCTTCCATGAGCGGATGAAGGACCGGGCGGCACGCTTCCCGCACGCGATGCTGACCACCGCAACCCACGACCACAAGCGGGGCGAAGATGTGCGCGCCCGTCTGGCGGTGGCCAGCGCGATGCCAGACGCCTGGCGCCAGCAGGTCGAGGCGTGGTGGAGCCAGACGGTCCACTTAGCCGAAGGCGTCGATCCCGCCGACTGGTACATGCTGATCCAGACCCTGTTCGGCGCCTGGCCAGAAGACGACGAACGCGACGGGTTTGCCGAGCGTATTGCCGGCTGGCAGGAAAAGTCGCTGCGCGAGGCAAAGCTGCGTTCGTCCTGGGAAGACCCCGACACCGATTACGAGGCGCGCTGCAACGCGCTCGCCAAGACCCTGATCGACGAAGCCGCAGGATCGCCCTTCCGCGATGGTCTTTCGGCGCTTCTCAAGCAAATCGCCCCCGCCGCCCAAGCCAATTCGCTGGCACAGGTCGCATTGCGGTGCACGGTGCCCGGTATTCCCGATTGCTATCAGGGCACCGAGTTCCCTGATCTGAGCCTCGTCGATCCCGACAATCGCCGCCCCGTCGACTATGCCGCACGAGAAGACGCACTCGCCGATGCCGACTGTCCGAAGCAGAAGCTGATCGCGGACCTGCTCGCGCTGCGGCGGGACAATCCCGCACTGTTTCTGGAGGGCACCTACACGCCCCTCTCCGTCACGGGACATGGCCGCGACCGCGTGATCGCTTTCGAGCGACGTCACGCCGACCAGGTGCTGACGTGTATCTTCGGGCTCAGGCTGATGCCGCTGGTCGAGGCGAATGGAACGATCGACTGGCGTGATACGGTCGTCGAGACGCATAAGGGCCCCGTCCGTCTGGCCGAAATGGACGGCGCCGCGCCCATCTGGTTCGAGATGATGAGTAACGGCGCATAAGGCCCAGTGATGCCACCGCTTCCGCCCGCCTTTTATACGCCGGACGTGGAGGATGCGGCACGCGCACTGATCGGGGTCGACCTGACTGTCGATGGTGTGGGCGGGACGATCGTCGAAACCGAGGCCTATGACCTCGCCGACCCCGCCTCGCATAGTTTTGCCGGGGCCACGGCGCGCAATGCCGCCATGTTCGGCACAGTCGGCCATGCCTATGTCTATCGCATCTACGGGCTGCACCATTGCCTCAACATCGTATGCGGATCGCCGGGCAGCGCCGTCCTGATCCGGGCGATCGAGCCCCGACATGGACTGGCGCGAATGCGGGAACGGCGCGGCGTCGACCGACCGTTGCGACAGCTTTGTGCCGGGCCGGGACGCCTTTGCGCAGCACTGGCCATCGATCTGGCGTTGGACGGTGCGCCGCTGGACGCCCCGCCATTTCGCTTGACCATGGCCGAACGCCAGGTGCCGGTCGTCACCGGCCCCAGGATCGGCCTCACCAAAGCTGCCGATCGGCCTCGTCGTTTCGGATTGCGCGATTCGCCATGGTTGAGCCGCCCTTTTCCCAACACTCCTGCCGCATCGCAGCGCAATTAATCGAACATTCCTCTTGCGCCGCAGCAACTATTTTTCTTGCCCTTCATGAAATTTATCGCGAGCCTTCGACAAATAATAACAAAAGGGCGAGTCGATGGAGTGGATCAAGGTCTTGGCGGTGGTTGCCATGGTCTATGGCGTCTGGGCCGCATACCGGTCCCTGGGATCTCCGGTGCTTTACGACGGCGCCCGCTATTTCCGCCAACCTGACGGCAGCTTTCGACGCTGGTATGGCGGTCGGCGGTTCAGCGCGGACGAAGTCGGCGTCCCCGAACAGGCCTGATCTATCCGGGTGCGGTCAGCGATCATACAGCTGTCCGCCCCTATGATCGCCCCTTCGCGCAACCCATATCGGGTCGCGGAAGGAAAGCCGTTTCATGATACCCGATCTGGGCGTTTCGATGCCCGTCGCCGTTGCCGCCGTCGCGATCGTTCTGGCGCTCATGCTGGCACGGCGAGTGCCCATCCTGCGCGTCGCCCTCAACCTGGCGAGTTGGCTTATCCTGGGCGGCCTGCTGCTGGTCGTTTTGCAGCAACGCCAGCAATTTGATCCCTATATCCAGCGAGCCCTTCAAGTCCTGAACCTCCAGGATCAGAATGTCGTTGGCGACACCGTCCGCATTCGCATGGCGCCCGACGGGCATTTCTGGGCCCGCGTGACGATCGGCGACGTGACGCGCCGGATGCTGGTCGATAGCGGTGCGACGCTGACCGCGCTGTCGACCGGCACCGCGCGAGCCGTTGGACTGCGTCCGACGACACCGGCTTTTCCCGTCATTCTGAACACCGCCAACGGCATGATCCGGGCCGAGACGGCAAAGATCGATTCGCTGCGCATCGGCACGATCCGCGCCGATGCCGTGCCGGTGGTCGTCTCCTCGGCCTTTGGAGAAACCGACGTGCTGGGCATGAATTTCCTGTCGCGCCTGAAAAGCTGGCGGGTCGAGGGCTCGACATTGATCCTGGAGCCGCATCATCCGCAGCCCTTGACCGGTCGCTCAGGAACAACGGTTTAGGGCAACCCCGTGGAACGACACGCATTTGTCGCTATTCACCGATTGACTTGATGGTGTAGCTTTCTCATGCGTCAACGTATGACTTCTCCCCAGTCGCGCACCATTTCGCTCCCGCCGCAGCTTGAGCATTACATCGCCCAAGCCATCGACGCAGGTGACTTTTCCGACGAACAGACGCTGCTGGTCGCCGCGATCGAACGGATGCGCGCCGACGGGCCATTCGCGGACCCCGACGTCTGGCTGGTTGGTGGTGGCGAATGTGGGCAGTTGGTGCGTGAACGCACCTGGTCTGACACCCCCTTGGGGCCGATCAACGACTGGTCCAGCGTCCTGCGCACGACCGTGGCCAATATCGTCCACTCGCCGATCGCCAAGGTCCTGATGTGGGGACCGGATCATGTCATGATCTATAACGACGCCTATCGCAGCATTGCGGGCCCGCGCCACCCGATGGCTTTTGGCGGGCTTGTGTCGCAGGTCTGGCCCGAAATCTGGGGCTGGAACCGCGATATTCTGGAGCGCGGCTTCAAGGGTGAAGACATTGCCTATCGCGACCAGGCCTTGGTGGTGACGCGTGCAGGCGTGAGGGAAGAGGTCGTTTTCGACCTTTATTACACGCCCGTCTATTGCGAGCGTGGCCATGTCGGCGGCGTGATGTGCACCGTCGTCGAAAATACCGGTCGCGTGGCGGCCGAGCGGCGGCTGGCCGAAAGCGAGGCGGAATTGCGGGTCATCACCGACTCGCTGCCCGTGCTGGTCGCGCTGGTCGATCGCGACGAGCGCTATCGTTTTGCCAACAGCTATTACCGTGACTTTCTGGGCATCGATCCGGACGCGATGCTGGGCCAGCGGATCAGCGATGTCCTGACCGAAGAGGATTATGCCGAGCGCAGGCCGCTGATCGAACGCGCGCTGGCGGGTGAGACGATTGTCGCCGACGTGCACATGCACCATCGCGACGGCTCGCGCCGCCGTGCTGAGACCCGCTATATTCCCCGGCGTGGCCAGGACGGGACGATACTGGGCTTCCATATTCTGGTATTCGACGTCGACGACCGGATGCGTCATTCGGACGCGCTCGAACGGAGCAACCGGCGGTTTCGCGCCGCCATGGATGCGGTGCACGGCGTGTTGTGGACCAACAGCGCCGATGGCCGCATGGTCGGCGAACAGCCCGGCTGGGCTGCGATTACCGGCCAGACGCCCGAGCAGTATCAGGGCTTTGGCTGGGCCAGCGCGGTCCACCCGGAGGACGCCGCGGCCACCATCATCGCCTGGAACGAGGCCGTCGCCGTCAAGGGTATGTTCGTGCACGAACACCGCGTTCGCCGCCATGACGGCGAGTGGCGGACCTTCGCGATCCGGGGCCTGCCCATCATCGGCGAGGACGGCGAGCTGGTCGAATGGGTCGGCGTCCATACCGACATCACCGAACAGCGCGCAGCCGAACAGGCGCTGCGCGACCAGGCCAGCGTCCTGGCACGTCAGGTCCACCACCGCGAGCGCGCGGAAGCGCAACTGCGCCAGCTGAACGAGACGCTGGAAAGCCGCGTGATCGAAGAGATCGCGGAGCGGCGGCAGGCCGAGATGAAGCTGGCCCAATCGCAGAAGATGGAGACGATCGGCAAGCTGACCGGTGGCGTCGCGCACGACTTCAACAACCTGCTGCAGGTGGTGTCGGGCAATCTTCAGCTGCTGGCGAAGGATATTGCGGGCAATGGCCGAGCGGAGCAGCGCGTCGCCAATGCGATGGCGGGCGTCGCGCGCGGGTCCAAGCTTGCCGCGCAACTGCTGGCGTTCGGCCGGCGGCAGGCGCTGGAGCCCAAGGTCGTCAACGTCACGCGCTTCGTCCAGGGCATGGACGACATGCTGCGCCGGGCGATCGGCGAGGGTGTCGAGATCGAGACGATCGTCGGCGGCGGGCTTTGGAACACGTTCATCGACCCCGCCCAGATCGAGAATGCGCTGCTGAACCTGGCGATCAATGCGCGCGACGCGATGGAGGGCCAGGGCAAGCTGACCATCGAGCTGGGCAATGCGCATCTCGACGACGATTATGCGCGCATCCATGACGAGGTGTCGCCCGGCCAATATGTCATGCTCGCGGTGTCCGACACCGGCAGCGGCATGTCCGACGATATCATCCAGAAGGTCTTCGAACCCTTTTTCTCGACCAAGGGCGAGGGCAAGGGGTCGGGCCTGGGCCTGTCGATGGTGTACGGCTTCGTCAAACAGTCGGGCGGCCATGTGAAGATCTATTCCGAGGTCGGCCACGGCACCACGATCAAGCTCTATCTGCCCCGCGCCATGGAGGCCGAGGATGTCGAGGTGTCGGTCGACACCGGACCGGTCACCGGCGGCACCGAGACGGTTCTGGTGGTCGAGGACGATGCCGAAGTCCGCGCGACCGTGGTCGAGCTGCTGTCCGATCTGGGCTACCGAGTGCTCAAGGCGGTCGATGCGCAGAGTGCGCTCAACGTCATCGAGAGCGGCATTCCGATCGACATGCTGTTCACCGACGTCGTCATGCCCGGCACGCTGAAAAGCCCCGAGCTGGCCCGCAAGGCGCGCGAGCGGCTGCCCGATATCGCGGTGCTGTTCACCTCGGGCTATACCGAGAATTCGATCGTCCATGGCGGACGCCTGGACAAGGGCGTGGAGCTTTTGTCCAAGCCCTATACCCGCGAGGCGCTGGCCCGGAAATTCCGCCATGTGCTCGCCAACCAGCGCCAGCGGCGAATGGCGACGGGCAGTGCGCCGGCCGCGCGCGAGGAAGCACCCGTCGAGGAACCGCGCAGCCAGCCGCTGCACGACGGCCGCACGATCCTGCTGGTCGAGGATGACGACCTGATCCGCGCCAACACTGCAGAAACGTTGCAGGATGCCGGTTTCGTGGTCGTCCATGCGGTGACCGCCGAGGAGGCGATGACCGCGCTCCAGACCGCGCAGATCGATGTGCTGGTGACCGACCTGAACCTGCCGGGCGAATCGGGCGTGGAACTCGCGGGACGCGCGCGCCAGATGCGACCGACGCTGTCGATCGTGTTTGCGACGGGCGATGGCGGTATGGCGCCGGAGGCCGCAAGACTGGACGCGGCGCTGCTGACCAAGCCCTATTCAGCGGCACAGTTGATCGCCGCGATCCGGGGCCGGTTGGAAGTTATGGAGCAGACGGCCCAGCGGTAAGGCTGGCCGTCTGCCCCTTTCCGGTCGGACTCATGCCGGAGGGGGGCGGCAGGGGAGTCCTTGCGAAACTCGTGAAAACTTAAAATGCCGTGGGGAGGCTTAGCGGGCCTTCCAACCTTCGATGGCGGCGAAAGTGATAATCACGGCCAGCACCAGCAGGGCACCCTGCAGTTCCAGTGCGGTCAAATCGAACTCCATCGTCATCGGATACCTCCCGAGTTGGTGGCTCACATGCGCTGCCCGTCCTGCGCCCCTTGGGGTGACCGGACGAACGACAAATTGGCGAGACCGGCTTTGTCACGAAGGGGTGGAGTGACACCGCCAATCTCTACCAACTGTAATACGCATCTAGTTTTGCTGTCGTGCAGCGTGAGCGTGACAAATCATGTCCGACAGTGCGGAAGACGTATTTCAGCGCAAAGCCCGCCCTCCGGACGATTGGCAAGCGTCAGTTCGCCGCCCTCGGCCGCCACCACCCGCGCCACGATCGAAAGGCCGAGGCCGAAGCCGACCGTATCGCGCCGCCGTGCGGTATCCAGCCGGACAAAGGGCTCGAGCACCAGTTCGAGCGACTCCTCGGGAATGCCCGGACCGTCATCCTCGACACGGATACGCACATCGTCGCCGGGGGCGGCGCGCAGGGTAATGATGGCATGCTCGCCATAATGCAGGGCGTTCTCGACCAGATTGGTAAGCGCCCGCTTGAACCCGAAACGGCGCAGGCGGCAGTCGAAATGGTCCGGCCCGACATAACGCACGTCGCGGCCGTGATCGACGGCATCGTCGGCTAGGTTGGCGCACAGGATCGCCAGGTCGGTCAATTCCGGCTGCTCGGCATCCCCGTCCCCGCCCAGGAAGGCGAGGAGCGAGGCAACCATGGCTTCCATCTCCTCGATATCGGTCCCGATCGCCTCGCGCACCTCGTCGTCATGGATGGCATCGGCGCGCAGACGCAAGCGGGCGAGCGGGGTCCGCAGGTCGTGGCCGACCGCCGCCAGCGCGCGGGTGCGCTCGTCGATCAGGCGGCCGATACGCGCCTGCATCCGTTTGAAGGCGCGGGTGACGTGGCGGACCTCGCCCGGCCCCCGCTCCGGTACGATCAACGGAGCCCCCTGCCCGCCCTGCCCTCGACCCAGCTTGTCGGCGGCGCGCGCCAGCATCCGCAGCGGTTGCAGGATACGCCCGATCAGCGCTCCACTGAGCAGCATTAGCGCGATCGCCGGGATCAGCGCCAGCAGCACGCGGCCCAGCGCCAGGTCGAGGGTCCGCACCCCTTCGCGCATCCGGAAGCTGAGCAACGTCCCGTCGTCCAGCCGCAAATCACCCGAGACGACCGAGGTCCGCCCCGGCGAGGTCAGTCGCAGATGGATGTCGGTGGCGGCAAGCGTCGGCTCCCAATCGACGATCTGGCGGCGCATGCTGTCCATCGCCGGGGCGATGGTCGGACGCGGCAGGGCGGACGGCGACCAGCTGACGATATAACGGTCGGTGGTCAGTTCCTCGGCCACCTCGGGCCGTTCGACGGCGGGACGCTCGTTCAGGACGCGGCGCGCCACGATCAGATGCTCGGCCAGCCGCCGTGCCTCGTCATCGCGGACCGAGACGTGGCTGGCACGCTCGTAGAGATAGGTGGAGACGGCGAATTCGATCGTCACCGCCAGCAGCAGGATCGCGACGATCCGGCCGAGCAGACCGATCGAGGGGCGGATCACCGCCGCTCCACCGGCACGTTCAGCATATAGCCGACGCCGCGGACGGTGACGATCGGGGCCGCCCCACCCGCGCCCGACAATTTGCGGCGCAGACGGCTGACCAACACGTCGATGCTGCGGTCCGAGCTGTCACCAATCCGGGCGCGGGACAGCTCGATCAGGCGCTCGCGCGCCACGACGCGCTGGGCGTTGTCGAGAAACGCGACCAGCAGGTCGAACTCCGCCCCCGTCAACTCGACCTGTGCGCCCGACGGCGACATCAACTCGCGACGCGGCAGATTGGCGGTCCAGCCGTCGAAGCCCAATATGCCTGCCTCGCGCTCGCCGGGTGAGTTCTCCAGGCCGCCGCGACGCAGGACGGCGCGGATGCGCGCCACGAGTTCGCGGGTCCCGAACGGCTTGGCCAGATAATCGTCCGCCCCCAGTTCCAGCCCGACGACCCGGTCGACCTCGCTCCCCTTGGCGCTGATGAAGATGATCGGGACGCTGCTCTTCTGACGGACCTGCCGACACAGGTCGATGCCGCTGGTGCCGGGCAGCATGATGTCGAGCAAGATCAAGTCGATCTGCCCGACGTCCAAGGCCTGCCACATTTCAGGGGCGGCGTTGGCCAGCTTGACGGCAAAGCCGTTCTCCTGAAGCGCACGAGCGGTCAGGGTGCGAAGGGCGGGATCGTCCTCGACGATCAGGATGGTGGGCGGGGTCACCCCACTTGGCTAGGCAGGTGTGACGCCGTCGTCAACGATCGGGCCGGAACGATCCTTGTCCAATGGACGCAAATGTGCGGCATAATGTGCGGCGCGCGCGGTATAGCCGTCGGCAGATCCACGTAGCCGTTCGACCTCCCCGGGCTCCAGCATCCGCACCGCTCGCGCAGGCACCCCGACGATCAGGCTGCCGGATGCGAAGACCTTTCCTTCCGTTACCAGTGCCCCCGCCCCGACCAGCGAGCCTGCCCCGATGACCGCATCGTTCAGCACGGTCGCTCCCATACCGATCAGGCATCCCTCGCCGATCGTGCAGCCGTGCAAGACCGCCCGGTGCCCGACCGTGCAATCCGCACCGATGGTCAGCGGGCTGCCCGGATCGGAATGCAGCACGGCGCCGTCCTGAATGTTCGTTCGCGCGCCCACATGGATGACGCCGTTATCCGCGCGCAGGACCGCGCCGAACCACAGGCTAACCTGTTCGTCCAGCACCGCCCGGCCGATCACGTCGGCGGATGGCGCGATCCAGGCGGTGTCGTGCACCTTGGGACGGTCATCCCCAATGCCGTATAGCGGCATTACGCCTTCTCCGCCTGATCGGCCCGCTGCTTGGCGGCCTGTCGATATCGATGAAGCAATGGTTCGGTATATCCGTTGGGCTGGTCCATTCCCTGAAAGATCAGCGCCCGTGCCGCCGTCAGGGCAAAGCCGGCCGGATCGTCCGACATCCGTCGATAGGCCGGATCGCCGCCATTCTGCGCATCGACCTTTGCCGCCATCCGCATCAGTGCGGCCTCCACCTGTTCGGCGCTGACGATACCGTGATGCAGCCAGTTCGCGATATGCTGCGACGAGATGCGCAAGGTTGCCCGGTCCTCCATCAACCCGACATCGTCCAGGTCGGGAACCTTGGAACAGCCCACCCCCTGGTCGATCCAGCGGACGACATAGCCGAGCAGCCCTTGCGCATTGTTGTCGAGCTCGGCGGCGATTTCCTCGGCATTCCAGTCCGGCGCGGCGGCGACAGGGGGTGCCAGCAGCCGATCGAGCGAGGCGATCGGTTCGGCGGCACGCTCCTGCTGGCGGGCGGCTACGTCGATCCGGTGATAATGGGTCGCATGGAGGGTCGCAGCGGTCGGCGACGGAACCCAGGCTGTGTTGGCGCCCGCTCCGGGATGCCCACCTTTCTGGGCGAGCATATCGGCCATGCGATCGGGTGCCGCCCACATGCCCTTCCCGATCTGCGCACGGCCCGCAAAGCCGCAGGCCAGCCCGATCTGGACGTTGCGATCCTCATAGGCGGCGATCCAGTCACATGCCTTCATCGCGGCTTTGCGCACCATCGGCCCGGCCAGCATGGCGGTGTGGATCTCGTCGCCGGTACGATCCAGGAAGCCGGTGTTGATGAAGACGATGCGGTCCTTCACCGCATGAATGCAGGCCGCGAGGTTGGCCGAGGTGCGCCGTTCCTCGTCCATGACGCCGATCTTGATACGATGCCGCTCCAGCCCCAGCAGATCCTCGACCGCATCGAACAGACGGTCGGCATAGCCGACCTCTTCCGGCCCATGCATCTTGGGCTTCACGATATAGATCGAGCCGGGACGCCGCATCGCGATCAGGCTGGTCACGATCGCGTCCAATATACCCTCGGGCGCTTCGGACCCGTCGGCCAGCCGGAGCGCGGGTGTCGTCATCAGGTGGCCGACATTGCGCACGAACAACAGGCTGCGCCCGGCCAGCGTGAACGGCGTACCGTCGGGCGCCTGATAGCTTCGGTCGGACGCCAGTTTGCGCGTGATCGTCTGGCCGCCCTTTTCGACCGGCGCGGTCAACGTACCGTCGATCAGGCCCAGCCAGTGCGCATAGCCTGCGACCTTGTCCTCGGCATCGACCGCCGCGACCGAGTCCTCCAGGTCGCAGATCGTGGTCAGCGCCGACTCCAGGACGATGTCCGCGATCCCGGCGGCATCGCTCCGTCCGACGGGATGGCTCGGGTCCACGACGATCTCGATATGCAAGCCATGATTGCGGAACAGCCACCCCGTCGCGCTGCGCCCCCGAAACTGCCCCGGATCGCGCAAGGCCGCCACCGCCTGCGCCATGTCAGTCACCCCGCTCCATCCGCCCTCGATCGGCAAGGCATCGTCGAGAAAGGCGCGGGCCCAGGCGATGACCGCCGCCCCGCGCTCGAGATCATAGCCCTTGGCCGAAGACGGCGGCGCGATGGCATCGGTGCCGTACAGGGCGTCATACAGGCTGCCCCAGCGCGCATTGGCCGCATTCAGCAGGAAGCGGGCGTTGAGCATCGGCACGACCAGTTGCGGACCGGCCAGCAGGGCGACCTCGGCATCGACGTCGTGCGGGGTGATGGTGAAGGGCGCGGGTTGCGGGACCAGATACCCGATCTCGGTCAGAAAGGCGCGTTGGCTGGCCCCGTCGCATCCACCGCCCTGCCGATACCAGTCATCGATCCGCGCCTGCAACGCGTCGCGCCTGGCCAGCAAGGCGGCATTTTGGGGTGCGAAACGCCCGAAAATATCTGCAACCCCCGCCCAGAATGAGTCGACGGACAGGCCGCTCGCCGGAAGTGCCCGATCCTCCAGGAACCGCACCAGCGCAGGTGCGACCGACAGGCCGTGGCGTTGCATCATGGCGTCTCCCCCTCATGGCGTGTGCGGGACGATAGGGCATCGCCATTGCGGGTCATAGAGCGCATGATCGCAGGACTGTCGATCGCTGGAGGAACGAATGGATCCCGATATCGCGCTGTTCGTCGACGTGATCCGCGAAGGGAGCCTGGCGGGCGGCGCTCGCGTCTGGCTCTTGTCGCCTGCGATGGTCTCGAAGCGCATCGCGCGGCTCGAGGCGCGGATGGGGGTCCGGCTGCTTCACCGGACGACCCGTCGTTTGTCACCGACACCAGCGGGGGCCGCCTTCCATGCCGAGGTCGCCCCGCTGATCGCGGGCCTTCGGGCGGCGCAGGCCCGGATGGTACAGACGGCCGGCAGCCCGGCGGGCCCCTTGTCGGTCAGCGCGCCGACCTCGTTCGGCCGCCTGTGGATCGCACCCTTCATCCCGGCCTTTCTCGACCGCTTTCCCGATGTCAGGCTGAAGATCGAGCTCAGCGACGATTTCGTCGACTTGCTGGATGGCGGCATCGACCTGGCGATCCGCATCACGGCCACACCGCCGCCGGGCCTGGGGGCGTTTCGGCTGGCCGACAATCGCCGCATATTGTGCGCCAGCCCGGCCTATCTGACAGCCGCGGGCACACCCGAGACGATCGCGGCGCTTCGCCAGCATCGGTTGCTGGCTGCCAAGGGCCAACTGCCATGGCGTTTGACCGGCGCGACGATCAACGGCGAGAGCGCAGTCGAAACGCATAGCAGCGAGATGGTGCGCGAACTCGCCCTGGCGGGCGGCGGCATCGCGCTGCGTTCGCTCTGGGACGTGGCCGATGCGTTGACCGACGGGCGGCTTGTCCGCGTGCTGCCCGCTTATGAAGGGTCGGTGGCGGTCGGTATCTGGGCCTTGCACGCGCCTGTCGGGGCACCTGCGGCCGTACCGGCGCTGCTCGACCATCTGACCAGGCAGTGGCGCGATGCGACGTGGCTGACATGACGACTTCGTCATTTTTCCGTGCATCGACGCAACCCAGGCTCTAGGCACGGGCCAAATGGATCATAGGGAGTAGCGGTTCGATGGCAGGGGGTCTTGTCGCATTGCTCGACGATGTGGCGGCAATCGCGAAGCTGGCGGCGGCATCGCTGGACGACGTTGCGGGCGCTTCGGCCCGTGCCGGTGCCAAGGCGGCGGGTGTGGTCATCGACGATACGGCGGTAACGCCGCGCTATGTCGTCGGCCTGGCGCCGCAGCGGGAA
Source organism: Sphingomonas flavida (assembly GCF_036663655.1). NCBI lineage: Bacteria > Pseudomonadati > Pseudomonadota > Alphaproteobacteria > Sphingomonadales > Sphingomonadaceae > Sphingomonas > Sphingomonas flavida. The sequence continues at coordinate 343,168 of NZ_JAXOJH010000001.1, forward strand.
TTGCCGATCATCGGCAAGATCGCGCTGGGGTCGCTGCGCAACAAGCTGATCTTCCTGCTGCCCGCCGCCCTGTTGCTCAGCGCTTTTGCGCCCTGGGCGATCACGCCCATCCTGATGGCGGGCGGTGCCTTTCTGTGCTTCGAGGCAAGCGAGAAGATCCTCGAGACGCTCACGGGCGGGCATGAGGAAGCGGCTGACGCCGCGCCGGTCGATGCCAAGGTGCTGGAAGATCGTCAGGTATCCGGGGCAATCCGTACCGACCTGATCCTGTCGGGGGAGATCATGGCGATCGCTCTGTCCGAACTGCCCGACATGGCGATCGGGACCCAGGCGATCGCGCTGGCCCTGGTCGGTATCGCCATCACGGTCGGCGTGTACGGCGTGGTCGCCGCGATCGTGAAGATGGACGATATCGGCCTGCACCTCGCCGCCCGCGAGGGACGTGTGTCGCAATCGGTCGGCCGTGGCCTTGTCAAGGCTATGCCCGTCGTACTGAAGGTCCTGGCCATCGTCGGCACCGCCGCGATGGTGTGGGTCGGCGGCGGCATCATCGTCCACGGCATGGAGGAATTCGGCTTCACCACCCTGCCCCATCTGATCCACGACACCGCCCATCATGCCGGAGAAGCCATGCCGGTGGCGGGCGTTGCCGTTGCATGGTTCGTCGGTGCGGTCGGCTCCGCGATCATCGGGTTGATCGTCGGAGCGGTCATCGTCGGTGTCCTGCACCTCATACCCCGGCGCGGCGCCAGCCATTGAGGGTTCGGGGCGGTCAGCCGCCCCGGACGCCCTCCACCTCGATCAGTCCTGTCCCGAGCATCCGCCCCGTCACGGTGACGGACTTTCCGACATGGTCGACCGGCACCCGCATCAACCGCAATTCGGCCAATGATCCGTCATCACCTTGCAGGATGAAGGCGCCGCCTTGCCGGATCAGGCGGCCGCTGCGGGTGACGAGGGTGTCGGGTGGTACGTCAGGCGTCATGAGGCATGGCAACACGGCCCTTCGCCGCCGGTTCCGTGCGGTCGATCACGCCGCCCGCGCAACCCGATCGCGACCGCCACGCTTGGCATCGTAAAGCGCCGCGTCGGCCCGTTGGATCATCGCACCGACCGGTTCGTCCGGCTGCCACTCCGCGATGCCCGCACTGATGGTGACGGCGACGGCCTGATCGCCGACGGTGACCGGTCGCTCGGCTATGGCCTGCCGCACCCGCTCGATGATAGCCGTCGCCATGTCCAGCGTGGTGCCGGGGAGCAGGATCGCGATCTCCTCCCCGCCATAGCGCGACAGGGTATCGTCGACCCGAACCCCCTGTTGCAGGCGCGCCGACAGCTGGACGAGAACCTCGTCGCCTACGCTATGGCCGTGGCGATCGTTGATCCGCTTGAAGTGATCGACGTCCAGCAAGGCAAAGGTGAAGGCGTCGCCATGATCGACGGCCTGCCCGCGCGCCGCCTCCAGCCGGGTCATCAGCGTTCGGCGGTTCGCCAGGCCGGTCAGCGGATCGGTGCTGGCCAGACGGTCGAGCTGTTCGTTGGCACGGCGGAGTTCGCCGGTCCGCTCCTCGACCATCGCCTCCAATACCCTGGCGCGGCGGCGGACGACGGTGGTGACCGCCCAGAAGCTGCATGCCAGCACCATCAGGCCCAAAGCCACAAAGCCAAGCCGTGCGGGCCACGTCTCATACCATTGCGGGTCGACGGTGATCAGGATGCGCTGGGTCACGGTCTGCGCGGCGAGGCCCGGCACGCTTGCCCTGAGCAGCAGCCAGTAATTGCCCGCGGGAAGGTTGGTATAGGTCGCGTCCGCCGGCGTCCCCGGCGCCACGTTCATCCATCTCCGGTCGAAGCCCTCCAGCCGATAGCCGTAGCGGACCTCCTCGGGCGCGGCGAAATCGGTCAGTGCAAAACTGACGCGCAGGGTCCGTCCGTCACGCCCCAAACGCAGCCCCCAGGACGACGCGGCGGAATCGATGGTGACGGGGCGACCGTCGATCTCGGCCGCGCTGACGATCAGCGATGCGGTGCCGACCCGGTTGTCGCGGCTCAGCAGCACATCCGGCTGCAGGATCATCAGCCCGTCGGGCGATCCGAACAGCAGCGAGCCATCATCGGTCCGCGCCGCCGCGCGCTGGTTGAAGGCGTTGGTGCCGCCGCCGTCGCGCTGGCTCATGACGCGCACCCGGCGCCCGGCGGGATCGATCACCGAAATACCGCCAGCGCTCGCCACCCAGATCCGACGACGGGCATCGAGCGTCAGCGAGGCGACGTTGTCGCCCGCCAAACCATCCGCTTCGGTGATCGCATGAAAGCGCCAGCCGTCCGCGACCGCGCGCCCGATACCGACGCCGCCATAGGTCCCGACCCAGATGTCGCGGCCCATGGAGACGATCGAACCCGCATAATCCTGCGGCAGGTTGGCGGCTTGCCCGACCTTGCTGGAGAAATGGACGAAACGCCCTGTGCGCAGGTCGAGCAACCCCAACCCGGCGGGCGTCGCGACCAGCGCCGATGTCGGCGATCGGACGACGATGTTGATGACTTCGTTGTTGGGCAGGCTGGTCGGATCGGAGGCATCGTGATGGAACACGCGCACCTGCCCGGTGACCCGATCGCGGACGAACAGCCCCTTATAGGTTCCGATCAGTAACGCTACCGGCGTCTCGGCCAGCGAGATGACCGGCAGGTCGCCCAGTCCGGGGACGTCGATGGCGTGTGTCGCCAGCGTCCGAGGATCGACCGCCATGACCCCACGCGCGCCGACCAGGATGGAGCCGTCGCTGGATTCCAGCAGCGCCTTGATATCCTGCCCGCCATGCTGCCCCGGCAGGGTCAGGTGACGGACAAGGCCCCGTTCACGGTCCAGGGCATCGATCGACCCATTGCTGAAACCCAGCCAGATCAGGCCCCGCCGATCGACCATGATCCCGCGGACATTGTCCTCGGACAGCGACTTGCGCGGGTCGGGCATCGCCGATCCGATCCGCAGCACGCCGCCGCCCGGCCCGCGTGTCCGTGCCGCGCCCATCTCGGTCGCCGCCCAGATTCCGCCCGACCCGTCCAGCGCCAGCGCCCGGACCGTATCACCCGCGAGCGATAGCGGATTGGCGGCCAGATGCCGGATCGGCAGTATGGCGAACCTTCGCGCCGGGTCGATCAGCAGGATCCCACTGCCGTCGGTCGCGGCCCATATCCGTCCATGTCCGTCCTCCAGCAAGGCACGGATGGTCCGGTGCCCGACCAGTGGAGATTGCCCGGCCAGTCCCGGCAACTGGGTGAAGCGCGGATTTCCTCCCCGATCCGAGGTCGTGTAGATGCCGTCGGAACCCGTCCCGACCCAAAGCCGACCCTGCCGGTCACGCTGGATCGCCCAGACGTCGCGGTCTGGCGCCTTGGTATTCATGACGACACGGACGAAGGTGCGGCTATGCGGCGCACGCGACCAGAGCCCCTCCTCCGCCCCCGCCCAGACGCGGCCGTCCGTGTCACGGTAAACGGCGAAAACGGTCTGGACCTCGCCTTTGCGATTGCGGATCGCATGGGCGGCCATCGGATCGATCCGATCCGAACCCGCGGCGACGTGATGCACCCCGCCGTCCGATGCGACAAAGGCCCCGCCCGCACCGTCGGGTGAGAAACCAAAGATACGCGTTCCCGCGCGCTGGCCCTTCGCGCTCAGGCGCAGGAAGCGCCCGGTCCTCGAATCGTAGCGCGCCAGGCCTCCGACATTGGTCCCGATCAGCAACCCTCCATCCGGCAGCGCCATCAGCGATCGTACGTAATTGTCGGGCAGCGAATAGGGGTCGGACAGGCGCTGCTTGTAGCTGCGCACGCGTTGCCCGTCATAGCGGGTCAGGCCGCCGCGCGTGCCGATCCACATGGTGCCGTCGCGCGCGCGGGCCACCGCCGTGGTGGTCACGTGCGGCAGGCTCACCGCGTCCCCCAACCGGGAGAAGGTGGCCCATTGCCATGCCGCCCAAGGATCGCTCCGCTCGGCCCCGGCCGTCATCGGCAGGATCGACATCAGGAGCAAGAGGGCCGCGGCACCCAAGGATCGAAGATGTGTCAAACAATCGTCCTGCCCATTTCCATAAGACAGATCCTATAAGGGCAAGTTAATGCGAACGGCCATCTCGACCCCATATGATCAAGGGGTTGACGATGAAGCCCTGTTCCTGTTTCGTTTTACCGGCGTGCAGCAAGCGACTATGTGACCGTCATGGGCTCCCCGGTGCCAAATTCTTCCAGTCCGACCAATGCTATGGCGACTCAGGATGGACGCAAGATAATTCATGTAGACATGGACGCCTTCTACGCCTCAGTCGAACAGCGGGATGACCCCAGACTTCGCGGACGACCGGTTGCGGTGGGGGGATCGCGGCGGCGGGGTGTCGTTGCGGCGGCCAGCTATGAGGCGCGAACCTTTGGGGTGCGCTCGGCCATGCCATCTGTCACCGCCGCCCGCCGCTGTCCCGAAATCGTCTTTGTCCCGCCGCGCTTCGATGTGTATCGTGAAGTATCGGGGCAGATCCGCACGGTCTTTGCCCGCTACACCGATCTGATCGAGCCGCTGTCGCTTGACGAAGCCTATCTCGATGTGACGGAGGACCGCGCCGGGCTGGGCTCGGCGACCGCTATCGCAGCGGCGATCCGCGCCGCGATCAAGGCCGAGACGGGGCTCACCGCTTCCGCCGGGGTCAGCTACAACAAGTTCATCGCCAAGCTGGCCTCCGACCAGAACAAGCCCGATGGCCTGTGCGTCATTCCCCCGGCACATGGCGCGGCCTTCGTCGCCGCATTGCCGGTCAAGCGGTTTCACGGTGTTGGACCAGTGACCGCCCGCAAGATGGAGGCCTTGGGAATCCTGACGGGCCAGGACCTGCGGGACCGACCGTTCGACTTTCTGCAACGTCATTTCGGCAGCTATGCCGATTATCTGTATGGCGCAGCGCGGGGGATCGACCATCGGCCGGTTCGTGCCCAGCGCATCGCGAAGTCGGTCGGGGCCGAACGGACGTTCGAGGAAGATCTGTCGGACCGCGAGGGGCTGCACGCCGCGTTGGAGCGCGTCGTCGATGCCGCCTGGACACGTATCGCGCGCAATGGTGTGTCGGGGCGCACCGTGACGCTGAAGCTGCGATACAGCGATTTTCGAACCATCACCCGGGCACGCTCGACGAGCCAGCCCGTTGGCGACCGCGCGCAGTTCCTGGCGATCGGTCTGGACCTACTCGACCAGCAGTTGCCGGTCACGGGCGGCGTCCGGCTGCTCGGCCTGACCATGTCGGGCTTGGTCGAGCAGGAGGATGATCGAGACGTACCGCGGCAGCCCGAACTGCCACTGTGACGATCATCGCTTTCGCTCAGTACCGCGCACCGACCGCCAGTGCGGGCTCTGTATGATCGCCGCCCGGCAGCGGCAGGACGCGCCGCGTCGCCAGTTCGCGGGCTTCGACCGCAGGAACCGGGAAGGAGAATAGAAAACCCTGCAGATGGCTGGCGCCTGCGACGCGCAGCGCCTGGGCCTGGGCCTCCGTCTCGACCCCCTCGGCCACCACGCCCAGTCCCAGCGCGCGGCCGAGATGGATGATCGAATGGACGATCGCGGCAGACTCACGCTCGCGGCCCATGCCGTCGATGAAGCTGCGGTCGATCTTCAGGCTGTCTAGGGCGAACTTGCGGATGTTATAGAGGCTGGAATAGCCCGTGCCGAAGTCGTCGAGTGCAATACGGAAGCCAAGCTTCCGCAGCGCGCACAGCGTCTGCGAGGCGCGTTCGGCATCGTCGAAAATGGCCGTCTCGGTTATCTCGATCTGGACACGGCCGGGTTCGACCCCGGCACGACGAACGCTGTCCATGACATGCGCGACGAAATGAGAGCGCCTGAACTGCACCGGGCTGAAGTTCACTGATACATATTGGCCCGGCCAATGCTGCAACTCGGCCAGAGCATGGTCCAGCACCCAGTCGCCCAGTTCGTGGATCAGGTGGCTTTCCTCGGCGATCGGGATAAAGATCGCCGGACTGACGGGGCCATGATCCGTCGTCGTCCAACGCACCAGTGCCTCGAACCCGGCAATTTCCAGATCGCCGCGCCCGACGATCGGCTGGAAGGCCAGGCTAAGCTCGTCGTTCGCGATCGCACCGGCCAATCCGGCCTCGATCCCCCGCCGGACCCGGATGCTCTCGTCCATCCCTTCGTCAAATACCCGGACGACCCCGCGCCCCGAACGCTTGGCATCGTTCAAGGCCATGTCGGCCTGGCGCACCAGGTCGGTCGGGTCGCGTTCGACACCCTCCCCGCTCATCACCAATCCGCATGATGCTCCACAGCGGACGGCATGGCCCAGAATGTTGAAGCTGGTCGCACAGGCCGACACGATCCGCTCGCAGGCCGTAATCGCCTGCTCCTCATTTTCCGCATCAAAGAAGAGGCCAAATTCGTCGCCGCCCAGCCGGGCCACCAGGGCGTCACGCGGAGCATGGCGGTGGATCATCGCACAGACTTCGCGGATCAGTTCGTCACCCGCCAGATGGCCCAGCGTGTCGTTGACCAGCTTGAACCGGTCGAGATCGATCATGCCGGTGACGAACGGACCCGGCCGCCGTCCCCGCTCCTGCAATCCGCGCAGAAACGCCACGCGGTTGGGCGCATCGGTCAGCGCGTCGTGCATCGCGATATGCATGGCGCGGTTTTCATTGGCCGCCAGCTCGGCGGTCTTTTCCTCAAGCGTGACCACCTGTGCCGCCAGCATTGCGCGCGCCGCCGCCAATTCGCGGTCATTGTCCCAGCGGTGGCACAGCGCGAGCGCCATCTGCGTGACCTCGGCCAGCTGGAAAGGCTTGGCGATGTAGAAGATCTTGTCGGCGGGGCCGGCCACCCGGCTGATATCGGCGGGCGAGAAGTCGGTATAGCCGGTGACGATCACCAGATGGATGTCGGGGTCCAGCGCGCGGATACGCCGCGCGGTTTCGCGTCCGTCGATCCCCGGCGGCATGCGAATGTCGATAAAGGCGACCTTGAAGGGATTTCCCTCCGACATGGCCTTTTCGACCGCCACGACGGCCTCCGCGCCCTGATAACAGTGATGCGGACGAAACGCACGGGTGTCACCGCCATGCTCGACCGGATCGCGATGATCCGTCGTGCAATCCCAAAAACAGTAGGAATAGGTTTCGTGAACGGCCGGTTCGTCGTCAACAATCAGAATACGCATCCGGCCACCATCATTCCAACATCATGCAATCGTTGGAAGGATAGTGGCCGAAGATACTTAAAGTGACGTAAATGGACAGTTATTCAACCGTAACGCTCTTGGCGAGGTTGCGCGGCTGGTCGACATCCGTGCCCTTGGCGACCGCCACATGATAGGCGAGCAACTGGACCGGCACCGCATAGACGATCGGCGCGATCAGCGGATGCACCTTGGGCATGGTGATGGTGGCGATGCAGCCGTCACCAGCCGCCTCGATCCCGTCATAGTCGGAGATCAAGATCACCTTGCCGCCGCGTGCCTGCACCTCCTGCATGTTCGAGACGGTCTTCTCGAACAGGGGGCCCGACGGGGCGATGACGATGACGGGGACATGCTCGTCGATCAGCGCGATCGGACCGTGCTTCATCTCGCCCGCCGCATAACCTTCGGCGTGGATGTAGCTGATTTCCTTCAACTTCAGCGCGCCTTCCAGCGCCAGCGGATAGTCGGTGCCACGGCCGAGATACAGCACGTCGCGCGCACCGGCGACCGTGCCCGCCATGCCCTCGATCGCCTCGTCATAGGCCAGTGCGCCGTTGATCGCGGCGGGCGCTTCGGCAAGGTGGCGGACGAGCTGCTTCTCCTCCTCGACCGACAGCCGCCCCTTGGCCTTGGCGAGGTTGGCGGCGAGTGCGGCCAGAACGCTGAGCTGGCAGGTAAAGGCCTTGGTGGACGCGACGCCGATCTCCGGCCCGGCATGGGTCGGCAGCAGCAGGTCGGCCTCACGCGCCATCGAGCTGGTCGGTACGTTGACCACGGCGGCGATCGTCTGCCCCTCGGCCTTGGCATGGCGCAACGCGGCCAGCGTATCGGCGGTCTCGCCCGACTGGCTGATGACGATCATCAGGCCGCCCGCCTCCATGACCGGCGCGCGGTAGCGGAATTCGGACGCCACATCCAAATCGACGGGAACCCGTGCAAACTGCTCGAACCAGTATTTGGCGACCATGCCCGCATAGAAGCTGGTGCCGCAGGCGACGATGGTGACCCGCTTGATACCCGACAGGTCGAAGTCGGGAATGGGCAACACGACCTTGCCCTCCAACCGCTGGAGATACGAGCGGAGCGTCTGGGCGACGACGATCGGCTGCTCGTAGATTTCCTTCTGCATGAAGTGGCGGTGATTGCCCTTGTCGATCAGCGCGCCGGTGACGCCCGACAGGGTGACGGGCCGGTCGACCGGCGTGTTGTCGCGGTCATAGACCTGCGCGCCCTCACGGGTGCAGACGACCCAGTCGCCCTCGTCCAGATAGGCGATACGCTGGGTCAGCGGCGCGAGGGCGAGCGCGTCCGAGCCCAGATAGGTCTCGTCGCCGCCGTACCCCACGACCAGCGGCGAACCGAGCCGCGCGCCGATCAGCATGTCGGGTCGATCACGGAACAGGATCGCCAGCGCGAAAGCACCGTGCAGGCGCGGCAGCACCTCGCGAACGGCGGCGACGGGGTCGAGGCCCTGTTCCACCTTTTCGCTGACCAGGTGTGCCACGACCTCGGTGTCCGTCTCGCTGGTGAAGACACGGCCGCGGCCGATCAGCTCATCGCGCAGCGCCTTGAAGTTCTCGATGATGCCGTTGTGGACGACCGCGACGTGATCGGTCGCATGCGGATGGGCATTGTTGGTCGTCGGGCCGCCATGCGTCGCCCAGCGCGTATGCGCGATGCCGATCGAGCCGGGCAGCGGATGCGCCGCCAGTTCCTTGGCCAGATTGATCAATTTGCCCGACGCACGCCGACGCTCGATCGCGCCATGGTCGATCGTCGCGATGCCGGCAGAGTCATAGCCGCGATACTCCAGGCGACGCAGTCCGTCGAGCAGACGCTCGGCAACGTCGTCACCGCCCAGGATTCCTACGATACCGCACATAGTCTTACTCCCCAGCCTTCTTTGCGGCCTTCTTGGCCGTCATCATGTCTCGAAAACGCTTCGCCCAGCCCGGCTTGGTCTGGCGTTCCGCGCGGACCAGCGCGAGCGCGTCCGCCTCGACGTCGCTCGTCACCACGGCTCCTGCCCCCACGATCGCACCTGCACCGATGGTGACCGGCGCGATCAGCGCGGAGTTGGAGCCGATAAAGGCACCCTCGCCGATCACCGTCTTGTACTTCAGGAACCCGTCATAGTTGCAGGTGATGGTGCCCGCGCCGATGTTGGCCCCCGCGCCCACTTCGGCATCGCCCAGATAGGTCAGGTGATTGGCTTTCGCGCCGGGGCCGAGAACGGCCTTCTTCATCTCTACGAAGTTGCCGACCCGCGCGCCTTCGCGCACGTCGGCACCAGGGCGCAAACGGGCATAGGGGCCGATATCGGCTCCGGTCGCGATGGTCGCTCCTTCCAGATGGCTGAAGGCGTGGATGGTCACGCCATCGGCGACATGGACGCCGGGGCCGAAGACGACGTGCGGCTCGATGACCACGTCACGCCCGATACGCGTATCATGCGCGAACCATACCGTATCCGGCGCGATCAACGTCGCCCCCTCTGCCATGGCCAGCGCACGGCGGCGGACCTGCCAGTCGCCCTCGACCACCGCCAGTTCAGCGCGGCTGTTGACGCCCGCGACCTCGCTCGCGTCCGTCTCGATCACCGCCGAATGACGGCCATCGGCCGCTGCCAGCATGACGATATCGGGCAGATAATATTCCCCGGCCGCATTGTCGTTGCCGACCCGGTCGAGCAGGCCAAAGAGATCCGCCGAGCGGACCGCCATCAGGCCGGAGTTGCACAGCGTGACCGCGCGCTCCTCGGCGCTGGCATCCTTGAACTCGACCATTCGGTCGATCCGGCCGCTGGCGTCGGCGACAACCCGACCATAGGCGGCGGGATCGGCGGGGCGGAAGCCCAGCACCACGGCCGCGGGCGCATCGTCCTGGCCGAGTCGGTCGATCATCGCCTGCATCGTCCGTGCCTCGACCAGCGGCACGTCGCCATAGAGGATCAGGACATCGCCATCGAAACCCGCCAGGACCTCGCGCGCCTGGGCGACGGCGTGACCCGTGCCCAACTGTTCCGCCTGCAACGCGGTGCTGACGCCGAGCGACGTGACGGCGGCCTCGACCTGCTCGCGTCCGGCCCCGGTGACCACGACCATGCGCTCGGGCGACAATTGCTTCACGCTGTCGATCAGGTGAAGCAGCATCGCGCGTCCGGCGATCGGGTGAAGAACCTTGTGCAGGTTCGACTTCATGCGGGTGCCCTTGCCCGCGGCAAGGATGATGGCGGCGATCGGTCTCGTCATGATGGTTGCGCCTGCCATGAAATTCGGGCCATTGCCAGCGCGAGGCTGCACCGGAACGAGACATGGACGTCAATTCATCGCAGGGTTTTCCCTTCGCCATCATAGGATTCGACCTGGACGGTACGCTGCTCGACACCAGTGGCGACCTTGCCGCCGCGGTCAATCATGCGCTCGCCTCGATCGGCCGCCCCGCCTTGAGCGTCGAGGCCGTCAAGCCGATGATCGGCGGAGGCGCACGGGCGATGCTGAAACATGGGCTGGACGCGACCGGCGGCTATGACGAGACGACGCTCGACACGTTGCACCACCGGCTTCTCGCCTATTACGAGGCCCATCTGGCGGTGCACACCGTGCCCTTTCCCGGCGCACTTGCCGCGCTGGACGAACTGGCGGCGCGCGGTGTCCGCCTCGGCGTCATGACGAACAAGCTCGAGCGTTTTGCACGGTCGATCCTGGACTCGCTGGGGCTGACGGCCCGGTTCGATACGATCATCGGGGGGGATACGCTGGGCATCGCCAAGCCATCGCCAATCCCTATCCAAGCGCTGGTCGCGCAGTGCGGTGGCGGGACGGCAGCCTTTGTCGGTGACTCGATCTTCGACGTCGAGGCGGCCCGTGCCGCCGGACTGCCCGTCGTCGCCTGCTCCTTCGGATTTCTAAGCCAGCCGGTCGAGACGCTCGGCGCCGATGCGGTCATCGACGGCTATGACGCGCTCATTCCTACGCTGGCGCGGCTTTCCCCTTCCGCCACTTGATCCACAAGTGCCGGGCGAGAAGCGGTAGCGGCATACGGATGGCATGCGAGCGGATGTAGAAAGCCGTGCGCGTCAGTCGCCGTCGCTCGCGCGCCCAACCGTCGCGTGCCGTCATCCGCCGCCGATAAAGCTGGTCGGTGGCGGTCAGCTTCTGCCAAGCATCCGGCACGGCGGTGCCGTAGAGCGCATGGCTCAACCGCAAAGCCCGGCCGACCGCGCTCGACAGGCCGTGATGCCGGGCGCGCTCCTCTAGTCCGGCCATCCCCCGCTCCTCGATCAGCGCATGGATATCCCACAGGTTGCGCAGGCCCCCGCTCAACTCGCCATCGGCGAACAGATGGGCTGCGGCGTGGACGATCATGTCGGTATGGCATAGCGTCGCCAGCCCGCCCGCCAACATCTCGGCATCGGCGATCAGCGCCTCGGCATCGGGCTTGGGGCGCGCCGTCGGCGGCAGGATGGTGTGGTGCACATCCACCATATGGCCGCGCTCGGTGTGCACCAACGGCGGCAGCTCGTGCATCCAGCGGCGGTAATACAGGTCGTCATACGGATCGGATTTCAGCCAACCCCAACCCGCACCGATCAGCAAAGCCTCGGCCTTGTCGAGCAGCGCATGCGGCAACAGGATATCGCAATCGCCGATCCCACGCCCCCGCCCGGCGGCAAGTCCGGCCGCGACGAAGGCCGTGCCCTTGAGCAGGATCACCGGTTGGCCCAGCGGCGTCAGGGCATGGGCGATCCGGTTCGCTTCCCACAGGGCGGCACGGCGGACCTGTTCGGCTTCGTCCTTCGCATCCGCCAGGACGGCCGCCACGACGGCGGGCAATATCCGGCCGTCCAGTCGATAGGCCAGGGTGCCCAGCAACGTCTCGGCGCGCGCGACCGCCAGGATTTGCGTCCACGCCCCCAGGGGGATCGCAGCCGATCCCTCAGGGTGGCGGAGCAGGTCGATCAGAGCCTCGACCGCGTTCACAGCCTGCTCCAGATCGACTCGACCGCCGCAACCCCGCTCTCGCCATCCGGGTAGTCCAGGGCAATGGCGGGCACCTCCGACCGAAGTCGTGTCAGCGCCCGGAACCCGGCTTCGCCCAATGCGACATAGTTGGTCGATGCCTGGGTCAGGCGGACGAACGTCTCGGTCGGGGCCATACCGTGGAGCGCCAATGGCTGGCCGAACCGGGGAAAGATCAACAGGGCGGGGCGCGCGGGCACGTCCATCGCCGCGATCGCCGCGCTGTCGGGTGCGACGTGGCGGACTTCGCCCTTGGGCGTGCCGGACAGGCGTGGCCCCGTCAGGCTGTCGGATGGGATGACGCCGAGGCTCTCATTCTTCAAACTGATCGGTCGGGGGAAGGGATGGGCACAGCCGCTGACCGGGTCGATCAAGGCGAATTCATCCCCCAGAAAGCGCCACCCACGCTGCGACAGCATCAGCGCCAGCGTCGACTTGCCCGCGCCCGACACCCCGCTGAGCAGGACGGCCCGGTCGCCGCGTGCAACGACCGCCGCGTGGAGCAGCAGGTGACGGCGATGGCCCAACGCGACCTGAAGGTTCATCCCCATCTCGGCCGCAAGCAGCCCCTGCGCCAATGGCAGCGGAGCCGAGTCCGGCAGGTGATAGTCACCCAATGTCCGCACCGATGGCCGAAGCCACCGCCGCAAGGGTGACGTCGCCTCCAGCCGGACGGTATAGTCGGCGAAATCCGGTCGCGGATAATCCCGGTAAAGCGCATCGAGGGCCGCGATCGGCGCGAGCCAGTCCGATCCGATCCGAAAACCGACCGGTCCGACCCGCAAGGAAATCTGGTGCCTCACAGGCGATCGACGAGCCCCGCCGCCTCCAGCTCGTCCAGCCGCGCCTGCAACATCTCGATCCCTTCGACCACGTCGAGTTCATATTGCCCGGCCAGCTGGTCCAACAATGCGGCGGCATCCAGCGGTTTGTCCGCCAGCGCCTCCAAAATCTGCGGCGCGGGCTCGTTCAGCAGATGGGTGATGCCCGACGGACGATGGAAAACCGCCGTGAAGATATCGAGCGGCTCGACGATCAGCAGCGCCGCGTCCGCCGCGCGGTAGCGCGGACCGGGCACGGCGTCAGTGCCGGGGATTCTGTACGGACAGGAAGCAGGTATAGCCGCTCTGCCCCATTTTCAGCTTCTTGATATATGCCAGATAGGCCTTGGTGCTGTTCGCGGTCGCGCCGGGCAGGTTGGAGCCCTGGAACATCGCCCGGGACACCTCCTCACCCGTAAAAGGGCGAGCGGGCGGCGGAAAGGGGCCCAGCCCGGTGATTGGCCCCAACAGGCTGGGCGGCGCGAGCGAGCCGTCGCTGGCGATATATTTCCCTGAATTGCCGGGGTCCGGCACCGGGATCTGACAGTTTTGGACCGATCCCGTCGTCTGCGCCAGCGCCGGACGGATCGCGACGACCGCACTCGCGCCGACAGCGCCCAGCATCAGCGTCCGGCGGCTCGTCGCGCGCGACGGCTTCGCGGAGGCAGGCTTGGCGGCCGGTTCCTCGGGCGGCTGGCCCTGATCGATAGGCATGTCATCCATGTCTATGCGATGTCCCATATTCGCTGCCCCCCGACAAGAAGCTGTGCGCTGCCCGGGACTTCCCAAAGCTGGATCGAAATTTCGACCCCCGGTCGGCCGTGCGAGCGGAGGAAGACAGACGCCCCGACGACCGTTACATCGACACCTCATGGGATTCGGCATTCGCACCTTATGGGCCGTGGTGGTGGTGGTGATCGCTGCACTGGTCGTCTTTCTGAGCGCGGGGCCGGGGCCGGCGATCATCACGCTGGTCGGCGGGATCGCCGCGGCCCTGGTCGCCAGCGAAGGCGTGCCGAGCGAACCCGATGGCGAGCCCATGCCGGAGCAGGACGGCGCCCTGCCGCCGTTGCTGAAAGAAGCCCTGGACGCCATCGTCGAGCCGGTCCTGCTGATCGAAAAGGGCCGGGTCATCCTGGCCAACCACTCCGCGCGGACGCTGCTCGGCGGGCATATCGTGGGCGAGGATGCCCGCGTCGCCATCCGCCATCCTGCCGCCGCCGAACGCCTGCTCGCGCGGGATGGCATGACCGACCCCGATCATCCCATCTCGCTGGTCGGACTGGGTTCGCTCGAGCAGCGCTGGGAAATGCGGATCGCCGATACCAGCAGCGGCCAGCGTATCGTCCATCTGATCGACCAGACCGCACACGACGTCGCCGAGCGGATGCGCGTCGATTTCGTCGCCAATGCCAGCCACGAACTGCGCACCCCCCTCGCCTCGATCCTCGGCTTTATCGAAACGCTGAGCGACGAGGCGGGGGAGGATGCCGAGATCCGTGCACGCTTCTTGAAGGTGATGTTCGACGAGGCGCGGCGGATGCAACGCCTCGTCGAGGATCTGATCTCGCTCAGCCGGATCGAGGCGGACAAATATCGCCAGCCCGCCCAGCCCGTCGACATGAGCGATCTGGTCGAGCATGTCTGGGACGAATTTCTCGACTCCGGATCGCTGCGCGCCGATGACATCGCGTGCGAACTGGCGCCCGACCTGCCACCGATTGCGGGAGACCGGGCGCAACTGTCGCAGATGCTGCACAATCTGATCGGCAATGCGATGAAATATGGTCGAGCGAAGACGCCGGTCCGTGTGATCCTGGAACGTGACGGCCCCATGCTGAAGCTGGCCGTCGTGGACCGCGGCGAAGGCATCGCGGCCAGCCACATCCCCCGCCTGACCGAGCGCTTCTACAGGGTCGACTCCGGGCGCAGCCGCAGTATCGGCGGCACCGGGCTGGGCCTCGCGATCGTCAAGCACATTGTCGAGCGGCATCGCGGCAAGCTGGAGATCGCCAGCGAAGTCGGCGTCGGCACCACCTTCACGGTGCGCCTGCCGGCACTCAAAACCGCCGACCGGCCCGTTTCCGAGGGCGGTGTCACAAAACCACAATAAAAATGTCACACGGGGGTCCGGTGAGCATGGCAGCGCCGGTTCGCAACCACGATGGTCGCCCTCTTCCAAGGAACATGATGCGCCTGCCCTGCCTTCTCGCCGCGATGTTCGCGCTGGCGGCCTGCCACGATCAGGCCAATGGCGGCGGCGCTGGCGTGCGTGAGCAGATCACGGCGGTCGGATCGTCCACCGTCTATCCGTTTACCACGATCATTGCCGAGCGGTTCGTGGCCGCCGATCCGGAGGCCAAGGCGCCGGTGATCGAGTCGACCGGTACGGGCGCGGGCATGAAGCTGTTCTGCGCCGGGATCGGCGCCGCGCATCCCGATCTGGAAGATGCGTCGCGTCGCATGAAGGCAAGCGAGTATCGCGAGTGCGCCGCGCACGGCGCGCCCGAACTGCTCGAGATCCAGATCGGCATCGACGGCATCGCCTTCGCCGAATCGAAGCGCGGGCCGCGCATGGCGCTGACCACCGTCGATCTCTATCGCGCCCTGTCGGCCCATCCGGGCGGCAAGCCCAATCAGGCACGGACCTGGGCCGACGTGAACCCCGCGCTGCCCGCCATTCCGATCCAGGTCTATGGCCCGCCAGCGACCAGCGGCACGCGTGATGCGCTCGCCGAGCTGATCCTGATGAAGGGATGCGATGCGGTGGAACCGGGGGCCATCGCGCTCAGCCGCCGCGATCCCGATGCGCACCGCCTGCTCTGCGCCCGCGTGCGCGAGGATGGCGCGTATATCGACGCGGGTGAGAACGACAATTTGATTGTCCAGAAGCTCCAGGCCAACCCGGACGCACTGGGTGTATTCGGTTATTCCTATCTCGAGGAAAATCGCCAGACCGTGGACGGGGTTGCGATCGACGGGGTCAAGCCGACCTATGCCGCCATCGCCGCCGATCGCTATCCGGGCTCCCGCCCGCTCTACGTCTATGTCAAGAAGGCGCATCTCGACGCCATTCCGGGCATGCGCGCCTTTCTGCGGCTCTATGCGGCGAATTGGGGCAAGGACGGGCCGCTGGTCCGGCGTGGCCTGATCGCGTCTCCCGCAGCGATCGAGGCACGGTCGCGGGCGATCATCATGCAGGAAATCCCGCTCGACCCGGCGACGTTGCCGTCATGAACGGGGCGAGCCTCCTGATCCTGATCGTCGGGCTGGGCGTCATCGCCTGGGCGACCACCCGGATGCGCGCGCTTGGCTTTCGGCACGGCGCGGCCGCGCGGGTCAGTTCGCTGCCGCACCATCACGGCTGGTATGTTGCGCTGTGGACCGTCCTTCCCCCGCTGCTGTTCCTGGCGGTCTGGGCGGCGACTTCGCCCGCCCTCGTGACCGATACGGTGCTTGGCACCCCCGCCGCGGCGCATTTGCCCCCGCCGGGGTTCGAACGCGCCGCCATTCTGTCCGAGGCCCGCGCCTTGGCGAGTGGACGGGCACACGGTGCCTTCCATACCCTGTCCCGCGAACTGGCACCGGCCTATGCCCGCGCGCAGGCCCGGTTCGACTGGATCGCGACCGCCATCGTCGTCCTGCTCGCCCTGGCCAGCGGGGCCTATGCCTACTTGCGCGTGCGTCCCGATTTTTCGGCCCGGACGCGCATCGAACGGGTGGTCCTCGGCCTGCTGCTCGGCGCGTCGTTGATCGCGATCCTGACCACGGCGGGGATCGTCGCCTCGCTGCTTTATGAAGCGGGCCGCTTCTTCTCGGTCGTACCGGTCACCGACTTCCTGTTCGGCACGCACTGGAGCCCGCAGGTGATCGACCCGCGCGATCCCGGTGCATCGCTGGGCGCCGTGCCGTTGTTCTGGGGCACCTTTTTCATCGGTGCGATCATCGCCATGGCGGTGGCCATTCCGTTCGGACTGATGAGCGCCATCTATCTGACCCAATATGCCGCCCCCCGCGCGCGCCGGATCATGAAGCCCGTGCTCGAAGTGCTCGCGGGCATACCGACGGTCGTCTACGGCTATTTCGCCGCGCTGACCGTCGCCCCGGCCGTTCGCCAGTTCGCGGTGTCGATCGGCATCGACTGGGCCTCCTCCGAAAGCGCGTTGGCCGCTGGCCTCGTCATGGGGGTGATGATCATTCCCTTCGTCTCGTCCATGGCGGACGACAGCCTGGCGGCGGTGCCCAGCGCCATGCGCGACGGCAGCCTGGCGATGGGGGCGACCCCGTCGGAAACGATCACCCGCGTCATGCTGCCCGCCGCCCTGCCCGGCGTCGTCGGCGGAGTCCTGCTCGCCGTCAGTCGTGCGATCGGCGAGACCATGATCGTCGTCATGGCGGCGAGCGGCGTCGCCACCCTGACCGCCAATCCCTTTGCCAGCACGACCACCGTCACCCGGCAGATCGTCGACCTGCTGACCGGTGAAGCGGAGTTCGACAGCCCGAAGACGCTTGCCGCCTTCGCGCTCGGCCTGACGCTGTTCGTGATCACCCTTCTCCTCAACATCGTCGCGCTCAGCGTGGTGAAGCGGTACCGGGAAAGCTATGAATAGCGCACCGCCGCCTGCACCCCGTAAGTGGGACAGCCCGGCCATGGCCCGGCGGTTGCGTCGTCGCTATGCCGCCGAGCGCCGTTTCCGGCGGCTGGGTGCGGCGGCCGTCGCCTTGTCCGCCGCGTTCCTGGCGTTCCTGCTCGTCACCATGCTCGCGCAAGGGCTTCGCGGCTTTACCGAGACGCGGGTCACGCTGCCCGTCGATCTGGCCGCCGCGCAACTGCCGATCGAACCCGCCCGCCTGAAGGGGCGCGGCGCGGATCTGGCGCTGGCCGGATCGGGGCTGGAGGACGCGGTTGACAGTGCCGCGACCATGGCCTTCGGCCCCGACGGAGCGGACCTGCTGTCGCCAAGCGCCTGGATCGTCGTGCGCGACGCGGTGAAGGCCGACCCGGCACTGCTCCATCGGACGACCCGTTTCTCGCTGCCGATCGCCAGCCGCTATGATGTCGCCGCCAAGGGCAACGGCGCCCCCGATGCGGAGGCGGTGGTCGCGCGGCTGAAGGCGAAGGGCGTGCTGTCGACCGGCTGGGACTGGGGTTTCCTGCGCGATGCCGACGCGACCGATCCGACCGGTGTCGGCATCTGGGGCGCAGCCAAGGGTTCGCTCCTCACCATGCTGGTGACGCTGTTCCTCGCCTTCCCGATCGGGGTGCTGGCCGCCCTCTATCTCGAGGAATATGCGCCGAAGAACCGGTGGACTGACATCATCGAGGTGTCGATTAACAATCTGGCGGCGGTGCCGTCGATCATCTTCGGCCTGCTGGGCCTTGCCGTGTTCCTGGGTAGTTTCGGCCTGCCGCGATCAGCGCCGCTGGTCGGCGGCCTGACGCTGGCGCTGATGACCATGCCGGTCATCGTCATCGCCGCGCGCAACGCGATCAAGGCGGTGCCGCCCTCGATCCGCGACGCCGCCCTGGCGATCGGGGCGTCGCGGGTGCAGGTGATCTTTCATCACGTCCTGCCGCTGGCACTGCCGGGCATCATGACCGGCACGATCATCGGCATGGCGCGCGCGCTGGGGGAGACCGCGCCGCTGTTGATGATCGGCATGCGCGCCTTCATCGCCGCACCCCCGCATGGGCTGACCGATCCGGCGACCGTCCTGCCGGTCCAGATCTTCCTGTGGTCGGATCAGGTGGACCGCGGCTTTATCGAGCGGACATCGGCCGCGATCATCGTCCTTCTCGTCTTCCTCCTCGCGATGAACGGGTTGGCCATCTACCTTCGCAATCGGTTCGAGACACGCTGGTGAGCATTCCCAAGATAAGCGCGCGCAACGTCAGCGTGTCCTATGGCGCCAAGCAGGCGATCCATGACATCTCGATCGACGTCGACATGGATCACGTCATCGCGTTCATCGGCCCGTCGGGCTGTGGCAAGTCGACCTTCCTGCGCACGCTCAACCGGATGAACGACACCATCCCCTCGGCGCGCGTCACCGGCGATGTGCGGATCGACGGGCAGGACATCTATGCGCCGGAGATGGACGTGGTGCAGCTTCGCGCCCGCGTCGGCATGGTGTTCCAGAAGCCCAATCCGTTCCCCAAGTCGATCTACGAAAACGTCGCCTATGGCCCGCGCATCCACGGGCTGGCCGGGTCGCGGGCCGAGCTGGACATGATCGTCGAGCGCTCGCTGACCCGTGCGGGTTTGTGGAACGAGGTCAAGGACCGCCTGTCCGAAAGCGGCACCGCGCTGTCGGGTGGCCAGCAGCAGCGACTGTGCATCGCCCGCGCCATCGCGGTCGATCCCGAGGTCATCCTGATGGACGAGCCGTGCAGCGCGCTCGACCCGATCGCGACCGCGCGGATCGAGGAACTGATCCACGACCTGCGCGGCCGCTACGCCATCGCGATCGTCACCCACAACATGCAGCAGGCCGCCCGCGTCTCGCAGCGTACCGCCTTTTTCCATCTCGGCACCCTGGTCGAGTACGGCAAGACGTCCGACATCTTCACGAACCCGAAGGAAGAGCGGACGAAGGACTATATTACCGGCCGTTACGGCTGAGGACGAGGATCATGGACCACACCGTAAAAGCCTTCGACAACGACATAGGCCGCCTGCGCGGGTTGATCAGCCAGATGGGCGGATTGGCCGAGGAGGCGATCGCCAATGCGATCCGCGCGTTGCAACGCTCCGACCTGGAACTGGCGCGCAAGGTGCGCGACGACGACAAGGCGATCGACCTGATCGAGGCCGAGGTCGAGCGACTGGCGGTGCGCACCATCGCGCTTCGGGCGCCGATGGCCAACGACCTGCGCGAGGTCGTCGCGGCACTCAAGATCGCCAGCGTCGTCGAGCGCATCGGCGACTATGCAAAGAACATCGCCAAGCGCGTGCCGATGATCGAAAGCGAGGACCGGATCGAGCCCGTCTCGATCCTGCCCGCCATGGCCAAGATCGCCTCGGCGATGGTGCATGACGTGCTCGACGCCTTTGCCGCGCGCGATGCCGAGGCGGCGGTCCGGGTCCGCGACAGCGACAACGCGCTCGACGATTTCTACGATTCCATCTTTCGCACGCTCGTCACCCATATGGTCGAGAATCCCAAGACGATCGGGCAGGTCGCTCACCTGCTGTTCATCGCCAAGAATCTCGAACGGATCGGGGACCATGCGACGAACGTCGCGGAGATGGTCTATTTCGCTGCCACCGGCACCCAGATGGGTGAGCGGGATCGCGGCGGCACTCTGCCTTCTTGAGGGAACAGGCATCATGGCACGCGTAAAAATGCTGCTGGTCGAAGACGACGCCGCGCTGGCGGAACTGCTCGTCTTCCACTTCAAGCGCGAGGATTTCGAGGTCACGCACACGCCGGACGGCGAGGAGGCGTTGCTGCTGGCGCGCGAGAGCACGCCCGACATCGTCCTGCTCGACTGGATGGTCGAGGGGATTTCGGGGATCGAGGTCTGCCGCCGCCTCCGCCGCTCGCCCGAGACGGCCAACGTGCCCATCATCATGCTCACCGCACGCGGCGAGGAAGAAGACCGGGTGCGCGGGTTGGAGACGGGCGCGGACGACTATGTCACCAAGCCCTTCTCCCCGCGCGAACTGGTCGCCCGCGTCGGCGCGGTGCTGCGGCGCGTCCGCCCGGCGCTGGCGGGCGAGGCGCTGACCTATGCCGATATCGAGATGGACACGGTCGGCCACAAGGTCCGCCGCGCAGGCGAAGTCGTCTCGCTCGGGCCGACGGAGTTCCGCCTGCTCAAGCATTTCCTCGAGCATCCCGGCTGGGTTTTCTCGCGCGAGCGGCTGCTCGATGCGGTCTGGGGCCATGACTCCGACATCGAGAGCCGTACGGTCGACGTGCATATCCGCCGTCTGCGCAAGGCGATCAATATCGGCGATCGGCCAGACATCATCCGCACCGTCCGCTCGGCGGGCTATTCGCTGGATGCGGGGGGCTGAGCCAGCCGCCTGAAAAGCGTGTCAGGATTGGGTCGCTTGCGAAACGAGGGAGCCAAGTGCGGCATTGGGCGTTTCCTCCACGCGCTAACGCACTTGCGCTTCTGAATAGGAGATTCGCATGAAGCTCATTTTTCTTGCCGCCACCGCGCTGATGGCGACGCCCGCCCTGGCTCAGACCACGACCCAGACCGACACCACCGCCCAGGCAGGTGCCCAGACGGGTACGTCGACCGACGCCACGGCCCAGACCGGCACGTCGACCGACACTGCAACCCCTGGCGCGATGCAGGCCAATGCGGCGGCCTCGGCTGCGACGATGACGGCTGGCGGTTACCAGCCCGCTCAACCGCCAATGGCCGCACCACCCGCCCCCGGCGCACAGATCGTGTTCCAGCAGGCACCGAGCCCGTCACAGGCCTATCCGGCCCCAGCTCCGCTGAAGAGCTATCCGATCTGCAAAAAGGGTCAGTATGACCAGTGCCGCCAGCGTGGCGGCAATTAAGCCAAAGGCCCTCACCCGGCTGTAATAAGGCGCCGGTTCCCACCCAGGGGACCGGCGCTTTTCATTGGCTTATTCGTCGACCAGTTTCATCAGCCGCCGCTCGACCGGGGCGAGCACGGGGCCCAGTTCATGGCCCCGCTTCAGCACGGCCCCGCCCTCCCCGATCAGCGCCCACATGCCCTGACGATTGCGCAGCGCCGGTCGCTTTTCGATGCGATATTCGGGTCGCTCGGCAGCCCGTCGAAAGGCGGAAAAGATCGCCGCGTCCCGGCCCAGGTCCATCGCATAGTCGCGCCAATGGCCCGCCGCCACCATGCGGCCATACAGGTCGAGGATACGGTTCAACTCGGCCCGCTCGAAGCCGACCTGGCCGGGGGCCTTCGGGAACGGCAGAACTCCCATCAGGCCCGGTCGCGCCGCTCTTCCTGTTCGGCCAGCACGGCGTCCAGCCGACCCCGCATCGTCTCCAGCTCGCAGCGCATCATCTCGATCTTCTGGGTCTGCGGATCGAACATTTCCGAACAGGGCGTGCCATAGGGCACGAAGCGTCGCTCAGGGGCCGCGCCGCCCTCGACCACCGTCGGGCGGGCGGGGATACCGACCATCACCGCGCCTTCGGGCACGTCACGCGTGACGACCGCATTCGCACCCACGCGCGCGCGCGGCCCGACGATGATCGGGCCCAGCACCTGCGCGCCCGAACCGACGATCGCCCCGTCCATCAGCGTCGGGTGACGCTTGCCCGCCACACCATTGTCCGGGCTGGTTCCGCCCAGCGTCACGCACTGATAGATGGTGACGTCGTCGCCGATCTCGGCCGTCTCGCCGATCACCACAAAACCATGGTCGATGAAGAAATTGCGGCCGATCTTGGCACCGGGATGAATGTCGATCGCGGTCAGGAAGCGGGTGAAGTGATTGACCAGCCGCGCTAGGAAGAACGCTCGCCCCTTGTACAGGCGGTGCGCGATCCGGTGACCGGCCAGCGCCCAGACACCGGGGTATAGCAGGATCTCCGCGCGCGAATGTGGCGCAGGGTCGCGCGCCCGGATCGAATCAAGATAGGCGGCCAATCGGCTCGGCATGAGCAGTCCCCAGATGCGATAGGAGCATTTAGGCATGCTATCGCTTGAAATCCAGATAGTCGCGCTCGGCGGCTCCCCGCCACAAACTCTATCTTTGTTGCAGCGTTGCTGTCGACACGGCATGGCCCGCCGCGAAGGACATGTAAGGAGAGACGATGGACCCGACGAGTACCGAACTGATCCATATCCTCCCCTTCGTGGGCGTGGGCTTCGCCGCGCAGGTCGTCGATGGTGCGCTGGGCATGGCCTTTGGCGTGATTTCCAATACCCTGCTCATCAGCCTGGGCGTGCCACCCGCCGCCGCCTCGGCGGGGGTGCACAGCGTCGAGACATTCACGACCGCCGTGTCGGGCATCAGCCATGCGGTGCATCGCAACGTCAACTGGCGGCTGTTCCTGCGCCTGATGATCCCGGGCGTCATCGGCGGCGCATTGGGTGCCTATGTGCTGTCGAACATCGACGCCGCCGTCGTGAAGCCCTTCATCCTGGCCTATCTCACGGCGATCGGCCTCTACCTGCTGATCCGTGCATGGCGTCACAAGACGAACGCGCGCGAGCCGAAGGTGGTCGAGCCGCTGGGCTTTATCGGCGGGTTCCTGGATGCGGCGGGCGGCGGCGGCTGGGGGCCGGTCGTGACCTCGAACCTGCTGGCGCAGGGTGCGGCACCACGCACGACGATCGGCACGGTGAATACCGCCGAATTCTTCCTGACCGCCACCATCTCGGCGACGTTTATCACCCAGCTCGGCTGGGGCGCGTTCACCATGGCGACGGTGGGGCTGTTGATCGGCGGTGTCCTGGCAGCACCCTTTGGCGCGATCCTGGCCAAGCGGGTTCCGGCCCGCACGCTGCTGACCCTGGTGGGCACGATCCTGACGCTGACGAGCCTTTGGGGGCTGTACCAGGCGATCACCGCCTGACCCGTTCCTCCCGTGTGAGGAGAGGTCGCAGCCCGAACGGCTGATGGAGGGGTGTCACGGCCAGTGGCGACGCCCCTCCATCACCGCCCTCCCCAAGCCAAGGCTTGGGGAAGATATGGGTTCAAGCGATTGCCGAATGAACGGTCGCAACCGCCTGCATAACCGCTGCGATCCGTACCGAGCTCTGGATGATCTCGGCCGAAACCCCGGCCTTCTTCAGCACCGCCTCATGCGCGTCGATGCACATGCCGCAGCCGTTGATCGCCGAGACCGCCAGGCTGAACAGCTCGAAATCGACCTTGTCGATCCCCGGCGCCGCGATCACGTTCATGCGCAGCTTGGCGGGCAGGTTGCGATATTCCTGGTTCCCGGCCAGGTGCGTGAAGCGATAATAGACGTTGTTCATCGCCATGACCGCCGCCGCTGCCCGCGCCGCATTGGCCGCCTCGGCGGACAGCTTGAGGGCGCATTCGGCCTCCGCCGCCTCGACCAGCGGCTTGTGCCCAGTGCCGTGGGCACAGGCCAGCAACAGGCCGTATTTGCGCTGGTCGTCCAGCAGTTGCTCGTTCAGCAGCGACCCGACGTTCAGGCGGATATCCTTGGCGAAGTCGGGCAACTGCCCGGCAAATTCCTTAAGCGACATGGATAAATGCTCCGGATGAACGACGCCCCAGTCCGGGCCGCCGATCGATCAGGATCGGCAACCCTCGCCGGGGCGTCGGAAAATATAGGAGTCCGGGGACGTCACCGCCCCCGAACCAAAGGATTACTCGGCGGCGAGCTGGAGGACGTCGTCGCCCTTGTTCCAGTTGCACGGGCACAGCTCGTCGGTCTGCAACGCGTCGAGCACGCGCAGCGTCTCCGCCGGGTTGCGGCCGACGTTCAGGCCGTTGATCGTGACATGCTGGATGACATTGTCGGGATCGATGATGAACGTCGCACGATAGGCGACATGCTCGTTCTTGTCGACGATGCCCAGCGCGTCAGCAAGGACGCGGCCATTGTCCGCGATCCAGGGGAAATCGGCGGCGGCCAGATCCGGGTCCGACTTGCGCCAGGCCAGGTGCACATGCGCGGTGTCGGTCGATGCGCCGATCAGCACGGCGTCGCGATCCTCGAAATCACCCTTCAGTTCGGAATAGCCGACGATCTCGGTCGGGCATACGAAGGTGAAATCCTTCGGCCAGTAGAAGAGAACCTTCCACTTGCCGGGATAGGAAGTGTCGCTGATCGTCTCGCCCGCGGGGAGGGCGTTCGTCCCCTGCTGGACGGGAACGGCGAATGCGGGGAGCTTGTCTCCAACGGTCAACATGGCAATAGCCTCCATTTCTTCCCAAAAGTCGGCTTCAACCATCCTCGTCCGGCATCGGCGGTGGACCGCCTGTATTCGTTGTGGTGACGGATATGGGGACTGGCGCCGGCGATCCAACAAGCTATTTGTCAGATCGCAATCGACTGAGGCGATCAATGGCCGCGACCTACCTACCGACGTTAAAGCAGCTGCAATATCTCGTGGCGCTGCAGGACCATGGCCATTTCGGCCGGGCCGCCGATGCGTGCTTCGTGACGCAGTCGACCCTGTCGGCGGGCCTGCGCGAGTTGGAGACGCTGATCGGCGTCACCCTGGTCGAGCGGACGCGGCGCGTGGTGCGCTTCACGCCGCTGGGCGAGCGGATCGCGGATAAGGCGCGGCGAGTGCTGCGCGAGGCGGACGAGCTGGGCGATATGGCGCGCGCCGCCGGGCGCCCCTTGTCGGGTGAGATGCGCATGTCGGTCATCCCGACCATCGCACCCTTCATGCTGCCGCATATCCTGCCCCGCCTGCGCCGCGATTTTCCGGACCTTAAGCTGTTCCTGCGCGAGGAGCCGAGCGGCCCCGCCTGCGAACGACTGCACAATGGTCGCACCGACTGCGTGTTGCTGGCGCTGCCCTATGCCTGTGGCGAAGTGACCGCCGAGCCGTTGTTCGACGATCGCCTGTACGTCGCCTTTCCGACCGCCGAAAATCTCACGCCGCCCGCCGCAATTCCCGCCTCCGCGATCGACGAAGCGCGGCTGCTACTGCTGGAGGACGGACATTGCCTGAAGGATCACGCTCTGGCCGCGTGCAACCGCCCCGAGTTACGCGCCGAGGCGACGATGCTGGGCACCTCGCTCCACACCATCGTCCAGATGGTCGACAATGGGCTGGGCATGACGATGCTGCCGGAAATGGCGCTGCGTGCGGGTATTCTGAACAATACCAGCATTACCGCGCGGCCGCTGGATGCGGAGAACGCGATGCGCAAGATCGCGCTGGTATGGCGTCGTGCCAGCCCGCGCGAAAAGGATTTCCGCCTGCTCGCCCAGGTTCTTTCCGAAGCGGCCTGAGCCACACACGCGCAACCCGAGGCGGGCCGGGCGCGTCTAGTCCCGTGACCCTGTCCATCCCAAGGAGATTTCGCCCATGACCCTCAACGCACGGCGCATGATCGCGCTTATGCCGATCGTCGTACTGATCGGGCTCGGCGGCTGCGGGCGCGGGCGCGATGAGCGGGCGGCCCCGGCGACACCGTCGACCGCCAGCGCTCCCATCGAGGCACCGGCCCCTACCCCCATGGATCAGGCCATGGCACCGACCCGCACCATCCTGGACAATGCGGCGGCGACGGCGTCGCTATCCTCCTTCGTCGCGGCGGTGCGCGCGGCGGGCCTGTCGACGACGCTGGCCAGCCCCGGCCCGTACACCGTCTTCGCGCCGTCGAACGAAGCCTTTGGCCGCCTGGCCCCCGGCGTGCTCAACCAGCTGCTCCAGCCTGCCAACCGGGACTCGCTGGTCCGGGTGATCCGGTTCCACATGGTGCCCGGCACGGTCGGCGTCGCCGAGCTGCAACGGCGGATCGCCGCGGGGAACGGCACCGCCACGTTGATAAGCGTGCAGGGCGAGCCGTTGACCGTCACCATGACCCAATCGGTCATCACGCTGACCGATGCGGGCGGCAACAAAAGCTATGTCGAGGCAGGCGATCTGGCCCAGGCCAACGGCGTCGTTCACATTGTCAATGGTGTATTGGTGCCAAAATTGGATTAAGTGCGTTACTCCCGGCAGGACGGCCGTTTCGGTTGCCGAACGGTTGTCCTGCCCTTCACCATGTGGCGCCAGGTGATCACGCCGCGCCTCCAGAAGAACGGGAGTATGCTTTCATGTTGAAGACCTTTGCCATCCTCGCCTCTGTCACGGCCATGAGCGGTGTCGCTGTTGCGCAGACCACGCCCGCGCCGGCTGCGCCAGCAGCACCGCAGACGATGCCTGCCCCGGCGGCACCGGCGGGCACCGTAACACCGGCCGCGACCGGCACCATCGTCCAGATCCTGGCCGCGACGCCCGATCGCAGCACGTTGGCCAAGCTGGTGACGACCGCCGGTCTGACGACCGATCTGTCGGGCCCGGGCCCCTTCACCGTCTTTGCCCCGAGCAACGAGGCGTTCAGCCGCATGCCCGCAGGCGCGATCGACAATCTGAGCAAGCCGGAGAACAAGCCGGTCCTGGCCACGATCCTGAAATATCATGTCGTCCCGGGCAAGCTGACCGCCGAGCAGCTTAAGGCGCAGATCACGGCGGGCAACGGCACCGCCACGCTGACCACGCTGGCGGGCCAGCCGCTGACGGCGCAGGTCGGCCCGAACGGCAACATCATGCTGACCGACGTGAACGGCCAGAAGGCCTATGTCGACAAGGCGGACGTCAACGCGACCAATGGCGTCGTCCACCTGACCAACGGCATCAACGTGCCGAAGATCGGCTGATCGGCAAATTGCAGTGACTAAGGGAAAGGCGGGGCTGCGGCTCTGCCTTTTTCGTTACAGTTTGATCTGGCCAAGCTGAAGCAACCACCCCGGCGGAGGCCGGGGTCCAGTTGGGCGCGCGCTTAAAATGGTCCAGCGCCCTCCATTGATGAGGCCTTCGCAACTGCACCCCGGCCTCCGCGGGGGTGGCTGGACAATAGTTCAGGTCAGGTGGATCAAACTCTAACTCCAGCGCTCCGCAGCCGCCGTGTCGCTATCCCGCGCCTCGACCCAGCGTGCGTCATCGCCACGCGTTTCCCGCTTCCAGAAAGGCGCGTCCGTCTTCAACCGGTCGATCAGATAGGCGCACCCGTCGAGCGCATCCCGCCGATGCGGTGCGGCAGTGAGGACGAGGACGATCCGCTCACCCGGCCGCATCGGGCCGACGCGGTGGACGATCGTGGCCGCCTGAAGCGACCACCGCTCCGATGCCGTCCGGGCGATCCGATCCAGCGCAGCCTCGGTCGCGCCGGGATAATGCTCAAGCTCCAGCTGATCGACGCCGTCATCGGCGCGGACGAGGCCGCAAAAGCTGGCCACGGCACCGACATTGCCGCCTTCCACCCGGACCGTTTCGGCTGAGAGGTCGATGGGATCGCGGGACACCAGGATGCGGATCATCCGCCCGTCACCGGCGGAAAGATCGCGACCTCCCGCGCACCGACGATCGATGCATCGGTGCCGACGAAATTCTGGTCGACCGCCGCCCGCAACCGCTCGGGCTCCGCCATCGCCTCGGCATAGCCGCCGCCGCGTTTGGCCAGCCAGCCGATCAGATCCGCGACCGTCACGACCTCGGCCGGTGGGCTCACCACTTCCTCGGGCTGCCCGATCCGTTCCCGGACCCAGGCGAAGTACAGGATCGTCAACGACATCAGCTATCCATATGTTTGAGGCCGACGCGCAGGTAATCCCAACCGGTCACGATGGTCAGCACCGCCGCGCCCCACAGGGCAGCAAGCGCGGCGATGTGCAGCCACGGCCAGTTGGGCAGCGCCCCGCCCAGGATCAGGCCGCCCAGCGAGATCAGCTGCAACGTCGTCTTCCACTTGGCCAGCCGCGACACGGGCACGGAAACCTGCAACTGCGCCAGGAATTCACGCAGGCCCGACACCGCGATCTCGCGCAACAGGATGACCAGCCCGGCGATCACGCTCCACCCGCTCAGTACCTGAACCGCGACCAGCACCAGGATGACCGATGCGACCATGATCTTGTCGGCGATGGGATCCAGAAAAACGCCCAGTTTCGATACCGCACCCTGGGCACGGGCGAGATAGCCGTCGAAGTAATCGGTGATGCCCATCAGGCAGTAGAGCGCGAAGGCGATGCCATATCCCAGCGCCCACTCCGGCTGCCACAGCAGCGCCGCCAGCAGCGGCACGGCCAGGATTCGGGAAAGCGTCAGGAGGTTGGGCAGCGTCAGCATGTCGCCTTCTAACCGCTCGTTCGCCCATGACAAACCGCTTTAACCGGTTGGCGTCACGCACGCGCATGGTTATGTTGTCGTCATCCTGTTGCCACGATCGGGCCATTTTTCGTTATGCTCAATGCCCTCGGGCTTCTCAAGCGGCGCCGGTTCCTGCCGCTGTTCACCACCCAGTTCCTCGGGGCGTTCAACGACAATCTGTTCAAGACGTCGATGGTGTTGTTCGCGACCTATGCGATCTTCACCGATCCCCAGGCCGAATTCTATTTCAACTCCGCCGCGACCGCCGCCGCCATCCTCCCCTTCGTATTCCTTTCGGCGATGTCCGGGCAGCTGGCGGACGGACATGACAAGGCGCGGATCGTGCGGATCGTGAAGACGGTCGAGATCGGGATCATGATGATCGGCGCCGCCGGACTGCTGATCGCCAAGGCGGGCTATACGATGACCGGGCTGTCGCTGATGCTCGGCACGGTCCTGGCGCTGGGCATCCACTCGACCTTCTTCGGGCCGATCAAATATGCGATCCTGCCCCAGCATCTGGAGCCCGAGGATATTCTCGGCGGCACCGGGCTGGTCGAGGCGGGGACGTATCTGGCGATCCTGCTCGGCACCGTCGCGGCGGGGTGGATTCCGGTCGAGGCCGCAGCGATCGGCGTGCTGATCGTGGCGGTGCTGGGCTGGTTCACCGGCCGCCAGGTGCCCCCCGCCCCGCGCGAAGGGCCGCCGATCAAGCTGAACTACAACCCCTTTACCGCGTCGTGGCAACTGATCTCCGCGACGCTGCACATCCGCCGCCTGTTCCTGGCGATCGTGGCGATCAGCTTCTTCTGGACGATCGGTGCGGTCCTGATCATCATCTTCCCGCCGCTGGTGAAGAATGTCCTGACCGCCGACAAGGAGGTGGCGAGCCTGGCCATCGCGATCTTCTCGGTCGGGGTCGCGATCGGGTCGGTGGTC
Organism: Sphingomonas flavida; assembly: GCF_036663655.1. NCBI lineage: Bacteria > Pseudomonadati > Pseudomonadota > Alphaproteobacteria > Sphingomonadales > Sphingomonadaceae > Sphingomonas > Sphingomonas flavida. The sequence continues at coordinate 372,996 of NZ_JAXOJH010000001.1, forward strand.
ATCAACACCATGCTGAAGGGCGAGATCTCGGCGCGCTATTCGCCGATGTCGGTCATCGCCATGGGGGCCTTCGTCGTCCTGTTCTCGCTGCTGTGCCGCAACTGGACGCCGGCACCCGATGGCGGCCTCTATAGCTGGCAGGCCTTCCTGGCGCAGCCGCGGGCGATCGGCATTCTCGCCGCGCTCCTCGCCATCGCGACGACGGGAGGGATGTTCGTGGTGCCGCTCTATGCGTTTCTGACGACCACCGTCGAAAAGGACCAAACGGCGCGCACGGTGGCGGCGAACAACATCGTGAACTGCTTTGCGATGACGGTCGGCTCGGTCGCTGTATTCGGGATCAGCGCGGCGGGGGTCACGCCCGCCGACATGCTATTCGTGGTCGCGGGCATGTGCCTGGTCTCGGCTTGGCTGGCGCTTCGGCTCCACCGCGCTTGCGACGACGGCTGCGTCCGCCCTGCCTGATCAGAAGATGAAGCTGTAGAAACACACGAAGAAGGCGGTGAAGCTGAGGACGAACAGGCGAATATCCTGATCGTCGTCCCGACGGCTCCGTGGAAGCACGGGCGGGGGAAGCGAGCGCCGAAAGGGGTGGCGGGCAGCTTCATTGGTCAGGACGAGGCGGCGTTTCATGGCGCGATGTTAACGCCGCGTTGACCATTCCGGCATCCGGGGATTTGCCGGATGGTTGTACCCGCCGCCCCGTTTAGGGACAGCGGGTACGACAACTCAGTGCTCGTGCGCGGACGAAGCGCCGATCCCCGTTTCGGACCGGATGCGCTGCGCCCGATATCCTGCGCGATCGACCGCCCCACGGCCCGTCCGGTCGGTGATCGACACCAGCCAGATCGTCAGGAACGCCAGCGGCATCGAGAAGATGGTCGGCGATCCATAGGGGAAGATCGGCGCCGCATGACCCAGCACCGCGACCCAGATCGCAGGCGACAGGATGGTCAGCACCAGCGCGGTCAACAGCCCGACCAGCCCACCGGCAACCACACCCCGCGTCGTGCAGCCCGACCACAACAGCGACAGGAACAGCACGGGGAAGTTGGCCGACGCCGCCAGGGCGAAGGCCAGGCTGACCATGAAGGCGACATTCTGTTTCTCGAACAGGATGCCGAGCAGGATCGCCACGACCGCAAGAACCAGCACCGTGATCCGCGACACCCGCAGTTCGGAGGCGGAGTCGGCCTTCCCCTTCTTGATGACCGTCGCATAAAGGTCATGGCTGACCGCCGAGGCGCCCGACAGGGTCAGGCCGGCGACGACCGCCAGGATGGTCGCGAACGCCACCGCCGAGATGAAGCCGAGGAACAGGTTGCCCCCGACCGCCTGCGCCAGATGAATGGCGGCCATGTTGCTGCCGCCGCGCAAGGCGCCGTCGGCGTCCAGGAAGCCCGGATCGGTCGCCACCAGTACGATCGCACCGAAGCCGATGACGAAGGTCAGGATATAGAAATAGCCGATCCAGCCCGTCGCCCAGAGCACCGAGCTGCGCGCCGCCTTGGCATTGGGCACGGTGAAGAAGCGCATCAGGATATGCGGAAGGCCCGCTGTCCCGAACATCAGCGCGGCACCGATCGAGATGGCCGAAATGGGATCCTTGATGAACCCGCCCGGCCCCATGATCGCCCGGCCCTTCGCCACCGCTTCGTCCGGTCCCGCGCCTGCCAGCGCGGCAAGCGCCGTCTTCACCTCGATCGCACGGGCGAACAGCGCCTCGGGGCTGAAGCCGAAACGGGCCAGCACGGCGACCGCCATGAAGCTGGCCGCGCCGAGCAGCATCATGGCCTTGACGATCTGGACCCAGGTGGTCGCCGTCATGCCCCCGAACAGCACGTACATCGTCATGAGCACGCCGACGATGATCACCGCATAGCCATAAGGCAGGCCGAACAGCAGCCGGATCAACTGCCCCGCCCCGACCATCTGCGCGATCAGGTAGAACAGGACGACCAGCAGCGTCGAACAGGCCGCGACCATGCGCACCGGCGTCTGCGCGAAGCGAAAGGATGCCACATCGGCAAAAGTGTAACGGCCCAGGTTGCGCAGCCGCTCCGCCATCAGGAAGAGCAGGATCGGCCAGCCGACGAGGAAACCGATCGAGTAGATCAGGCCGTCATAGCCATCGGCATAGATCTGCGCCGAAATGCCCAGGAACGATGCCGCCGACATGAAGTCGCCCGCGATCGCCAGCCCGTTCTGAAAGCCGGTGATGCCACCGCCCGCCGTATAGAAGTCCGATGCCGTCTTCGTCCGGCGCGCCGCCCAGCGGGTGATCGCCAGGGTCAGCGCGACAAAGGCCGCGAACATGCCGATCGCGGTCCAGTTCGTCGCCTGCTGTGTGGCCGGGCCGATGGCATGGGCCTGCGCCGCCGACCATGGCAGCAGGGCAAGCGGCATGGCCGCCATCGCGATACGCGCCCTCATGCACCATACTCCGCCCGCAGCGCATCGATGACAGGATCGAAATCGCGATTGGCCCGCCAGACATAAAGGCCGGTCAGACATATCGCGAGGGCGATGACGCCCAGTCCGATCGGGATGCCCCAGCTCGTCGCGCCTCCGCTGACCGATCCCGCCAGCAGCGCCTTGTCGAAGGCGATGGTCAGGACGAAGCCGAAATAGACGACCAGCATGACGATCGTCAGGATCGTGGTGAACCGTCCTCGCCTGCGTATCAACGCGATGTAGCGCGGATCGCGCGCCAGACGGTCTGCGGCATCCTCCATGGCATTCTCCTATCCCCGCACCGCACCTGTCGGCGGCGTCGTGGCGGTCATGCTCCCCCGCCCCGCCGGTCGCGTCAAGGAAATTGGGGAGCGGGGCCGTGACGGTCAGGCCCGGTTGGGGCGATAGGCGTTCAGGTCGATGCCGTGCCGGGCCACCTTGTCGTAAAAGGTCTTGCGCGGAATGCCGAGGATGGCGAGCGCGGCCCGGACGTCGCCCGCGACCTCCTCCAGGACCGAGCGGATCGTCGCCCCCTCGAACTGCTCCACGCGCTCGGGCAGCGGCAGCGGATCGCCGTTTTCCGGGCTGTCGCCGAACAGGCCGAGCGCGACGCGGTTCGCGTAATTGCGCACCTCGCGTACATTGCCGGGCCAGTCGTGCGACAAGAGCCGCGCCTGGATCGCGCCGTCGATCATCGGCACCGGTCGCCCGAACCGCTCCGCCGCCTCGCGCAGGAAATGGGCGAACAGCAGCGGCACGTCGGCACGCCGCTCGCGCAGGGGCGGCACGCGCAGCCGGACGGCATCCAGGCGGTAGAGCAGGTCGGCGCGGAACCGGCCTTCGGCCACTGCACGCGCCAGATCGGACTTCGCCGTCGCGACGATCCGCAGGTCGAGCATCTGCGGATCCTCGGCCCCGATCGCACGCACTTCCCGCTCCTCGACGACACGCAGCATCCGGCCCTGCAACGCCGGGGCCATGCTGTCCACCTCGTCCAGGAACAGCGTGCCGCGATGTGCCGCCGCGATGCGCCCTTGATGGCGGCCATGCGCCTGGCCGAACAGTTCGTCCTCGGCAATCGCCTCGGGCAGCGCGGCGCAGTCGACCGCGACGAACGGCCGGGTGCGGCGACCGCTCCACCGGTGGAGCAGCAGTGCGACCAGTTCCTTGCCCGTCCCCGTCTCTCCCTCGACCAGCACATCGACATCGGCCTGCGCGACCTGCCGCACCGTCTCCCGCAGCCGCATCATCACCGGAGTATCGCCGATCAGCGGATATGCGCCCTGCGCTTCCTCCGCCGCCAGCCGCAACCGGCGATTGTCGAGGACGAGCCGCCGCATCTCCAGCGCCCGCTCGGCACTGGCGATCAGGTGATCGGCGGCAAAGGGCTTGGCGACGAAATCGAACACCCCCTGTTTCAGCGCGGCGACCGCCATCGGCACGTCGCCATGCCCGGTCATCAGGATGACGGGAATTTCGGTATCGACCGCCGCCACCCGCCGGGCCAGCTCGATACCGTCGATCCCCGGCATCCGAATGTCGGACACGACCATCCCGGCGAAATCGGCGGTGATCGCCTCCAGCGCGGTCAGGGGATCACCATGCGCCTCGACTTCGATCCCGGCGAGTTCGAACGACTGGGCCAGGGCCTGGCGCAGGACGGTGTCGTCATCGACCAGCAGGACGCGCATCGCCTCGCTCATGCCCGACGCATCCGAATGCGAAAGCCCGCGCCGCCCAGGGTCGAGGGGGTGATCTCCAACATACCGCCAAACTCCGTCATGATGTCGCGCGCGATCCCCAGCCCCAGGCCCAGGCCGTCGGGCTTGCCCGTCACGAAGGGCGTGAAGATCTCGGTCGCGATCGCCGGGTCCAGTCCCGGCCCATTGTCCTCTACGGTCAGCTCGACGCCATCGGGCCCGTCCGATACGGTCAGCCGAACACGCGGCGACGGCCGACCCGCCACTGCGTCGAGTGCGTTCTGGAGCAGGTTGACCAGCACCTGTTCCAGCCGGACCCGCCCGGCCTTGACCACAGGCAGGGGCTGTCCGCTCGGCCGTTCCAGTGCGACGCCTGCCGTGCGGAACCTGTCACCGATCAGCAGCATGGTGCCGTCCAGCACCTCGTCCAGCGACACCGGGCCCAACCCGTGCGTGCCCCGCCTGGCGAAGCGGCGCATCTCCTGAACGATCGAGCCGATTCGCTCGGTCAGCTCGACGATGGTCGCCAGGTTGCCCGCCGCCTTGTCCGGCTGGGTCCGCGACAGGAAGGTGCGGGCATTGTCGGCCAGCGTCCGGATCGCGGCGACCGGCTGGTTGATCTCGTGCGCGACGCCCGCGGTGATCGAGCCCAGCGAACCCAGGCGATTGGCCTGCGCCAGTTCCTCGCGCGCGGCACGAAAGCGCTGGTCGGCGCGGATACGCTCGGTGATCTCGACGGTCAGGCGATCATTGGTCGCGCGCAACTCGGCGGTGCGTCGTGCGACTTCTTCCTCCAGCGCTTCGCGCGCCAGAACGGCGCGCTCGGCACGGGTCCTCCGCCAGATGAAGACGACGCTCAGGCCGAAGAGCCCGATGACGAGAAGTGCTGTGGCCGAGCGAACCCAGCCATCCGCTTCACGTAGCGCGGGCTTGGTCGGCACGATATGCAGCAATCGCCAGCCGGGCAGCGGCGCCGGGGCATCGCCGACCACGAACACCGCGCCATCCCGATCCGTCGCCCGGTCGCCGGAGACGCGATAGGGGCCGGGGCGCAGCGGCTGGACGCCGAACTGCTGGCTTTCCTCGATCGCGGCACGCAGCGCCGGGCTGACGGGTCTAAGCAGGCCGAAACGGGCATGGGGGTCGGTCGTGACCGCGGTCACGCCGTGATTGTCGACCAGCAGCGTCGCGCCTGGATCACTGGTCCAGGCCTGGACGATCCGGTCGAACTCCACCTTTACGACGACGACCCCGTCGGGCGCGCTGGCCGATCCGATACGCCGCGCCAGGAACAGGCCGGGCCGGTGGCTGGTATTGCCGAGCGCGAAATATTCCGACGTGCCGGTGTGCATCGCCTGTCGGAAATAAGGGCGAAAGCCATAGTCGCGGCCGACGAAACTATCGGGCTCGCCCGCGTTCGATGCGGAGATCGTCCGCCCCTTTCGATTGATCACATAGATGACCGGTGCCCCCGTCCGCTCCGCCAGGCCACGCAGCTTGTCGTCCAGCCGCCGCGCGGCCTGTTCCGATCCGTTGCGCAGCGCCTCGCCGACATCGGGATATTCGACCAAGACGATGGGCAGCAGGCGAAAGCGTTGTAACTCGCTGTTGAGCAGCCGCTCCTGCTGACGCGCGATCCGCGACGCATCGGCACGAAGATCGGCCATCGCCTGACGATGGGCATAAAACCGCAAGCCCACCGCCGCGGCAAAGGCCATTATCCCCACGCACAAGAGCGGCAGTGCATAGCGGCGCAGGTAACGGCGCGTCAGGGTGAACGGGGGCAGCATGTGTGCGGAATATCGCAACCATCGCGCCTACGCTATGCGAAATTTCGCTTATCGGTTACGAATGTTTTATATTGTTTCGTGTTTTATCAGTGACTTGCGGAGATTAAGGAATCCTTTGTACGGAACGGGGAACTTCCGCACACTGCATGCAACCCGGAACGCGGCTTACCGCGTCCGACCCTTTTGCAGAGGATGATGAAAGCCGTGATTGCTCAAGATTATGCCGTAGCCGAGGCGCCCAAGCGGGCGCGCGTCTGGTCCCATCTCTATGTCCAGGTGCTGGTCGCGATCGCATTGGGTGCGATTATCGGCCATCTCTGGCCCAGCTTTGGCGAATCGCTGAAGCCCATCGGCGACGCCTTCATCAAGCTGGTGAAGATGATCATCGCCCCCGTGATCTTCCTGACCGTCGTCACCGGCATTGCGGGCATGCGCGAACTTGGTTCGGTCGGCCGCGTCGCTGGCAAGGCTTTCTTCTATTTCATCACCGTCTCGACCTTTGCACTGATCGTCGGCCTGATCGTCGCCAACGTCGTGCAGCCGGGTGCCGGCATGAACATCGATCCCGCCACGTTGAAGGTCGGGTCGATCGCCGAATATACCGCCAAGGCGCATGACACGACCGTCACCGGCTTCCTGCTGGGCATCATTCCCGACACGCTGATCAGCGCCTTCACCCAGGGCAACATCCTGCAGGTCCTGATGGTCGCCATCCTGTTCGGCATTTCCATGGCACTGGTCGGCGATCCTGCCCGTCCGCTGCTGAACAGCCTGGAGCGGATCAGCGTCGTCGTCTTCCGCATGGTCGGCATCCTGATGCGCGCCGCGCCGATCGGTGCCTTCGGTGCCATCGCCTTCACCATCGGCAAGTACGGCGTCGGCAGCCTGGTCAATCTGGGCGCGCTGGTCGCGACCTTCTACCTCACCTCGATCCTGTTCGTCGTCGTCGTCCTGGGCACCATCGCCCGCGCCAACGGCTTCTCGGTCCTGAAACTGATCCGTTACCTGAAGGCCGAGCTGCTGCTGGTCCTCGGCACCTCGTCCTCCGAAGCCGCGCTGCCCAACCTTCTCGTGAAGATGGAAAAGGCGGGTTGTGAAAAGTCGGTCGTCGGCCTGGTCGTCCCCACCGGCTATTCGTTCAACCTGGACGGCACCAACATCTACATGACGCTGGCCGCGCTGTTCATCGCCCAGGCCTGCGGCGTCGATCTGTCGCTGGGCCAGCAGCTGGCCCTCCTCCTCGTCGCGATGCTCTCGTCCAAGGGTGCAGCCGGCGTCACCGGCGCAGGCTTCATCACGCTGGCCGCCACCCTCTCGATCGTGCCGGACGTGCCGGTCGCGGGCATGGCGCTGATCCTGGGTGTCGACCGCTTCATGTCCGAGTGCCGCAGCCTGACCAACTTCATCGGCAACGCGGTCGCCACGGTCGTGGTCGCGCGCTGGGAAGGCGCCCTCGACAAGGATGCCCTGAACGCCGCTCTGGACGGTCGCCCCGCCCTTCCCGCGGCAGCACAGCCCGTCATCGCCTGAACCGAAACGATGCCCGGCCGATCTTTTGACGATCGGCCGGGCATTTGGTTTACCATCAGGTGATATGCCACTGCCGTGATTGCAGAACGTTACGATTGAGGGGGACTACCATCATGAAACGCATTTGGCTCGCCGGGACGGCCCTGGCGGCGTCGGGGCTGGCCGTTGCGCCCGCCACGGCGCAGACCGTGACGCCCAAGGCCGCAGCGGAACCCGCCAGCCCGGCCAGCACCGCCTATCCGACCAGCGCCGCCGGAGACGGCAACACCGTTGCGGGTTACAACCAGTCGCGCTGGGCCGAGGACTGGCGCAAATATTGCGATCCCGCCAAGCGCGACGATCCCATCGACGCGCTGAAGTGCGTGAAGCTGACCCAGGATGGAAAGTCCTATGTCACCTTCTCGGGCGAGCTGCGCACCCGGGTCAACATCACGACCAATCCCAATCTGCGTGAAGTCCAACAGCAGCGGCAGGACATCGCCCGCATCGTCGGTGGTGCCGACGTCCATCTGGGTGATCATTTCCGCGTGTTCGGCGAACTCGGCCGAGCGGAGCTCCAGGGCATCAACCTGGGCGCCCCCGGCGGCAATCTGCGCAACCAGTTGGCGGTGCAGCAGCTCTTCGCCGAAGTGAAGGGCAAGGTCCTGGACCTGGACGTCGGCGTGCGTGCGGGCCGTCAGGAATTCTTCGACGGGCCACAGCTGTTGACCGTCGGCCGCGACAACAACACGCTGTTCTTCGTCCTGGACGGTGTCCGGGCCTATGCCCGTGGCAAGGACGCGCGGGTCGATATCTTCGACCTGAACTACGTCACCTATGGCTTCAAGGGCATCGGCGACGACAAGACGAACCCCGATGTGCGCTTTTCGGGCGCGACCTTCGGTTTTCGCCTGTCGCCCAAATTGTTCGGCAGTTCGAAACTGTATCTCGATCCCTTCATCTGGCGGTTGCGCAACCGCCGGGCCGTGTGGGGGCCGACGACCGCGCTCGAGGAGCGGTATTTCCTGGGCCTGCATGCCTATGGCGATGCCGGACCGGTCAATATCGACTGGACCGTCAACAACCAGCGGGGCACCTTCAACAACCGGCCGATCTCGGCATGGCAGACCTTCATCGCGCAGAGCTATCGCCTGGGCAAGAAGCCGGATGCGCCACGGGTCGGCGTCCACTTCGACTATGGCTCGGGTGGTGGCGCGTATCAGCGGACGGGTGAACTCAACACGACCAACGGTCTGTTCGGCAACAATATCTATTACAGCTATGGCCTGTTCCTGACGCCGACCAACCTGCTGTACACCGCGCCGAATTTCACTTTCACCCCGGTCAAAGGCCTGCGCTTGGCGACCGAGTATGGCTTTGCCTGGCGGCCGGACGAGTTCGACGCGGTCTACCGCGCCAACGGCACCGCCCTGCCCGGCACGCAGAACGTCCGTGGCAAGAAGGTGGCCGAGGTCGCCCGCCTGCAGGCAACGTGGACGATCACGCCGCGCCTGTCGTTCGTGGGGCGTTACGAGCACTTCAAGGCGGACACTGTCTTGCAGCGGGCCAACCTGAAAAGCTCGGATTTCTGGGCGGGATGGTTGAGCTTCCGCTTCTAAGCGATAAGAACGACCAGACAAAAAAGGGGAGTAGACCATGTCCAGCGCCACCGCCGATTCCAATCGGCATCGCCTGAAATCCATCATCGGGGGGTCGACCGGCAATCTGGTCGAATGGTTCGACTGGTATGTCTACTCCGCCTTTACCCTCTATTTCGCACCGCATTTCTTTCCGTCGGAGAACCGGACCGCGCAGTTGCTGAGCGCGGCGGCGGTCTTCGCCGTCGGCTTCGTCATGCGGCCAATCGGTGCCTGGGTGATGGGCATCTATGCCGATCGCAAGGGCCGCAAGTCGGGCCTGACCCTGTCGGTCACGCTGATGTGCCTGGGCTCGTTGATCATCGCCGTAACGCCCGGCTATGCGACGATCGGGCTGGCCGCCCCCGCGCTGCTGGTGCTCGCGCGCCTGTTGCAGGGGCTTTCGGTCGGCGGCGAATATGGTGCCAGCGCGACCTACCTTTCCGAAATGGCGGGCAAGGACCGGCGCGGCTTCTTCTCGTCGTTCCAATATGTCACGCTGATCTCCGGCCAGCTGCTCGCGATCTGCGTCCTCCTGATCCTGCAATCGACCATGACCGAGGCCGCACTGGACGAGTGGGGCTGGCGCATCCCCTTCGCGCTGGGCGCGGTACTGGCGGTCGTCGTCTTCTATATCCGGCGCGGCCTGGCCGAGACCAAGAGCTTCGAGAACGCGAAGAAGGACGGCGCGCCGCAATCGGGCCTGATCCAGCTCTTCTCCAAGCACCCCAAGGAGACGATGACGGTCATGCTGCTGACCGCCGGGGGTACGCTCGCCTTCTACGCCTATTCGATCTACATGCAGAAGTTCCTGGTCAACACCAGTGGTTTCAGCCGGGAAGTCGCCAGCCAGATCAACGCCATCACGTTGTTCGTCTTCATGCTGTTGCAGCCGGTGGCGGGCGGGCTGTCCGACCGGATCGGGCGCAAGCCGCTGATGATCGCGTTCGGTATTGCGGGCGTGCTGCTGACCTATCCGATCTTCTCGACGCTGGAGACGACGCGTGATCCGATCGTCGCGGGCGCCCTGGTAATGGGCGCGCTCATCATCGTGACGGGTTACACCTCGATCAACGCGGTGGTGAAGGCCGAGCTGTTCCCCGCCCATATCCGCGCACTGGGCGTCGCCCTGCCCTATGCGCTGGCCAACACCATCTTCGGCGGAACGGCGGAATCGGTTGCCTTGCTGTTCAAGAAATGGGGCTTCGAGCAGGGCTTCTATTGGTATGTCACCGCGATGATCGGCATTTCGCTGATCGTGTACCTGCGGATGCGCGACACCCGCTCGCACAGCCAGATCGTCGAGGACTGATCCCTCAGCCGCCGCGCGCGGTCAGCACCCGCGCCACGATCGGGCCAAGGCTCTCCGCCCTGGCCCGATCGATATGCGAGGAATGCGTGATGAGGGCATGATCGAGCACCGTGTCAATCGGTGAGACCGTCCGCTCCGCAGGCAGCAACGCGGCCAGTTCCATGACCAGCGCCCGCGCGGTGGCGGCATTGGCACCCAGTTGCGCCAGCACCGCATCCACCTCGACATGCGCTTCGTCCTCGCGCCAGCAGTCATAGTCGGTGACCATGCCGATCAGCGCGTAAGGCAGCTCTGCCTCTCGCGCGAGCTTGGCCTCGGGCATGGCGGTCATGCCGATCACATCGGCACCCCATTGGCGGTAGAGATGGCTTTCGGCACGGGTCGAGAATTGCGGCCCCTCCATGGCAAGATAGGTTCCGCCATGGACCATCCGCGCCCCCGCCCGTTCGCCCGCCTGGGCCGCCAGGGTGGACAGGCGCGGACAGACCGGATCAGCCATCGAGACATGCGCGACCAGGCCGCCCCCGAAAAAGCTGCTCTCGCGGTGGACCGTCCGGTCGATAAACTGGTCGACCGCGACGAAATGGCCGGGCGGCAGTTCCTCGCGCAGCGACCCGATGGCGGAGATGGCCAACACGTCGGTGCAGCCTGCCAGCTTCAATGCGTGGATATTGGCACGGGCGTTCACTTCCGTCGGCGCCAGGCGATGGCCCCGACCGTGGCGAGGCAGGAAGACAAAACGAACCGCTCCGATCCGCCCCCGCACCAGCATGTCGGAGGGTTCCCCCCAAGGCGTGTCGATGCGCAACGTCTCCACATCGTCCAACGCGTCGATGGCATAGAGCCCGGAGCCACCGATGATCCCGATCATCCAGTCCGTCATCGCGCTCTCCCGTTGCATATCCAAAGCCGACTAGGCGATGGGCGCTCGCAAAGCAAAAGGGCGCACGGGTCTGCGCCTCGACCAGATCGCGAACCCTGGCGGTGCGGATCGCCTTGGTCCGGCCGGGCGGCTCGATGATATTCGGTGCGGCCCCTCGCGCCGCAGTTGGCGGTCGTCGCTGGCGGCGGAGGCCCTGGAGGCTGTGGTTACCACCCCTGCCCGCCAGCCATGAGTGCCGAAGTCATGGCGAAGGATGAAGCATGCGTGAAAAATTTCGACACGTCGTGAAACTCCCTGATGCACATGACGTTTGAATTACTGAAATCCCCTGTTTTTCGCACTCGCACAAAAGACACTGGCAAGTGCATTTAAGTTTGACGTGGGTATTCGGAGGCCGCAGTAAGGGGATCATGGCCATTACCAAACGGACCGCTGGACGCCCGACCCGCGAACAGGCGCAGCATATCGACGACATCATTCTGTCCGGGGCTCGCGAGACATTCTGCTCGCAGGGCATCGAGGGTACGTCGATGGAAGAAATCGCGCTGTCGGTCGGCGTCAGCAAACATACTATCTATCGCCGCTATGCGGGCAAGATGGCGCTGCTGGACGCGGTCGTCACCCGCGACCTCGACCGATTGAACCAGGCGATGCTCGACGATGCGACGGGCAACAACCCGCTCGAGCGGTTGAAGAATTCCGCACGCCGGTTCTTCTTCTTCTGTGTCGAGCCGGACTCGGTCCGCTTCATGGCCTTCCTCACGTCGGAGGCGATTTTCTCCGAGGAACTGCGCCAGCGTTTCGCCACCTGGGATCGGGTTCTGTCCGGCCCCATCATCGCGTGCGTCGGCGCTTCGCAGGAAGCGGGACTGTTGCGCGCCGACGAAACGCCGCTTGCGCTATTCAGTCTGCTGGCAGACATTCTCGACGGCCCGGGTCGCCGGATGCAGTTCGACCTGCCCGATCCCTTTGCCGGCCTGACCCCCGACCAGTTTTTCGAGCATCGCTGGTCGGTTTTCCTGAAAGTCGCAACATCGGCATGATCGGGCGGGGGTGACGGGCCGCGATCGATCGGGAACGCGGGCTGGTAGCGAACGTTGGCGGGCCATGCCCGACGACCAGCTGATCTTCCGCCCCGACGATGTCGACCTCTCCCGCTCCCCGTTGCGGCGCGGCATTATCGAACCGACCTATGTGCTGGGCGCCTTTAACCCGGGGATGACGCGGCTGGCCAATGACAATCTGCTGCTGATGGTCCGGGTGGCGGAGGCGCTGCGGGAGCCCGTCGATGGCGGGGATGTCCGCGCGCTCCGCTGGACCCCCGCCGGTTATGTCCTCGACCGCTTTCCGCTGGCCAAGGTCGATATGACCGACCCGCGTCAGTTCGCCATCCGCGGCAGCGGCCACCGCATCCTCGCCCTGACGTCGCTGTCCTGGCTGCTGCCAGTCGAGTTGATGGCGGACGGCTCGGCGATCGTCGCGGTCCATTACGACAAGGCGATCGAACCCGCCGCGACGTGGCAGGACTACGGCGTCGAGGATGCACGGATCAGCCGGGTGGGCGACCGCTGGTACATGACGACCTGTTCGGTATCGGCCGAACGTCATTCGACGACGTTGCACATCTCCGACAACGGCCTCGACTATACGCTGGCGGGGATCATCCTCGACCATCAGAACAAGGACATGCTGTTCTTCGAGGGGCTGGTGGGCGGTCGCTTCATGGCGCTGACCCGGCCGCTGGGAGAGGTCTATTTCGCCTATCCCGACGACAGTCCCTATGTCGGCGGCCCATCGATCAATTTCGCGACATCCCCCGATGCGTTTCACTGGAAGCCGATCGAGGCCCCCGGCATTCGCGCGCGCAAGGACTCGACATCGGCGATGAAGGTCGGAGGGGGCACGCCGCCGATCCTGACCGATTGGGGTTGGCTGACCCTGTATCACGGGGTCGAGCGGCGCGACGCGGTGGGCATTTATCGCAGCTTCTGGGCGCTGTTCGACAAGGCCGACCCGACCCATATCCTGCACCTGGCCGATGACCGCCCGATCCTGGAGGCCGCGCCCGCGCTGACCGCCTCGATCGCGCATCAGATGTATCTGCCGACCCCGGTCGTCTTTTCGACTGGCATCGTCGACTTGGGCGACCATTATCTGGTGGCAAGCGGCGAGGCCGATCTGGCCTGTCGCCTGACCCGCCTGCCCAAGGCGGCCTTCGCATGACGGGGCGGCCGTGGTGGCAGTCCGCTGTCCTCTATCAAATCTATCCCTGGTCGTTTCAGGATAGCGATGGTGACGGGATCGGCGACCTGCGCGGGGTGGAGAGCCGTCTCGATTATCTGGTGGAACTGGGTATCGATGCGATTTGGCTTTCCCCGATATTTCCGTCGCCTATGGCTGACTTCGGCTATGATGTCGCCGATTATTGCGGAGTTGATCCTCGCTTCGGATCGCTTGCCGACTTCGCCTCGCTGCTGGCCTCGGCCCATGCCCGCGGCTTGAAGCTTCTCCTCGACTTCGTGCCCAATCACAGTTCGGACCAGCATCCCTGGTTCCAGGAAAGCCGGTCGAGCCGCGACAATCCCAAGCGCGATTGGTATATCTGGCGCGACGCCGCTCCCGATGGAGGCCCGCCCAACAACTGGATCAGCGATTTTGGCGGTCCGGCCTGGAGTTGGGACGCCGCGACCGGGCAATATTATTATCATGCCTTTTTGAAGCAACAGCCCGACCTCAACTGGCGCAACCCGGACGTTCGGGCCGCCATGCTGGATGTTCTGCGCTTCTGGTTCGCGCGCGGCGTCGATGGGTTCCGGATCGACGTGCTCTGGCACATCATCAAACATGCGAGCTTTCCCGACAATCCGCTCAACCCCGACTGGGACCCCGCGACCGGTGAGATGAAACGGGTGTTCCAGTTGCACTCGACCGACCAGCCCGAAGTGCACGACATCGCCGCCGACATGCGCGCCATCGCCGACGCCTTCGGCCGCGGGGGCGACGAGCGGGTGCTGATCGGCGAGATCTACCTGCCGGTCGAACGCCTGATGCGCTATTACGGATTGCACGGCGAAGGCGTCCATCTGCCCTTCAACTTCCAGTTGATCGACGCCCCCTGGGACGCACGGCATCTGGCCCGGATGATCGCCGAGTATGAAGCCGCCCTGCCCCCCGGCGGCTGGCCCAACTGGGTGCTGGGCAATCATGACCGCCCGCGCAGCGCGACCAAGCGGGGAGCGGCACAGGCGCGCGTGGCGGCGATGCTTCTGCTCACGCTGCGCGGAACGCCGACGCTCTATTACGGCGACGAACTGGGTATGGAGAATGGCGACATTCCTGCCGACCGGGTTCGCGATCCTCGCGAACTGCGCGAACCGGGACTGGGGCTGGGTCGCGATCCGGTACGCACGCCGATGGTATGGGACGACAGCCCCCAAGGGGGCTTCACCGCCGGTGAGCCGTGGTTGCCGCTGGGTACCGGCTGGCGGGATCGCAACGTGGCCGCCGAATGGAACGACCCCGGCTCGATGCTCCACCTCCACAAGGCGCTGCTTACCTTGCGTCGCGACAGTGCTGCGCTGGCCACCGGCGCAATCCGGCTGGTGGAGGCCGAGGGTTCCGTCCTCGCCTACGAACGGCGCAGAGGAGACGAATGCTATCTCGTCGCCCTGAACCTGGCCGACACGCCCGCGCCGATTGTCCTGACGGGGCAGCCCGTAATTTCGACGCTCGGCGACCTTCCGACTGGAGCCCCTTCCCTTTTGCGCCCTGATGAGGGCCTGATCCTGAAAGTCGACACGTCCGCATGAAAATCGCGATGATCGCCCCAATCGCATGGCGTACCCCGCCGCGCGCCTATGGCCCGTGGGAATTGGTCACCAGCCTGCTGACCGAGGCGCTGGTTGCGCGCGGCGTCGACGTAACCCTGTTCGCCACGCAGGACAGCATCACCGCCGCAACACTGGCCGGACCGGTCCCCGCCGCCTATTCCGAAGATCCATCGGTGGATGCAAAGGTCTGGGAAATGCGGCACTTGGCGGCCATCTTTGAGCGAGCGGGTGAGTTCGACCTGATCCACAACCAGGCGGATTTTCCGGCGCACGCCTTTTCGGGGCTGGTCGATACGCCGATGGTCACCACGATCCACGGCTTTTCGTCCGAGCGTATCATGCCGATGTACGAGCCTTACCAGCATCGCATCCACTATGTCGCCATTTCGGACGCCGATCGCCATCCGCGCCTGCGCTATGCCGACACCATTTATCATGGCATCCCGATAAAGGATTTCCCTTTCGATCCAGAGGGTAGCGAAGACCTCCTGTTCTTCGGTCGCATCCACCCCGACAAGGGGGCCGCCGAGGCTGTCGCCGTTGCCCAGGCGACCGATCGCCGTCTGATCATGGCCGGGATCGTTCAGGATCAGGGTTATTGGGAAAGAGAGGTCCGCCCCCATGTCGACGAGGATCGCATCGTCTATCGCGGACCGGTCGGGGGTGAGGACCGCACCGCCACACTGGGCGGGGCCAAGGCGCTGCTCCACCTCATCAATTTCGACGAGCCGTTCGGCCTGTCGGTGGTCGAGGCGATGGCTTGCGGGACGCCGGTCATCGCCATCCGGCGCGGATCGATGCCCGAGCTGATCGAGGACGGCGTGACCGGTTTCCTGGTCGATACGGTCGAGCAGGCGGTCGCCGCAGTCGATCGCATTGAGGAGATTGACCGTGCCGCCTGTCGTCAGGCTGCGGCGGACCGATTCTCGATCGATCGCATGGCCGACCGCTATCTGGCGCTCTACCGCTCGATACTGGGCTGATCCCGCTGCGTCAGGGCGGCGGCGTCGATGCGGTGGAGCATGGTGACGAATGCCTCCAGTTCCTCGGCACTGAAGCCTGCGAAGAGCTGGGCCTCCAGCTCCAGGGCCTTGGGCGCGACATCGGCATAGAGCATCCGCCCGGCGTCGGTCAGGACCAGCAGGTGAGAGCGGCGATCACCGTCATGCGCGGTGCGGGCGAGCAGTCCGCGCCCCACCATGGCGATGGCCGCCCGCGACACGGTGACCTTGTCCATCCGGCTGCGCTCGCACACCGCCGACTGCGCCACCGCACCCTCCTCCGCGACGATCGCGATCAACCGCCACTCGGGGATCGTGAGGCCGAACAGCTGCTGATAGGCGTTGGCGATATGATCGCTGACTAGGTTCGAGGTGATCGACAGGCGATAGGGAAGGAAGCCGTCCAGCCGCAATTCGCGAGATCGTAACATTTGACACCAATTCCCCATTCTGCGATCTAGTCACGCAAGATACTGGATCAGGAGTTGGACGTCATGGCAACCACCCCGAACAATCCGCTGGGCCTGGACGGCTTTGCGTTCTGCGAATTCACCACGCCCGAGCCGGAAACGCTGGCGCGGCAGTTCGACATGATGGGCTTCGTGCCCACCCATCGACACCCGGAAAAGGCGATCACCCGTTACAAGCAGGGCCGGATCACCCTTCTCCTGAATGCCGACGCAGACGGTCAGGCGGCCGATTTCCGCAAGGATCACGGCCCCTCGGCCAGCGGCATGGGCTTCTATGTCGCCGATCCCGCCGAGACGTTCGATCACGCGATCCGGGGCGGCGCCACGGCGGTCGACGCCACGCGCGGCTGCCTGACCCCCGATGCCAAGGCCATCGAGGGCATCGGCGGCAGCTATCTCTATCTCGTCGAGGCGGGCAGCGACCTGTTCGCCGACTGGACCGAGGTCGAGGGCTGGCAGCAGGCCGAGGCCGAGAACAATGTCGGTCTCGACCTTCTCGACCACCTGACCCACAATGTCCGTCGCGGCGAGATGCGGACCTGGTCGGGCTTCTACTCCAAGCTGTTCGGCTTTGAAGAACAGAAGTATTTCGACATCAAGGGCAAGGCGACCGGCCTGTTCAGCCAGGCGATGATCGCCCCCGACAAGGCGATCCGCATCCCACTGAACGAGAGCCAGGACGAAAAAAGCCAGATCGAGGAATTCATCCGCGAATATAATGGCGAAGGCATCCAGCATCTCGCGCTGACCACCGACAATATCTACGAGACGGTCGAGAAGCTGCGCGCACGTGGCGTCCGGTTGCAGGACACGATCGAGACCTATTACGAGCTGGTCGACAAGCGCGTGCCGAACCACGGCGAAGACCTGGAGCGACTGCGCAAGAACCGCATCCTGATCGACGGCAATGTCGGCGAAGAGGGTATCCTGCTCCAGATCTTCACCGAGAATATGGTCGGGCCGATCTTCTTCGAGATCATCCAGCGCAAGGGTAATGAGGGTTTCGGCAACGGCAATTTCCAGGCGCTGTTCGAGAGCATCGAGCTCGATCAGATCCGGCGCGGCGTCATCACGGTGGATGCGTAAGCATTCAGCGATGCGCGCACGATAGTGCGCGAGCAAGCCCGGCCAGCACGGTCAAGCCGGCGCATAAGGCGCGGCTTGGCCGCGTCTGACGCGCTGGCGTGTTGTGGAGAGGAAAGAGATGACAACGTCCTACATCCCCGGCTTCGGCAACCATGTCGCAACCGAGGCCGTCCCCGGAGCCCTCCCCATCGGCCGCAACTCGCCGCAGCGTCCGGCTTATGGCCTCTATGCCGAGCAGCTTTCCGGCACCGCCTTTACCGCGCCGCGCCACGAAAACCGGCGCTCCTGGCTCTATCGCCTGCGGCCGACCGCCGAACATCCGCCCTATGAGCCCTATCAGGGTGCGGCCCGCTTCGCGCCCGGCACCGGCGATGCCCCCCTGCCCCCCAACCGCCTGCGCTGGGATCCCGCGCCGATGACGCCGCCTGGCACCGACTGGATCGACGGGATGACGACGATGCTCGTCAATCGCGATCCGGCCGATCTGGAAGGCGTGGCGGTGCACGTCTATGCCTGCAATCGGAGCATGGAGCGGGTGTTCGTCGATGCCGATGGCGAACTGGTGTTCATGCCGCAGGCTGGCCGCCTGACCGTCCTGACCGAGCTGGGCCGCATCGACATCGCACCGGGCCAGATCGCGCTCGTCCCGCGCGGCGTGCGCTTCCGTGTCGAACTGCCGGACGGCGAGGCGGCGGGTTATGTTGCCGAAAATCATGGCAGCCTGTTCCGCCTGCCCGATCTGGGGCCCATCGGCGCGAATGGTCTAGGCAATCCCCGCGATTTCGAGACGCCGGTCGCCTGGTTCGAGGACCGCGACGAGCCGACCCAGGTCGTGCAAAAATTCCTTGGTTCGCTTTGGACGATGACGCTCGACCACAGCCCGCTCGATGTGGTGGCGTGGCACGGTAACCTGACCCCGTGGCGTTACGACCTGTCGCACTTCAACACGATCAACACCGTCAGTTTCGACCATCCCGATCCATCGATCTTCACCCTGCTGACCTCCCCCAGCGACGTGCCGGGCCGCGCCAATGCCGATCTGGTGCTCTTCCCGCCACGCTGGATGGTGGCCGAGGATACGTTCCGCCCGCCCTGGTTCCACCGCAACGTCATGTCGGAGGCGATGGGCCTCATCACCGGTGCCTATGACGCCAAGGCAGAGGGTTTCCGTCCCGGCGGGTTGTCGCTCCACAATTTGATGGCGGGTCACGGCCCCGACCTTGCCAGCTGGCAGGGGGCAAGCAACGCCGACCTGAAGCCGCACCGGATCGAGGGCACGATGGCGTTCATGGTCGAAAGCTGCTGGCCCTATCGCCCGACCGATCACGCGCTAGCCCATTCGCAGCTCGATTATGATGCGGTGTGGAAGGACTTCCCCAAGGCCCGCCTGCCATGAGCCTGACACTCCACGGCTATTGGCGATCGAGCGCGGCGTATCGGGTTCGCCTGGCGCTGGGACTGAAGGGGCTGGCCTATGACAGCGTCACCCATGACCTGCGCACCGGTGTTCAGTGCGATCCGGCGTATCTCATGCTCCAACCGCAAGGGCTGGTCCCGGCGCTGGAGACGACGGACGGGACGCTGATCCAGAGTCCGGCGATCCTGGAATGGCTGGAGGAATGCTATCCCGATCCGCCCCTCTTGCCTTCGGACAGTGCGGGGCGGGCCGTGGTCCGCGCCATGGCGGCGATCGTCGCCTGCGATATCCACCCGATCAACAATCTACGTATTCTCAAGCATTTGCGTGACGATCTTCACGCCGATGAAGATACGATCAAACGCTGGATCGGTCGCTGGGTCAGCGATGGCTTTGCTGCCTTGGAAACCCTGATTTTGCAGCATGGGTCCGGCTATGCCTATGGTGACACGCCGACCCTGGCGGACTGCCACCTGCTGCCCCAAGTCTATAATGCCGAGCGGTTTGCGGTGGACCTGACGCCCTTCCCGCGCCTGGTGGCCGCCGCGCAGACACTGCGCGAGCGTGTTCCCCAGGCTGCGCCCGAAATGCAGGCCGACGCCGGATGAGCGACGAAAGGCTGACCGCCACACCGGCAGGAATCTCGCTGGGTCCGGTCGAGACCGTCGCGGACGGGGCGGCGCGCAACTTCGTGCTCCAGATGCGTGCGGGCCGCTTCCACGGTTTCGTCGTCCGGCGCGGCGACGCGGTGCTTGGCTATGTCGATCGCTGCCCGCATATGGGCCTGCCGCTGGCGCAGACGCTTGATGCGTATCTGACGCCAGATGGCGGGCGTATCGCCTGTTCCTGGCATGGTGCCATCTTTGACATCGACAATGGCGATTGCCTGGGCGGCCCCTGCAAGGGTCAGCGGCTGACGCCCTGGCCGGTTACGGTGCGCGACGGCATGATCGTTACGGCCTGACGCTCGTCAACTCGGCATGGGCGATGGCCTGAAGCCGGGCCATCGACCGGGGCTCCAATCCCAGGTCGCGCCCCGCCCGCTCTTGCTCGCCCAGCCGCCGGACGTCGAAGCCGGTAACCTTTTCGAAGATCACCAAGGCTTCGAGATAATAGCCCGCCGCGCTCGCGTGATACTGGTCCCAGGTCCACAGATCGAGCTGGCCGAAGGCGATGCCGTCATAGGGATTGGGATCGGCGATCCGATCGACCCAGGCCCGGTTCCAGGCCTGCCCGACCGGGATCGTGCCCGAAATCACCGGGTAGCGACGCATGGCATAGCTGTTGGCCGCCGCCAGATCGTCGGCCATCGCCGTGACGGCCTTGCCCCGCCAAGGGCTGGGCGTGCGATAGGTCAGGTCGGCACGGGTCCAGGTCGACACCAATTCCACCCGGACGCGCGGATTGGCCTGGCGAAGCATCGCGGCGATCGCGCCCGCCGCCTCGGCATGACGGATCGGGTCGCCCGGCCGCTGCGGATCGAGCGTACTATAGCCCTGCAGGATCACGACGTCCCAGCGCCCGTCAATCTCTCGCCGCTTCTGCTCGTAATGATAGGCCAGGTCGCGGCCGCCAGCGGTTTCCAGGCTGACGGTCCAGTCCTGCCGGGCCTGTTCGGCAAAGGTCTTGAACAGCGCGGGCACGCCGCCAATGCCTTCGCGATTGAGGTCGCGGACCAGATCGGGGCGATAGCGCATCACCGGCGAGTTCGCCCCGAAGGTGAAGCTGTTGCCGACGAACAGGATCGTCCTTGCCGACACGGGCACGGCCGCCGTCATCGCCATCGTCGCGAGCGCCGCCGTCAACGCTCCGATCCGCCAACGCCGCATACGCTCGATCCCCCTATTGCCCGATCCGGGGGCGTGATGGCCGAAACGTGGTGGCCGGGGCAAGCACCGTCTTGATCGCCATGTCGATATACCCTATACCCCTATGCGTTATGGCACATGTTACGACCAGCAAGGAAAAGATCATCGCGCGTGTCCGGCGGATCGCCGGGCAGGTTGCTGCCATCGAGCGTTCGGTCACGGCCGATGCCGACTGTGCCGAGACGCTGCACCTGGTGGCGGCGGTGCGCGGGGCCGTGGCCGGCCTGATGGATGAACTGGTCGAAGATCACCTCCATGCGCATGTCGCCGCCCCCGGCCTGAGCGATGCGGAGCGCACCGTCGCCGCCGCCGAGGTCGCCACGCTGCTCCGCCGCCATTTTCGCTGACCCCTGACCTACACGACCACGAAGGACGACATCCATGACGATCCACAGTCATGACTATCTGGGCCATGCCCATGACGAGAATGCCCGCCGGACGCGGGCGGTGGTCTGGCTGTCGGCGGGCATGATGGTCGCCGAGATCGTCGCGGGCTATTTCACCGGCTCGATGGCGCTACTGGCCGACGGGTTCCATATGGCGACGCATGTCGGTGCGCTGGGGATCGCCGCCATCGCCTATTCCTATGCCAAGAAGCATGTCGCGAACCCACGCTATAGCTGGGGCACCGGCAAGGTCGGCGAGCTGGCGGGCTTCGGGTCGGCCATGGTGCTGGGCCTGGTGTCGATCGGAATCGCCTATGAGTCGATCGTGCGGCTCGGCGATCCGCACCCCGTCGCCTTTCGCGACGCCATCCTGGTCGCCGTGCTGGGCCTGCTGATCAACATCGTCAGCGCCTGGATGCTGGGGCATGGTCACGGGCACGACCATCACGGACATGACCACCATCATCACCATGGCCATGACCACAAACATGACCCCCATGGCGGTGACACCAACATGCGGGCGGCCTATATCCATGTTCTGGCCGACGCGCTGACCTCGGTCATGGCGATCCTGGCGTTGGTGGCGGGGCGCTATCTTGGTTGGGTGTGGCTCGACCCGGCCGTCGGGCTGCTGGGCGCGGTGGTCATCGCCAACTGGTCGGTGGGGCTGATGAAGCAGGCGTCCACGGTACTGCTCGACGCCGCCGACCCCAAGCTGGCCGCCGAAGTCCGCGAACGGATCGAGGGGCCGGGCGACACGCATATCCACGACTTCCATATCTGGCGGATCGGTCCGACGGCACACGCCGTGGTCCTGTCGGTCGAGGGAATCGGAGCCACCCCGACGAGCGCGGCGATGCATCAGCGCCTGGCGGGGATGGCGGCGCTGGGCCATGTCACGGTCGAAGTTCGCTAACGCATCGTTCAATCGCTTCTGCTAGAAACCGCACGGATGCGAGCCTTGCAGTTCCTGGCCGGAGCTATCCTGATGGCCACCCTGGGCGGCGGCGTCTGGCTATCGGGCCAGACGCGGCGCGATCGGCCTGTCGCTGATCCGAGGCCGGTCCGGGCCGTGGCGAACCCGATGCCCAGCCCGACGCCGACGTCGACCCCGGCGCCCTTCGTCGTCCGCCGCATCCTCGACCTGAAAAAGCCGTTGAGCCACGGCGATTATGTCTGGGACGACAGCACCGCGCCCGATGGTCCGATCGTGATCACGGTCGACCTCGCCGCGCAGGTCGTGTCGATCTTTCGTGACGGTTACGAGATCGGGACCGCCGCGATCATCTATGGCGCGGACAATATGCCGACGCCGCTGGGCGTCTTTCCCGTCCTGCAGAAGGACGCGGATCACGTGTCCAACCTCTATGACGCGCCGATGCCGTACATGCTGCGCCTGACCAACGACGGCGTCGCCATCCATGGCAGCGACGTCCGATACGGTAATGCGACCCATGGCTGTATCGGCGTGCCCACCGCCTTCGCCCGCAAGCTGTTCGCCGCGACGCATCTCGGCGACCGGGTGATCGTGACCAACGGCAAGCGACTGTCGATGGGGGAAAGCATCGTCGGTTGACGGGACGGGGGTGCTTACCCCCGGTCGCCCGCGAGCCATTGCGCGAGGACATGAGGCGACAAAGGCTTTGGCAACAGCGCGACATCCATGGCCGCCGCCCGTCGCAGGACCGACTCGGCCATGTTCGCGGTCACCAGCGCACACCGGAGCCCTGGAGCCGCCGAGCGCAGACGCGCGATGACGATCAGGCCGTCACAACGATCATCGTCCAGATGATAATCGACAAGAGCGGCGTCACAGGTCAGTCCGAGCTTCACCGCCTCGTCCGGATCATCCGTTGCCATCACATGGTGCCCCGACGCCTGAAGAAGCGCGGTCATCGCATCGCGGACCCCGGCATTGTCGTCGACGACCAGCACCGACAGGCCTTTCGTCATCACGGCAGGGGCGATGGTGGCGGAAGGCGTGACGGCCATGCCGGTCATCGCCCGCAGGTCGATCGAAAAGCGGCTGCCGACACCTGGACGCGAGGCGACCGTCACCCCCGCCTGGATCAGCCGCGCGCTACGCTCGACGATGGCAAGGCCGAGGCCCAGGCCCGAGCCGCCCCGCCGGACCTGATGGAATTCCTGGAAGATCATCTCGACCTGGTCCGCACCGATGCCGATGCCGGTGTCGATCACGTCGATCCGCCAATCGTCACCGCGTCGCCGGACGCCGACCAGGACGCGCCCATTCTCGGTATAGCGTATCGCATTGCTGACCAGATTCTGCAGGATCGATCGGAGCAGGACCGGGTCACTTTCGACCGCGCCGGGCGATGGCCCGATGCGCAAGCCCAGTCCTTTTTGCATGGCGGCAGGGCGCATCCCCTCGCAAACCTCGGCGATCATCGGACCCAGGGCAAAAGCCTCGTGCCGGGGCACGATCCCCCCGGCGTCGAGGCGCGAGATGTCGAGCAGCGCGCGGATCAGTTCCTCGGCGCTCGCGATCGCCTGGTCGATGCTGGCGACATGGCGGTGGCCGGTGTCGCGTCCGACCGCCGCGGTGAACAGTCGCGCGGCATGCAGCGGCTGGACGAGGTCGTGGCTCGCCGCCGCCAGGAAACGGGTCTTGTCGCGGGTTGCCCGGGCCAGCTCGCCGTTCAGCCGCGTCAGCGCCGCCGTGCGATCCGCCACGCGTTCCTCCAGCCCGGCGCGCGCCGCCTCCAGCGCGCGCCGCGCCTCCGCCTCGGCGGTGATGTCGGTGAAACACATGACATAGCCGCCATCCGGCATCGGGCCGCCTGCGGTGCGCAGCACGCGACCGTCGGGGCGGATCCGCTCGAAACTATGGACGGTGCCACGGCGCAGATGGTCGAGACGGCGGCGGACATGCTCCTCCACCTCGCCCAGCCCGCATTCGCCGCGCAGGGCGTTGAAACGGATGAGGTCGGCAACCGGCGCACCCACGGCGACCATGCCGTCGGGATAGTCGAAGAGGTCGAGATAACGGCTGTTCCACGCGGCCAGCCGCTGGTCCGCGTCCACCACACTGACGCCCGGTTCGATATGCTCCAATGTGGCCGCCAGCAGCCTTTTGGAGAATTGCAGGCTCTGTCCGCCCTCGTCGAGGAGGCGGGCGACATCCTCATGGCTGAGTTGTTCGCCCGCCAGCGCCGACGCCATCAGCGCACGGGCCGATGGCGCGCCAACCACGCGGGCGATGGCGCGTTCGGCATGGCGTGCGCTGGCCCGGCCGATCGGGCGGTCGCGTGGCGCGCCAAGCACCTCGATCGCGGTCTGTTCCCCGACGAAGCGCGCGACGAACGTCACCAGCTCGGCATGATTTGCCAGCGGCACTGCGGGCGGATGCGCCGTACCGCGTTTCACGCGCCGGGTGCGTGCTCGGGCGATGGTCGCCACCAGCAGGAGGTTGAGGCCCAGGCTCCAGGCGACACCGTGCGCCAGCGGCGTCGCAAAGCGCCAGCCGAACAGGCCGACGGGATCGACCAGCGTTCCCGCCATCGCGCCGAGCCAGCCGGGCGGCAGCACCGGCGGCAGCGCCAGCGTCCATAGCCAGGCCAGGAGCCCGGCGGTCAGCCCGGCCTTGGCTGCGACCGGATCGCGCACCCGCCCGCCGACCGCGAGGATCAGCAGCGGCGCGATCTGCGCCATCGCGGCAAAGGCGATATAGCCGATTTGCGCGAGGCGCGCGTCGCTCGGCACCGCGCGCGCCCAGCCGAACGCCGCCCCGATGACCAGCACGATCGCGGCGCGGCGGATCATCAGCATGATACGCCCGAGATTGGCCGTGCGCGGCAACCCGCGTGCGTGGAATAGCAACGGCGCGATCAGATCGTTGGAGATCATCGTCGCCAGCGCGATACTCTCCACCACCACCATCGCGGTCGCAGCCGAAAAGCCGCCTAGGAAGGCGACCAGCGCCATCCCCCGTGCGCCCGCCGCGACGGGAAGTTGCAGGACATACCGGTCCGCATCCACCCCTGCGGGCAGCAGAGCCGCTCCGGCAAAGGTGATCGGCAGGATCAGGAGCGCGAACATCGTAAGGTACAGGATGAAAGGCCCGCGCGCGCCGATCAGGTCGTCGGGCGAACGCGCCTCGATCACGCCGATATAGAATTGCCGGGGCAGACAGATCACCGCGGCTGTCGAGAGCAGGATGATGACCGCCAGTTCGGAATCGACGCCGGACAGCGCAAATGCGTCGCCCAGGCCCCGCCAGGCCATCCTGCTATCGGCGGCGGGCGCGGTCGCAAGCCACCACAGCGCCGCCCCGGCCAGGGCCAGCAAGGCCGTCAGCTTCACCAGCGATTCGAACGCCGTGGCGAACACCAGCCCCTCGTTGCGGCCCGCCGCTTCGTAGCGGCGCGTGCCGAACAGCATCGCGAACACCGCCAGCACGATGGCCGTCCCCGCCATCGCCAGCGCGACCGGGCCGCCGGTCAACTGCGCGAAGGCCAACCCCACCGAGCGTAGCTGAAGCGCGACATAGGGAATGAGGCCCAGCATCGCCGTGACAGTGACCAGGGCGGCAACCCCGCGGCTCTTGCCGAACCGCGCGCCGATGAAATCGGAGATGCTGGTCGCCCCCTCCGCCTGCACCGCCGTGACGAGCGCGCGCAGGAAGCGCGGGGCGAGCGCGAAGACCAGAATGGGGCCGAGATAGATGGGCAGATAGTCCCAGCCATCACGCCGCGCGCTGCCGACCGCGCCGTAGAAGGTCCAGCTGGTGCAATAGACGCCCAGCGCCAGCGCAAAGGCGGCGGGGCGCCAGCGCGCGATACGCTGCTCCGGCCAGTGCTCGACCCGCGCGGCGACCGCGAAGAGCAGCGCGGCGAAACCGAGCGCGACGGCAATCAGGATCACCGGGCTGAGGATCGGGGTCATGAGCACAGGCTAGCGCCGATCATCGCACGCATGAAGAGGGGCGACCATGATGGCCGCCCCTCCCCCGTTCCGCCCTGTGACGCCGAGGATCACCCGTCGATGTTGCGACGGAATGTCTCCGGCAGGAACAGCAGCCCGAGGACCAGCGTGATCGCCGCCAGCACGACCGGATACCAGAGGCCGTAATAGATATCACCCGTCGCCGCGACCATGGCGAAGGCGGTGGTCGGCAGGAAACCGCCGAACCAGCCATTGCCGATATGATAGGGAAGCGACATCGAGGTGTAGCGGATCCGCGTGGGGAACAACTCCACCAAAAGCGCCGCGATCGGGCCATAGACCATCGTGACCAGCAGCACCATGAACCACAGGATCGCGACCACCTTGACCGTGTTCATCCCCTCGGCCTTGCCGGGATAACCGGCGGCGGTGAGCGCCCCCTTTAACTGGTCCTGATAGGCGGTGATGGCGGCCTTGCGCGCCTCACCCGTCACCTGTGCCGGATCGGGTGCAACCAGGACCTGCCGGCCGATGCTGACCTGCGCGATGGTCCCGGCGGGGGCATCGACATTGGCGTAGCTGATCCCGTTCTTCGCCAGATAGGATTTGGCGATATCGCAGCTTCGGCTGTCGAACTTGTTGCGACCGACCGGGTCGAACTGGAACGAGCAGTCGTCCTTGTTGCTGACCACCGTCACCGGCGCGGCGACCTGGGCACGGGCCAGCGCCGGGTTGGCGGCATCGGTCAGCGCGCCGAACAGCGGGAAGTAGGTGAGGCAGGCGATCGCGCAGCCGGTCATGATGATCGGCTTGCGACCGATCCGGTCGGACAGCCAGCCGAAGAAGACGAAGAAGGGCGTGCCCAGCGCCAGCGCCACCGCCATCAGGACGTTGGTCGTCGCACCGTCCACCTTCAGCATCTTTTCGAGGAAGAACAGCGCATAGAATTGGCCGGTATACCACACCACCGCCTGGCCCATCGCCGCGCCGAACAGCGCGATCAGCACGACCTTCAAATTGCCCCAGCGACCGAATGCCTCGGTCAGCGGCGCCTTGGACGTCTTGCCCTCTTCCTTCATCTTCAGGAACGCGGGGCTCTCGGCAAGCTGAAGGCGGATCCACATCGACACGCCCAGCAGGACGATCGAGACCAGGAACGGAATGCGCCAGCCAAAGCTGCCGAACGCCGTCTCGCCGACCAGGGTACGGATGCCGATCACGACCAGCAGCGCGGCAAACAGGCCGAGCGTGGCGGTCGTCTGGATGAAGCTGGTATAAAGACCCCGCCGGTGATGGGGTGCGTGCTCGGCGACATAGGTCGCGGCACCCCCATATTCGCCGCCCAGCGCCAGACCCTGCAGGATGCGCAGCAGCACGAGGATCATCGGCGCCGCGACGCCGATCGTGGCATAGGACGGCAGCAGGCCGACGCCGAAGGTCGACAGGCCCATGATCCCCATCGTGACGAGGAAGGTGTTCTTGCGCCCGACCAGATCGCCGATCCGTCCGAACACGATCGCGCCGAACGGCCGTACCGCAAACCCGGCAGCGAATGCACCCAGCGCGAAGATGAACGCCGTCGTTTCGTTGACGCCGGAAAAGAACTGCTTCGAGATATAGGTCGCGAGCAGACCATAGAGATAGAAATCATACCATTCGAACACGGTGCCGAGCGACGACGCGCCGATCACCATCATCTCGTTCTGGGTCGCCTTTTGATGGCTGCCACCGGCAGGTTGGTAGGTTGACGCCATGACTATCTCCCCCTGGGATCTAGAAGCCGTATTTGATTGCGAATTCGATGCGATCCATGACGCCGTCGTCACCCGACAGCAGTTCGCGGACCGCGCGCCGGTATTCGACACCGGCATCCATGCCCTTGATCGGCGACCAGAACAGGTTCACCGCGCCGCTATAGGCCTTGGCATTGGCAAGCCCGATGACCGGCAGGCCGGCGGGATAGTCCGCCGACTGGTAGCTGGCCGAGAATGTCGAGCGCAGCGTGTCGGTCCAGCCATGCTTGAGCGCCGCGAAGGCCGCGAAATTGTCGATCCGGGCCAGACGGTTGTTCGTCGGCGTATAGATCGCGTCGGGAACATAGCCGAGGCCGAGATACCGGCCGATCCCCTGGCCATAGGTCGCCATGAAGCGCAGGTCGCTTCGCGTGCCGAACGGGATCTTGCCGGAGCCGGAGACGCCCCAGCCGAACGTCGTGTCCTCCAGGCCGTTGGTGCTCGTCCGCAGCTCGCGCGCGATGCCCGCCAGCGCGAAATCGCCGAACCTGGTCTTCCAGTTCACGCGGGCGACCATGTCGGGCAAACGGTCCTTGTCGGTATCGACCAGCGCGGGATTGTTCGGCAGCGCGGTTTCGGTCTGCGGATTTTCGGCCGCGACCTGTAGCGTCAGCCCCTGGCCGAGTGGCGCGGTGTACCGGATCAGCGACTGGCGGTTGAACACCGTGCCGTCCAGCGGACCCACGAAATCGGTCGTCTCGGGCAGCACGGCGAGGTTCTGGAACGTCGACCATTCCTGGCCGACCAGCCAGCGGCCATATTCGATGAAGCCCCGGCGGAAGGTCGGGACATAAGGATTGGTCGCGCGCTGCGCCCCGACCGGGGCGGTCGCCAGGGCAAAGTCGAATTCGATCAGCGTCTTGGCGACCCTTCCTGCGACCGGCGTTGCGGTGCTGACCACCAGGCGGGTCTGTCGGCCGGAAAAGAGCAGGTCCCTGCTGGCGAAACCGCCGCCGACCGGGATCTGCTGCGGCAGGTAGAACTCCTTGCCCAGCCCGCCGACCGGCACTTCGCCGTCGTTATAGCGGCTGGAAATGACGTTGAGCCGTACGAAGCCGCCCAGCTTGACGGTCGTGTCGCCGATCCGGAAGCCGTCCGTGGTCGGGGCGGCGGCCAGCGCACCGACGCTGCTTTCCCGCGCCGCGACAGCCCTGGGGGTCGCGACGTTGGTATTGGGAGTGTTGCCCGGTGCGGAACCGCCCAGGACCATGGGCGCGGTAACGGGAGGTGGTGCCGCGACGGCCGGGCCTGCGCGCGACGCCGCGAGTTCGGCACGAAGCGAGGCCACCGCGCCCTCAAGCTGCCGGAGCCTTGCCTCCAGATCCGCCTCGCGAGCGGTCTGCGCCTGCGCGGTCGCCGGTATCAGGAAAGCGGCCGCCGCGCCGACCGCGAGACTTCGCGTCATTCCCATATCCGATGTCCTCTCCTGCTCGCCGCCGTCCTTGTATCTTCGACGTGCGTTCGCGGTGCAGGTTGGCGGATGGCGCATTCCCCCTCAACATCGACCATGGTCCTAGTCCCCAGCCGATCGGCGACGCGATATCGAGCGCCGCACGAGGAGAGGTCCGTCATGCCGAAAGAGCTGTATCCCGTTCCCGCCGACTGGGCCGCCCGCGACGCACTCGACGCGCCTGCCCGGGACGCGCTCTACGCCCGTTCGATCGCGGGGCCTGACGACTTCTGGCGCGAGCAGTCTTGCCGCCTGGAATGGATGACGCCCTTTACCGAGGTGAAGGATGTCTCGTTCGACGCGGCGGACTTCCGCATCCGCTGGTTCGCCGACGGGCGGTTAAACGTCGCGGCCAACTGCCTCGACCGTCATCTCGCGACGCGCGGCGACAAGCCGGCCATCATATGGGAAGCCGACGATCCCGCCGAGCCGTCCCGCACGCTGAGCTATGCCCAGCTTCACGCCGAAGTATGCTGTTTCGCCAATGTCCTGAAGAATCAGGGAGTGGCGCGCGGCGATCGGGTGACGCTGTACATGCCGATGATCCCCGAGGCGGCGGTGGCGATGCTGGCCTGTGCGCGGATCGGCGCTGTTCACTCCGTGGTCTTCGGCGGCTTCTCGCCCGACAGCCTGGCGGGGCGGATCAACGACTGTGACAGCCGGATCGTGATCACCGCCGATGAGGGCCCGCGCGGCGGCAAGCGCGTTCCGCTGAAGGGCAATGTCGACCGCGCGCTGGAGGCCTGTCCGGGCGTGGAACGGGTGATCGTCGTGCGGCGGACGGGCGGTGGTGCCACCATGCGCGATGGCCGCGACATCTGGTATCATGAGGCGATGGCCGATGCCGATCCGGTCTGCCCTCCCGAACCGATGGGCGCGGAAGATCCGCTGTTCATCCTCTATACCAGCGGATCGACCGGCACGCCCAAGGGCGTGCTCCATACCACCGGCGGCTATCTGCTCTGGGCTGCCATGACGCACGCGATGGTGTTCGACGCCCGCGACGACGACATGTACTGGTGCGCGGCCGATGTCGGCTGGGTGACCGGGCACAGCTATGTCGTCTATGGCCCGCTCGCCAATGGCATCACCAGCGTGATGTTCGAGGGCGTGCCGACCTGGCCCGACGCGAGCCGCCTGTGGCAGATCGTCGACACCCACCGCGTGACGACATTGTACACCGCGCCCACCGCGATCCGTGCGCTGATGCGTGAAGGGGATGGCTTCGTCACGCGGTCGAGCCGCGCCTCGCTGCGCCTGTTGGGCAGTGTGGGAGAGCCGATCAATCCGGAGGCCTGGGACTGGTATCACCGCGTCGTCGGCGACGGCCGCTGCCCGATCATGGACACCTGGTGGCAGACCGAGACTGGCGGCCACATGATCGCGCCCCTGCCCGGCGCGACGCCGCTGAAGCCGGGATCGGCGACGCTGCCGCTACCCGGCGTCAGGCCCGAACTCGTCGATGCTGAGGGGCAGGTGCTGGACGGTGCGACCGAGGGCAATCTCGTCATCGCCGATAGCTGGCCGGGGCAGATGCGCACCGTCTGGGGTGACCATGATCGCTTCTTTCAGACCTATTTCTCGACCTATCCGGGCAAATATTTCACTGGCGACGGCTGTCGCCGCGACGCCGACGGCTATTACTGGATCACCGGACGCGTCGACGACGTCATCAACGTATCGGGTCACCGCATGGGCACGGCCGAAGTCGAGAGCGCGCTGGTCGCCCACCCCAAGGTGGCCGAGGCGGCGGTGGTCGGGATGCCGCATGCGATCAAGGGACAGGGCATCTATGCCTATGTCACGCTGAAGGTCGGCGAGACCGGCGACGAGGCGCTACGCCATGACCTCGTCGCCTTCGTGCGGCGCGAGATCGGCCCGATCGCCAGCCCCGACGTCGTGCAATTCGCACCCGGCCTGCCCAAGACCCGCTCGGGCAAGATCATGCGCCGTATCCTGCGCAAGATCGCCGAGGGCGACACGAGCAATCTGGGCGATATTTCCACACTCGCCGATCCGTCCGTGGTGGACGAACTGATAGGAAACAGGCCAGACTTGGCGGCATGAGCCGGACTGTCCTGATCGCCGACGACCATCCCCTCTTCCGTCAGGCGTTGCGCCTCGCGGTGGAGGGCGTGATGGCCGACGCGCAGATCGTCGAGGCCGGGACCCTGGAGGACGCCGAACGCGCCGCCATCGCGACGGACGGGCTGTCGCTGATCCTGCTCGACCTCAGGATGCCCGGTGCAATCGGCTGTTCAGGCGTAGCGCTGCTCCACGCATGTCGTCCCGCGACGCCGATCCTGGTCGTCTCCAGCGCCGACCCGGACGGCGCATTCCGCGCCGCGCTGGACTTCGGCGCGGTCGGCTATCTGGGCAAGGACCAGCCGCTGCACGTGATGGAACAGGCGATCGCAGACGCGGTCGCGGGCCATGTCGCGACCTTCACCGATTCCACGAACCCCCGCCAGGACATGGCCGAGCGCATCGCCTCGCTTGCCCCGATGCAGTTGCGCGTCCTGCTCGGCGTGATCGACGGCAAACTGAACAAGCAGATCGCGCATGATCTCGGCATCAACGAAGCGACGGTGAAGGCCCATATGACCGTCGTGATGCGCAAACTGGGTGTCGCCAACCGCACCCAGGCGACCGCCGCCATGCGCGCATTCGGAGCCGGTCTCGATCCCATAGCCTGACCGATCCGCCCATCGCCGACGAGGCAGCCGGTGAACGGGTGATGGCCTTTACAGTCGTCTTAAAGCCCGGTGGTTGCACGGGGATGGGCCGGAAACGGGCTAGGCCGGATCAGTCTGACCCTTCTCCCCTCTGCGCGGGGCAACGGATGAAAGAGATGGCCTGAGCATCGTCTGCTCAATAGCCAATACTGACGGCATTTCCCCATCGTCATCCCAGCCCTCCACGAAACGCTGGCCAATAATGCGATTCATTCGCATAAATTGATTGCACCATCAACACGCACCCCTTAATGAGAATGATAGGCAATAGACAAAGGGGTTAACCATGCTTTTGACGCTGGCCGCATTGGCAGCGCTAGGCGGAGCTGTGCGCGACGAAGATACGAATGACCAACGCGAAGTCGTCGTGACTGCGACGCGCGCGCCCATCCAGGCGCAGGACGCCCCGGTAACCGTTTCGGTCAAGACGGCCGACGAAATCGCCGACGAACTGGCGACGGATATCAAGGATCTGGTCCGCTTCGAACCCGGCATCAGCGTGCGTCGGGCCCCCACCCGCTTCGGCGCGGCGCAAGGTACGACCGGCCGTGCGGGGAACGAAGGGTTCGTCGTACGCGGCATTGGTGGCAACCGCGTCCTGATCCAGGTCGATGGCGTCCGTGTGCCCTATGGCTTCACCTTCGGCGCGCAGGATGTCGGGCGCGGCGACTATGTCGACCTGGGCCTGATCAAGTCGGTCGAGTTCCTGCGCGGCCCTGCCTCGGCCCTGTATGGCAGTGACGGGCTGGCAGGCGCGGTCAGTTTCACGACCAGCGATCCGGTCGACATCCTCGGCACCAAGTCCTTCGGCGGATCGCTGCGCACCCAGTATAGTTCGGCGGACGAGGAATATACCCAGTCGGGCGTGGTCGCGGGACGATCGGGCGCGGTGTCGGCGATGCTGGCCTATACCCGTCGCGATTTTGCCGAACTGAAGAACCGGGGCACGGTGGAAGGGACCGGCATCACCCGGACCGCCCCCAACCCGCAGGACGGTCAGTCCAACGCGCTGATGGGCAAGCTGGTCTGGGATGTCGCCCCCGGCCATCGTCTGCGCGCAACCGGCGAGTATCTCAACAACCGGGTCGCGACCGACGTGCTGACCGGCATCAACACCACGGTGGCGGGGTTGCAGGCGCTGGATACCGGCAAACGCTGGCGCGGTGCGCTTGACTGGACCTATGACGGGGCTGGCCTGATCCAGTTCGCGCGCGCGGCCGTTTATGTCCAGGATGCCGAAAACCGGCAGTTTACCGCCGAGGACCGCCGCACGCTGGCCGACCGCACCCGGCTTAATACGCTGGAAAACCGCGTCTATGGCGGCTCGGGCGAGGTGCGGCTGGGCTTTGTCACCGGCGGGATCACCCACCGACTGGTGACGGGGGCCGATATCAGCGTGCTGCGCCAGCGGGGCCTGCGCGACGGCACCGTGCCCCCGGCGGGCGAAACCTTTCCGACCCGCGCCTTCCCCAGCACCGACTTCACGCTGGCAGGCGCGTTCATCGGCGACGAGATCGGCCTGGGTCCGCTGACGCTGCACCCGGCCGTGCGCTACGACTGGTATCGCCTGTCGCCCGACCGTGATCCACTGCTCCCGCAATTCACCGGCGCGGGCCAGTCGGCCGACCGGGTCAGCCCGCGTATCGGCGCGGTCCTGAAACTGGCCCCGACGGTGCGGCTGTTCGCCAGCTATGCCCGCGGCTTCCGCGCGCCGGAGCCGGGGCAGATCAATCAGTTCTTCTCCAACCTCGCCTTCGGCTATACCTCGGCCCCCAACCCCCATTTGCGGCCCGAAACCAGCGAGGCGATCGAGGCGGGCCTGCGCCTGAACAGTGAGGCGGTCGACATGTCGGCCAGCGTCTTCCGCGCCGATTACCGCGACTTCATCAGCCAGGAGGTGGTGAGCGGCGGCTTCACCCCGGCCAACCCGGCCGTCTTCCAGTTCATCAATCTCGACCGCGCCAAGGTGAAGGGTGCAGAGGCGCGACTGGACGCGCGCGCGGGCAACGGCCTGACCGGGCAACTCGCCATCTCCTATGCCGAGGGCGACCAGATCACCCCGAACCGCACGACCCGGCCGCTGTCGACCGTCGATCCGCTGAAGCTGGTGATGGGCGTGGGCTGGCGTGAGCCGGGGCAAGGCCGGTTCGGCGGACAGATCATCATGACGCACAGCGCGCGCAAGTCGCTCGGCGACACGACGGGCGTGTGTTCCACCGAATGCTTCCGTCCCGCCGCCTTCACGATCCTGGACGCGACCGTCTTTGCCCGGCTGACCCAAGCGCTGACCTTTCGCGCCGGGATCTTCAACCTGACCGACGCCACCTATGCCTGGTGGTCGGACGTGCGCGGCCTGTCCGTGCCCCGTCCCCTCCCCACCGGTGCCGCCGATGTGCCCCCGGTCGCCTTCACCCAGCCGGGCCGCAACGCCAGCGCCTCGCTGACTCTCCGCTTCTGAAGAAAGGCCAGACATCATGAAGAACCGTTCGATGCTGATCGTCGCGGCGCTCGCGCTGCTGCCCGTGCCTGCGCTGGCCGATGGTCCGGTGAAGCAGACCGCCGCCGAGGCCCAGGCCGCCAAGGCCGCCGACCGTGCCGAGATCTTGGCGATGGCGGGCAATTACAAGGTGCGTTTCGACATGCAAGAGACGACACCTTGGGCGGCGGGCTACACACCGCTCGACCGCAAGATTTCCGGCGGGAACGAGGTGGTCCGCGTGATCGAAGATACGCCCGACCATATCGCGCTCCAGCACCTGCTGGTCGTCGAGCATGACGGCAAGACCCATGTCATCAAGCATTGGCGTCAGGACTGGGATTACCAGCCGTCCCGCGTGCTGGTCTATGCGGGCCAGGGCAAATGGGTGTGGGAGGCGGTGCCCGAGCGGATGCGCGCCGGACGCTGGTCGCAGACCGTCTATCAGGTCGATGACAGCCCGCGCTATGCCGGTTGGGGTCAGTTCGAGACGCAGGCCGGTGTTCGTCGGTGGCGCTCCAACTGGACCTGGCGCCCGTTGGCGCGCCGCGATGCCGTACGCCATCCGGTCTATGACCGCTATTACGCGATCAACCGCCACCAGCCGACGCCGACCGGCTGGATTCACTGGCAGGACAATATCAAGATGGGCCTGAAGGACGGCAAGCTTGTGCCGATCGTGCAGGAAATGGTGCTCAACACGTATCAGCGGTTCGACGGCTATGACGTGAAGGCCGCCGACGACTATTGGGCAAAGACGAAGGATTACTGGGCCACCATACGCGCCGCCTGGGCGCGCGTCGCCGACGCCAAGGGTGGCATCGCGATCCCCGAACAGGCCGAAACCGGCACCGTGATCAGCGGCCGCCTGCTGGCGATCGCCGACGACATCCAGGCGGGCAAGACCTCCACCGCCGCCGGAACCGCCGAGGCGACCGCGCTGATCGACCAGCGAACCGGCCCGATCGGCTGAGCAATTCCTTTAGCGCGCATTCCCCGTCTGTCATGCGGCAGGCGGGGGCAAGACGCGTCGGGCGCGCACCGCTCGCTCCCGCAGGGGATGCGGTCGGTTTCGATGGGTCAGGTTTTAAATGGAGCGGGTGAAGGGAATCGAACCCTCGTCGTGAGCTTGGGAAGCTCCTGCTCTACCATTGAGCTACACCCGCGAGCCTACGGCGAACCGTGGTTTGTGGGCTCTAAGCGGACCGGGCGGGGACTGTCAAGCGATCCGCATGGGCGCGTCCGCTGCCATTCTTGTCGAAATCGCCAATCAACGGAAACCGCTTAACGGCCCATAAAGCGTATCCGTTACATAACCGGCAAACCAGGCTGCGAAGTCCCCTGCGGCCTGTGCTCTGGTCCGTCGCCCTCGGAAAACTGGTAAACAGCGCTTAAACCTTTCCCCTGAACCGCCGTGCAATGGCTTGGCCGCCACCGTCTCCCTCGATTTCGAGGAGATCGGCATGGTTTCTTTATCTGTTCGAACGACGACCCAGTCCGCGCTGCTGGCGTTGGCGGCGGCGACGTCGTGCGCCACGGGCGCGCAGGCAAAGGATTTGCCCGGTGGCTTCATCCAGCCGGGTCAGGCGACCGCCGCGCCCAGGGGATTTGTCGAGATGTGCGAGAGTGGGGTGGAGCCCGGCTTCTGCTCTCCGACACGACCCATCGTGGCCGGGGCCGCGCTGATCACGGCGGGCTTGAGCGATCGCGCGACGCGCGATGCGGTTGGTCCGGTCGGTATGGCCGTGCCCGTGCTGTCGATCGTGACTCCTGTGGCGCTTCCCGTCCTGCGTCCGCCACCCGATTGCCTCGACACCCCGACCGACCCGCGGTTGGACGCCTCCCGCGGCCTGACTGCCCCGCTCACGCCCCCCCTCGCCCCGAACGTCGAATGCTCCGCGCGCGCCTTCGCCGAGACCGGCGCGTCGTGGCAGCGCTTTACGCCGCCTGCGCTCGTCGCGGCGGTCGCGTGGCGCAAGGATGGTCCGTCCCTGACGACCGGGTCCCGAGACATGATCGCGCCCAGAACCGTGAACGCGGCCCTTTGGGTGCAAGATGGCCCATGTACGCCGAGTGCCGTAGCGAGCATGTTGCTGTCGGTGACGACGCAGCTCTGCTCCTTCTCCCTGCCCGACGTTCCCCCGCCTGTCGTCCAGCCGCCAACGGCCGAAGCGAAGCCGACCGCGCTCCCCGAATCCGCGTTGAAGGCCCTGTTGAAGCAGGTGAACCATCATGTGAACAGCCGCGTGCGCCAGCGCACCGACGCCGAAATCTATGGCGTGGGCGAGTTGTGGCGGCGCAGCGGCGACGGCAAGGGCGCGGTCGGCGATTGCGAGGACCTGGCGATCGAGAAGCGGGCGGAATTGATCGACGGAGGTTTCCCGCCCGATCGGCTGGCCTTCGCAGTCGTCTATTCGCGCGCATCGGGCTTGCACACGGTGCTGGTCGCACGGACCGATGTCGAGGATGTCGTCCTCGATGGCCGCTCACCCTATGTCGTGGGGTGGACCAAGGCACCGTATAGCTGGCTCAGCGTCCAGTCGATGCACGATCCGATGCTCTGGTATGCGCCCGATCGCGCGCAAACCGCCTGACCGAGGCGAAGGTCCGGACGGCGGACGGATGCACCGCCGCCCGGACCGGTGCCATCAGATGCGGTAATGATCCCTGTACCATCGAGCAAAGCGTCCCAGCCCCTCGTCCAGTCGCACCTGCGGGTCATAGCCCGTCAGCGCGTTCAGCCTGGACACATCGGCATAGGTGGCGGTCACGTCACCAGGCTGCATCGGCTTCATGATCTTCAATGCTTCGCGCCCGATCGCCTTTTCCAGCGTCGCGATCATGTCCATCAGGCCGACCGGATGGCTGCCGCCGATGTTGAACAGCCGGTGATCGCCGCGCGATGGCGGCCGATCGAGCGCACCGACGATCCCGTCGACGATATCGTCGATATAGGTGAAGTCGCGCGCCATCCGGCCACCGCCGAAGACCTCGATCGGCTCGCCGCCCAGGATTTTGCGGGTGAACGAGAAATAGGCCATGTCCGGCCGACCCCAGGGGCCATAGACGGTGAAGAAACGCAGCCCCGTCTGCGGAAAGCCGAACAGCGCGGCATAGGACTGGCTCATCAACTCGCAGGCGCGCTTGGTCGCGGCATAGAGCGAGACGGGCGACACCGATGGTTCGTCCTCGCGAAAGCCCGCCCCGCCCATCGGCTTGTCGCCATAGACCGAGCTGGACGAGGCATAGACCAGATGCCCGAACCCCGGCTGGTGGCGACATGCCTCCAAGACCGCGAGATGCCCGGCGGTGTTGGAGCGTTCATAGGCAAAGGGATTGTCGATGCTGTGACGCACCCCGGCCTGTGCCGCGAGGTGGACGACGCGCGTGATGCCGTGATCGGCGACCAGTGCGCGGACCGCGCCTGCATCGGCGATGTCCATGCGGTGGAAGGAGAACCGATCCTGCCCGGCCAAGGTCGCCAGCCGCGCTTCCTTCAACGCCGGGTCGTAATAGTCGTTGACGATGTCGACGCCGATCACCGTCTCGCCACGCTGAAGCAGACGATGCGCCGTGGCGTGACCGATGAAACCAGCGGCACCGGTGACGAGAATAGGCGTCCCGGCCATGGTCAGCGGACTTTCGTCATCAAAACGCACTTTCCTTCGCGGCACGGCTTCAAAAGGGGGCAGCCCGTCATCCTATCGCGCAAATGCTAAGGAAGGCTTCCCGCCCGTCAGATGCCGCCCTGCGCGACGTGATGCCCCAGCGCCTCGAGCGCGACGGTCAGGTCGTGCAGGCACGCCTCGACCATGGCCGCATCGGGACTGCGCACCACGAAATTGGCGCCGGTGCGACCTTCGCGGAAAAAGGGATAGCTGCCGATCGCGACGCCCTCATGCGACTTTTCGGCCGAGCGGAGCAGTTCGGCGACCTCGCTTTCACCGACCCAGCAACCGATGGTGCCGGATACGACCGGACGCCCGCCCTCCAGCGTACCGGTCAGCGCGTCGAGCATCCCCGCCGTGATGTGCGGCACCCCCGCCATGATGAAGATGTTCGCGATGTGGATGCCCGGCGCGCCCGACACGCGATTGGCGATCAGCGACGCCCCTTCCGGCGTGCGCGCCATCCGCGCCCGCGCCGGGGTCACGCCGCCGCGATCGACGTAATAATGGTCCAGGATCGCCCGCGCCTCGGCGTGCTCGATCACCGGCACGCCCAGCGCCTCGGCAATCGCATCGACGGTGATATCGTCATGCGTCGGACCGATGCCGCCGGTCGTGAAGAGATAGTCGTTGCGTGCCCTGAGCGTATTCACCGCCTCGACGATCGCCTCCGTCCGGTCCGCCACCACACGCACTTCGGCCAGGCGGATACCCTGGACGTTGAGCCAGGTCGCGACCTGCGCGACATTCTTGTCCTGGGTACGGCCCGACAGGATTTCGTCGCCGATCACGACCAGTGCGGCGGTCCAGATACGCTCGGGGGTGGCAGCGGATGTCATGGCGTGGACATAGCCTCGCATAATCGGACACGCCACGCTATATCGCGGCCATGACCGATTATGTGACCGTTTCCGCCGACGCGCCCCAGGGGCGGACCGGCGCGATCAAGCTCTGGGGCCGCGAAGCCTTTGACGGCATGCACAAGGCGGGCCGTCTGGCTGCCGAGACGCTCGACATGCTGGTGCCGCACATGGTGCCCGGCGTGTCGACCGCCGAGATCAACCGGCTGGTCCATGACTTCATCGCCGAGCGTGGCGGGGTCCCGGCGACGCTGGGTTATCGCGGTTACGCGCATTCGACCTGCATCTCGATCAACCATGTTGTCTGCCACGGCATTCCGTCCGACAAGGCCTTGAAGTCGGGCGATATCGTCAATGTCGACGTGACCCCGATCGTCGACGGCTGGCACGGCGATACCAGCCGCATGTACCTGATCGGCGACGTTCCGCTAAAGGCGCGAAAGCTGGTCGAGGTGACCTATGAATGCCTGATGCTGGGCATCGAGCAGGCGCGGCCCGGCAACCATATGGGCGACGTCGCCAACGCCATTCAGCGTCATGCCGAAAAGCATCGCTACGGCGTGGTCCGCGATTTTTGCGGCCACGGCCTGGGCCTGCTGTTCCACGACGCGCCCGAGGTCGTCCATGTCGGCCGCCCCGGCACCGGCCCCGAGTTGAAGCCCGGCATGATCTTCACCATCGAACCGATGATCAACATCGGCCGTCCGGACGTGAAGCTGCTCGACGATGGCTGGACGGCGGTGACTCGCGACCGCTCTCTGTCGGCGCAGTTCGAACATTCGATCGGCATCACCGAAGAGGGTTGCGAGATCTTCACGCTCAGCCCGGCGGGCTTTACACAACCGCCCTACGCCTGAGACCATGGTGCTGGGCGCGATCCGGGTGGCGGCACGCGACCGCGGCCGCCTGGCCGAGGTCATCGCGACGGCGTCGCGCTTCGGCCTCGACGTGCTGCTCGCGCGGTGGGGACTGAACCCGGCACGGCATGACGCCGACGCGCTGCTCTTCGACCTGCCTGCGCGCACGCGCCAGGCCATGGAGGCACTGGGGCCAGTCTGGGTAAAGCTGGGCCAGATCCTGGCGACCCGCGCGGACCTGTTGCCGCCCGACTGGATCGCCGAGCTGGAGCGGCTGCACAGCGAGGCCCCCCGCCTGCCCTTCGACGCGTTGCGCGAACAGGTGGAGGA
This sequence comes from Sphingomonas flavida, assembly GCF_036663655.1. Classification (NCBI taxonomy): domain Bacteria; kingdom Pseudomonadati; phylum Pseudomonadota; class Alphaproteobacteria; order Sphingomonadales; family Sphingomonadaceae; genus Sphingomonas; species Sphingomonas flavida. The sequence continues at coordinate 413,413 of NZ_JAXOJH010000001.1, forward strand.
GGCGCTCGGCGAATCACCCGAAACCGCCTTCGCCCGGTTCGATACCGAGCCGCTGGCCGCCGCCTCGATCGCGCAGGTCCACCGCGCCGCGCTGGCCGACGGCACCGAGGTCGTCCTGAAGATCCGCCGCCCGGGCATCCGTGCGGTCATGCAGGCCGATTTGCGGCTGCTGACCCAGTTGGCGGCGATGGTCGAGGCGACGAATGCCGAGGCTCGCCGATACGGCGTCGTCCGTATGGTGCGCGAGCTTGGCCGCGACATCCTCGAAGAATTGGACTTCACCAATGAGGGGCGGAACGCCGACCGCCTGCGCGAGGATTTCGCCGGCGATCCGCGCGTCATTGTCCCGGCCATTCACTGGGCACAGTCGTCCGAAACGCTGCTGGTCATGGACTTCATCGCGGGCGTGCCGCCGCGCAACGCAGATGATCTGCGCGCGGCCGGAATCGACCCGGCCGCGATCGCGTCGGCGGGTGCGGACATCGTGCTCGACATGACGCTGATCAACGGGCGGTTCCATGGCGATCCGCACCCCGGCAATCTGTTGTGCCTGCCGGGCAATCGCATCGCGATGCTCGACCTGGGGCTGATCGGTCACGTTTCTCCACGACGGCGCGAGGAGGTGATCGCCTTCACCCAATCGATCGCCAATAGCGACCCCGTGCTTTTGGCGGATACGTTGAAGAGCTGGTCGCAAACCGATGATATTGCATCCGAACGTTTTCAGGTCGTCGCCGAGCGGCTGGTCGCCCGACATGGTGGCGGCACGTTGCAACTGGCCGCGATCCTGGGCGATATCTTCCCCATCCTGCGTCAGGAGCGCATCGTCCTGCAGCCCGACATGCTGCTGCTGTTCAAGGCGCTGATCACCATCGACGGCGTGTTGAGCGGTATACAGCCCGATTTCGACCTGTCCGCCGCGCTCCGTCGGGCAAGCGTCCGGATCGTCGAGGCACGGCTGTCACCTGATCGCTGGACGAAGCGTGCGACCGCGCTGGCGTTGGAGCTTGATCGGCTGGGCGACGACCTGCCCCGTCTGATCCGCGCGACGACCCGCAAGCTGGAGAGCGAAAGCCCCGCGGTGTCCACCACCAGCATCGAAGCCGCGATCCGCACGGGCGCAGGCTGGATCGCGGGCGCATTGGCGCTGTCGGGTGTGGCGATCGCGGTCGCGATGCGGCTGGGTTAGAGCTGATCGACATTCAGGCGCTCCGCAAAAATCCTCCCCTGACAGGGGAGAGATCAAATGAATGTCGACTGGCCCTACTCCAGCCTTTTCAACTGCTCGCCCATGCCAAAGGGTCGTCGGCGATAGTCGGACCGCCAATCGACGCCTGCCTGTTCCAACATCTCCGCCTCCATGGCACCATAGACGTAGAACGCATTGCGTTTCTACATTTTTAGACCCTGATCGCGGATAGCCTCGAGGCTTGTCGAAAGGCCTGTCCAATAGTCGCGGCCATGGGCACGCATCGCCGCATCACCTTGGCGGGCGAGCGTCAACTCGGTCCAGCGCGCGACGCCCTCCTGCCCCACCTGAAACTCGTAATAGCGCCGGTCGGCCTCGCTCACCCTGGCCAGCGCCGCGTCGCGTGCGACGACATAGGCCTTGGTCGCCAAGCGCCGGTCGGCGGGCGACTTGGCATGAAGGAACGCCAACCCCGCCTCCCCCATCGTCCGAAACGCTGCCCCGACATTCGGATCGGCATAGGGAAAGGGATGGTTGAGCATCCAGCTGCCATCGCTTCCTTGCGCCAGACCAAGCGCGTCCACGGCCTGCGCATAACCCGGCAGATGCGACTGATAGAGATGGAAGGCCTCGTGGAGAACCGTGGCCTTCCAATAGGCCGGGGTCATTTCCAGCGCCTTGGGATAGCCGATCGCGATCGTCTGCCCGCCGGGAAAGAAATCCGCCGATGCCGCCAGATCCACCGCCATTTGCCGCGCGCGGCTCTGCAAAGCGCATCCGGTCATAGGATCGCGCCCGGCGGGGATGAAGCCCTTGACCATGCCGTGGCAGAACAACGTCTCGCGCTTCGGCCCGATCAGCAGCAGGTCCAGGGAAACCTGCGCGAACCCCGGCCACATCCGATTGCCTGCGCCGCGATAGAGCGTCCGGACCTCACGCAGCATCGCCCGTTCGGGTTTGGGCGGCAGCGAAGCACCCGCCAGAGCCGCGCCCATCATCATCGTCAGGATCATCGCGTCGTCCCCCCGCCTGTCGTCCCGTGCCAATCATGGCGCATCAATCCCAACACCGATAGTGACGAAGCCGCGACACCACGTTAAAGGCGCGGGCCATGACCGAGATCACGCCCCAGATCGTCGCCGACCACGGCCTGTCCGAAGAAGAATATCAGCGCGTCCTGACCGCGCTGGGCCGTGAGCCCAACATGGTGGAGCTCGGCATCTTCTCGGTCATGTGGTCCGAGCATTGCAGCTATAAATCGAGCCGCATCCACCTGAAGAAGCTGCCCACCGAAGGGCCGCAGGTCATCTGCGGTCCCGGCGAGAATGCGGGCGTCATCGATATCGGTGACGGCCAGGCGGCGATCTTCAAGATGGAGAGCCATAACCACCCGTCCTATATCGAACCCTATCAGGGTGCGGCGACGGGCGTCGGCGGCATCCTGCGCGACGTGTTCACCATGGGTGCGCGGCCGGTCGCGAACCTGAACGCGCTACGCTTCGGCCGTCCCGACCATCCCAAGATGCGCCACCTGATCTCCGGCGTGGTCCACGGCATCGGCGGTTACGGCAACTGCGTCGGCGTGCCGACCGTGGGCGGCGAGGTGAATTTCCACCCGGCCTATGACGGCAACATCCTGGTCAATGCGATGACCGTCGGCGTCGCCGATCAGGACAAGATCTTCTATTCGGCCGCCAGCGGCGTCGGCAATCCGATCGTCTATGTCGGCTCGAAGACCGGCCGCGACGGCATCCACGGCGCGACCATGGCCTCGGCCGATTTCGGCGAGGATGCCGACGCCAAGCGCCCGACTGTGCAGGTCGGCGACCCCTTCACCGAGAAGCTGCTGATCGAGGCGTGCCTCGAACTCATGGCCTCGGACGCGATCGTCGCGATCCAGGACATGGGCGCGGCGGGCCTGACCTCTTCGTCGGTCGAGATGGCGTCCAAGGGCGGCGTCGGCATCGAACTGATCATGGACGATGTGCCCCAGCGCGAAGAGGGCATGACCCCTTACGAGATGATGCTGTCGGAGAGCCAGGAGCGGATGCTCATGGTCCTCAAGCCCGGCCGCGAGGACTTCGCCGAGGCGATCTTCCGCAAGTGGGAACTGGACTTCGCCGTCATCGGTCACGTCACCGAGACCGGCCGCATGGTCCTGCGCCACAAGGGCGAGATCGTATGCGACATTCCACTCGGCCCCCTGGCCGACGATGCCCCGCTCTACGACCGCCCGCATGTCCCGACCGAGGTTCCGGCCGCGATCGCTTCGCCCGGTTGCCAGGACCCGGCGGTGGACCTGCTGAAGCTCATGGGATCGCCCGACATCGCCTCGCGCCGGTGGATCTGGGAGCAGTATGACCACATGGTCGGCGGCGACACGGTGCAGCGCCCCGGTGGCGACGCCGCCGTCGTCCGCGTCCACGGCACGCAAAAGGGGCTCGCGATGAGCACCGATTGCACGCCGCGCTATTGCTATGCCGATCCGGTCACCGGCGGCATGCAGGCGGTGGTCGAGACGTGGCGCAACATCACGGCGGTCGGTGCCAAGCCGCTGGCCATCACCAACTGCCTGAACTTCGCCAATCCGCAGCGCCCCGAGATCATGGGCCAGATCGTCGGCTGCCTGGAGGGCATGAGCCTGGCGTGCCGTGCACTCGACTATCCGATCGTGTCGGGCAACGTCTCGCTGTACAACGAATCCAAGGCGACCGGCGGCGGCTCGGCGATCCTGCCCACCCCGGCGATCGGCGGCGTCGGCCTGATGGTCGACTGGTCCAAGTCGGCGACCATCGCCTTCAAGGGCACCGGCGACGTCATCGTCCTGATCGGTAGCCCCAAGGGCGAGATTGGCCAGTCGCTGTGGCTCCGCGAGGTCCATGGGATCGAAGGCCGCGATGCCGGTCCGCCCCCCTCGATCGACCTGGACGCCGAGCGTCGCACCGGCGACCTGGTGCGCGACGCGATCACCGCCGGACACCTGACGGCCGTGCACGACGTGTCCGACGGCGGCATCGCGGTGACTCTCGCCGAGATGGCGCTGGCGGGTAATATCGGGGCACTGGTCCAGTTCCCGGAAACGGGCGAGGCTTGCCGCCAGCTCTTCGCCGAGGATCAGGGTCTGTACATCGCCACGGTCGAGGACACCGCGCTCATGGACTTCCTGGCGAACGCGCATCAGGCGGGCGTCGAAGTCGAGCGGATCGGTCGCACCGCGGGTGCGCGCCTGATCTTCGAGCGCGAGGACGGCGATTTCGTCGTGCCGCTCGACGAACTGCGCCGCGCGCATGAGGGCTTCTTCCCCACGCTGATGGGTGCGGACGCCGCGCTGGCCTGATCCCTTATGCCGGAGCCTCGGCCGGGTGCCGGGGCTCCGCGCAATGGCGTAACACCGCATAGCCGATCCCGGCCGCCAGGATCGACGCGATCAGCACGCCCAGCGACGCCGCTTCGCGCATCTCGCCATCGCCGAACGCCAGCCCCGCGATGAACAGCGAGATGGTAAATCCGATCCCCGCCAGCGCGCCGATGCCGATGACCATCGGCCAGGTGACCCCAACGGGCCGCTGCGCCAGCCCCATCGCGCTCGCCCCCCATGTAAAGCCCAGGAACCCCAGCGGCTTGCCCAGCGCCAGTCCTGCGACCACGCCCAGGACGAGCGGGCTGCCGATCATCGCCAGCAGCTCCGGCGAAAAATGGATGCGCACATTGGACATCGCGAACAGCGGCAACACGACATAGTTGACCCAAGGGGTCAGCAACTCGATCAATCGCCCACTCGCCTCGCGGGTGGCGGATGCCATTTCGTGCAGATAGCCCAGGCGTTCCTCGGTACGGTGGCGCAGTTTTTCTTCCTGCGCGTCGTCCTGCGCCTGCTCGGCGGCATCATATGCATGGCGGAACTGATCGACCCGGTGCTGGACGCGCTCGGCGAAGTCCTGCTGGCCCAGCCGGGGTTTTACCGGCACGGTGAGGCCGATCAGGACGCCCGCGATCGTGGCGTGGATGCCCGACGCCAGAACACCGCCCCAGATGATCACGCCGAACAGGACATAGGGCACGGTCGAAACCCAGCCGATCCGCCGCAAACCGATGATGCCCGCCAGCGCGACCCCCGCGACCAGGATTCCCACCGGGGCGATGGCACCGCTATAGGCGAAGGCGATGATCAGCAGGCCGCCGACATCGTCGACCGCAGCAAAGGCCAGCATCAACGCGCGCAACCCGGCGGGCAGGCTGGTGCCGAACAGCGCAATCAGCGCCAGGCCGAAGGCGGTGTCCGTCGTGATGACGCTGCCCCAACCCGCCGCCCCCGGCGAGCCGCCCGCGACAGCCCAGAACAGCGCGACCGGCACGACCATCCCGCCCAGCGCACCCGCCAGCGGAAACGCCGCCGTCCGCCATTGCGACAGTGGCCCGGCCACCATCTCGCGCTTCACATCGGCGCCGACGATCACGAAGAAGATCGGCAACAGGGCATGGTCGATCCACTCGGCCAGCGCGTGCGATATGTTGCGCGCGCCGAAACCGATCGTGACCGGTGTATCCCAGAACCGCTCATACCCATGTGCCCACGGGCTGTTCGTCATCACCAGCGCCAGGATGGTGGCGAGCAGCAAGGGGCCACCCGTCACCTCGTTGCCCGCAAAGAATGGCTCGAACCGACGAAGAAACGCCGACGCGGCGGGTGAATGATGCGCACGCGCCGAAGCACGGCCCGTGAGGCGAGGTGACAATCCCATGACAGGGCAATGCTTGGCCCCCGCGCCAGTTGCATCGCGGGCGGCAATCGGTAAGTCCCCACCGGCCTGAACGGAGCTTTGCCTTGGCCGACGGTCCCGCCCCCTCCCCGCTGTCCGGCGGCACCCCGCCCGCTAACCGGCTGCTGACGCTCGACGCGCTGCGCGGCGTGGCGGTAATGGCGATCCTGCTCGCCAACCTGCCCGGCTTCGGCTTGCCGGATCCGGCTTATTCCAATCCCCTGGCCTGGGGCAGCGGGCGCACGAGCGACCTGATCGCCTGGGCCTTGACCGAAATCTTTGTCAATGGCCGGATGCGTGGGCTGTTCTCGCTGCTGTTCGGCGCATCGACGCTGTTGATCCTGACCCGCGCCGACGAGGCCGGGCGGAACGGCGCTTCGCTTCACCTGCGCCGCATGGCTGTGCTGTTCGTGTTCGGCATGGCGCACCTGACCTTCATCTGGACCGGCGACATCCTGGCGCATTATGCGTTGGTCGGCGTCATCGCGCTGGCCTTTGTCGGATTGGGCGTCCGGCCACTGGTCTGGACGGCGATCGCGATGGCGGGGCTGTCGATGGCCATGGGCGCGCTGGAATGTATCGGGCTGTTCGAGGCGGCCGCGCGAAATACGCCGCAGAAGCTGGCCCTATGGGACCTCTATCAGGACGCGTTCGGAACGCCGGGGGCGGCGCGCCTGATGCCGGAGGTGCAGGCCATGCGCGGATCATGGGCGACCTCGACCGCCTTTCGTATCGCCAACAACGGCAATCCCCTGATCGACGTTATCCAGATCGGCCCCGATACGCTGAGCGCCATGCTGCTCGGCATGGCGGCGCTGAAATCGGGTTTCCTGACAGGGCATTGGCCCCGCCACATCTATCGACGCTGGGCCGTGGGCGGGCTGTCCGTATCGATCTTGGCCTATGCGGGCATGGCGGCGGCAAGCTGGAGCAGCGGCTTCGACGTTCGGATGGTGGCGCTGGTGGAACTGTGCCTGAACGTGCCGTTCCGACCGATCGGCACGATCGGCTATGCCGCGCTGATCCTCCTGGCCTTGCGTCCCGGCACATGGTGGACGCAGCGGATCGCGGCAGCCGGGCGCATGGCCTTCACCAACTATCTGGGGACCAGCGTCCTGATGACATTGGTCTTCTACGGTCACGGTCTGGGCCAGTTCGCCCGCTGGCCTCGCGCCAGCCTGTATGTGCTGGTGATACCGGTATGGGGGTTGATGCTCCTATGGTCCAAGCCCTGGCTGGACCGGTTCGGACAGGGTCCGCTCGAGCGGATCTGGCGATTGGCCGCCAACGGGATTCAGCGATAATATTTGCAAACGCATCGCAAAAGCCTTGCGACCCACTCTCATTAGCGCTAGACAACCGGTGCCTTTGATGGAGAGCACCTTGGTCGTCTGCGTATGCAATGCCATCCGGGAATCCCAGGTCCGCGACGCGGCCCGTGCCGGTTCCATGACTCCGTGCCAGATGTATCAGGCGCTGGGTCGCCAGCCCAAATGCGGCCAATGCGCCGTGGTCGCACGGGCGATCATCGAAGACGAACGCGCCGCCGCCTGACTTTACCCGTAGGGCGAGCGACCTATCGCCCGGCCCCACTGAACTTGTCGGCCCGGCGTCGGCCGACCAGCAGCCCGCTTTCCAGCCGCGCGCATAGCGCCGCGTAATAATCGGCGAGGAAGCCGTCATCGTCGCCGTCCGATGCCAACCCCGCCTTGCGCCGGATGGCCTTGGCGACCGTGCTTCGGGCCCCCGCATCGCCGCTCCGGATGACGTCCTCCAGCGCCTGCAACTCATAGACACCGTAAAGCGCCAGTGCCGCGTCCGGAAAGACCCGGCGCGGACGGTCGCTGTCGACCAGATCGGGGGCGAGGCCCTGCACGACGGTCTGGACGACCCAGGTCCCCGCCACCAGATCGCCGATCCGCAGCCGGTCGCGGTTGAACAGCGGGAAGAAGAGGAAGATACCGGTCCAGGACAAAGCGAACAGCGTCAGGAACGCATCCGCCGTCCCCGCTGCCGCCTGTTCGCCGAGGAACGAGAGCGGCAGGAAAATCTCGATCTCGCGCATCGCATTGCGCGCCACCACCGCGCCCGCCGTCAGCCGGGCGCCGTCGCGCGCGATCACCCGCAGGCCCATTAGCCGCTTGCCCGGCGTCGCGCCGCGCCCGCCCATCTCGAACAGCACGAAATAGCCGTTGCGCAGGCAGAAGGCACCGATCAGCCACAATATGCCCGCAATGTCGGCGCGGGTCGCCTGGTCGAAGGCGAGCAGCGCCAGCGTCGCGACGACCAGAACGGTGATCATCAGGACCAGATCGATCAGGAACGCCACCGCGCGCGTCCCCCCGCCCCCCAGTTCGAGTTGCAGGTCGACGCCCTCCGGCGTGACGAAACTGCGCCGCAGCGTGTCGGGCGCGTTCCTATTCCGGCGAACGAAGCGCATGCCGCCTCCCGACCCCGTAATAATAGACCAGCCAAGCCACCAGCGCGATGGCTCCGATGGCGACGCGCATCCCATCGCTCGTCACCACCTGCCGCCCGATGCCCTCGAGGATGGCGGCGACGCCGAGCATCAGCACGACGCCGACCACCGCGATGGCCGCGCTTCGGCCAGCGTCGACCAGTGCCGCCATGCGCGTCCGTCGCCCCGGAAAGGCGATCGCGGTGCCGATCCGCATCCCGGCCGCCCCGGATATCATGATCGCGAACATCTCGGTCGTGCCATGGATCGCCAGCCACGCCAGGAAGTTCGGCCCCAGCCCCTTGGCGGAAAACACCGCGATCATCGCGCCCAGCGTCAGCCCGTTGTACAGGATCAGCAGCGCGGTGGGCACGACGAAGGCGAAGCCCAGCGCGAAGGAAAAGATCGCGATCTGCGCATTATGTCCGAACAGGAAGCTGGCAAAGACGCCCAGCCCCTTCTCCCGACTGGTGTAGAGCGTCTGGCGCAACGCCTCCGCCGACGCACCGGGATTGCGCCCCCCCGACAGCCCCTCGGGCACGACGCTGTAGAACCAGCTGGGGTCGGACCGGACCAGCAGGAACGCCGCGACCGCCCCCGCCACGGTCAGCCCAAGCATGACCAAAGTCTCACGCCACAGCGATGCCACCGCACGGGGCCAGCCGTTGGTGAAAAAGCCCAGCAAGTCGCGCCACACCGGGTCCGACACGCCGTAGAGCTGAAAATAGGCGCGTGCACAAAGCTGCTCGAGATAGGCGATCAGCGCGCGATCGAGCGAGGTTTCGCGCGCGACCGACAGCGAGGACAGGGTCGCACGGTACAGCACGGGCAGCGCCAGCAGGTCGTCGTCGGACAGAGCGCGCACCGAACGCTTCTCGATCCGTTGGAGCAGCGTGTCCAGCCGCGCCCATTGCGCCTCATGCGCGGCGCGGAAGCGGCTGGCATTGACCAGCGGCTGGGCGGCATCGACGAACGCGCTCACAACAGGCTCCGACGCTTGAGGTCCACATAACCTTCGACCAGCCGCTCGGCGACCTGATCGTGCGGGCTTTCGATGACGTGCACGCCCAGATGCCTCAGGCGCAGCAGGACAAGCCGCCGATCGCGCAGCAGCGCGCCCGCCGTCACGGCGCGCGTGACATCGGCCGGGGCGACCGGCGCGGCATCGACGAAAGCTTCCAGTTCCTCGTCGCGCAGCACCACGACCAGCACGAGGTGAGTCTTGAGCAGACGCGCGACCGCGCGGACGAGAAAGTCGGCGGAAGTCGGGTCGGTGAATTCGGTGAACAGCACGATCATCGAGCGACGGTTCAGCCGCGCCGCCAGGGTGGTCAGGGCAAAGGTATAGTTGGTCTCGTCGCCGCTATAGTCGATCGCGGCGGCGAGATGCTGTAGCTCGGGGAAGGCGGTCGGACCGCCGATGAACCCGCTGGCGACACGGGGCCGCGAGTCGAAGGCGTGCAGCGCGACCCGGTCGCCGAGCTTCAGGGCCAGCCATCCGGTCAGCAGCGCGGCCGACACCGCCCGGTCCACCCGCGGCACTTCGGCGACCGGGTCCGACATTTGTCGCCCCGCATCGATCGCAAAGACGATCTGGCTGTTGCGCTCGGTCCGATACTCCTTGGCGAACAGCTTGCGGTGCCGGGCCGACTGTTTCCAGTCGATCGCCCGCCGATCCATGCCGGAGCGGAATTCGACCAGCGCGTCGAAATCGCTACCATCACCCCGGTCGCTCTGGGCCAGCAGTCCCTGGACCGCGTGACGCCGAAACACCTGCGCGCCCCGCCGCCGCACCGCCTCGACATCGGGCAGGATCGGCAGCGTATGATCAGTCTCGATCCGCGCTTGATGCCATATCAGCCCCAGAGGCCCGGTCCAGCGCAGCCAGACGGCACCAAGGTGCGCCGTGCCGCGGCGATGCGGCGTCAGCGACAGGCGCGCCACACCCCTGCCCCCCTCCAGCGTCAGGTCGATCCGCCCTTCATCGCCAAGCGTGAGCAACGGATCGCCCGCGACCGCCACCTGCACCGACCCAGGGACGCGCGCACCTTCGACCCGGACCGAAACGGGGATCTCCAGCGGCTCTCCCACCGCCGCCGTGGCAGGCAGGTCGAGCGTGACCTGACCCTGACCACGCCCCAGCAGCGCGTCGGCGATCATCAGCATCACGACCGCCAGCGACCAGCCGAGCCCGGCATACCAGTTGGCCGGGAACAGCATGGCGGCAAGCAGCGCGACCGGAGCTCCGATCGCCGCCGCCACCACCGCCATGCGGGTCGGATAGATCAACGCGGCGCCTCGATCGTCTCGATGATCTGGGCGACCACGTCCTCGATCGCGCCGCCGCCGATCTCAGCGGCGGGCGACAGGATCAGGCGGTGCCGCAGCAGCGCCGGGGCCAGGGTCTTCACATCGTCGGGAATGACGAAGTCGCGCCCGTCCAGCGCCGCCCGCGCCCGTGCCGCGCCCGCCAGCATCGCCCCGGCGCGCGGCGATGCCCCGCTTTCCAGATCGGCCACGCCGCGCGTTCCCCGGATCAGTGCGACGATATAGTCGATGACTTCGTCGACCAGCCGGACGCCCGCCACGGTCGCCACCGCCGCCGCGATCGTCGCGGCATCGGCGCGCACCTCGACGCCCCAGTCGGCCGGGGACATGGCGGTCGGCCGTGCGCCGTGCCCCGCGACGATCCGGCGTTCCTCGTCGGCGGTCGGATAGGGCACGATCTGCTTGAACAGGAAACGGTCGAGCTGTGCTTCGGGCAAGGGATAGACGCCCTGCTGCTCGATCGGGTTCTGGGTCGCCACCACGGTGAACCGGCTGCTCAGGGCCAGGCTGTCGCCATCGATCGTGACCGTCCGCTCCTGCATCGCCTCCAGCAGCGCGGCCTGGGTCTTGGGCGAGGTGCGGTTGATCTCGTCGGCCAGCAGCAGCTCGGTAAAGATCGGCCCTCGCGTCAGGCTGAAGGTCGAGGTCTGGAAGTTGAACAGGTTCGCGCCGATGATGTCGCCGGGCATCAGGTCGGGCGTGAACTGTATCCGGCCGAAATCCAGGCCCAGCGTGTGCGCGAAGCTGTGCGCCAGCAATGTCTTGGCGGTTCCCGGTGGCCCTTCGAGCAGGACATGCCCGCCCGCGAACAGCGCGACCAGCAACAGGTCGACCGTGGCATCGTGGCCGACCACCGCCTTGCCGATCTCGGCGCGGATCGCCTGCCCCAGCGCCTGGACCTCTTGAACCGTCACCGTGTCTTCTCCTGTTGCCATTGGTGCAGCGCCTGGGCGCTGGCGAGCATATCGGCCGGATGCCTGGCCTGCGCCGCCGTGTCGGCCAACGCGGTAAAGGTGCCCCGTCCCTGCATGCGATCGAGATAGGCATCCGCCTCCGCGTCGGTCAGGCGGACGGGCACGCCGAAAATCGTCCGTGCCCGTTCGCGGACCAGCGCGGCGTAGCGCGGGCCCAGCCCACCCTCACGCCCCGCCTTGCGCACGATCATCGCGCTATTGTCGACCAGTGCGGCCTTGCCGAAGGCGATCGCCCGCTCCGGCGGTTGTGGTGCCCCGAAGCGGATCAGCGCCTGCCACCCGACCAGCGCGAGCGCGACGACGATTGCCAGCGTCATCGCCAGGAAGGGCGGCTCGAACGCCAGCTTCAAGGGGCTGCGCCCCACTCCCAGCCCGTTCAGCGACACATCGAAGGCAATGCCCCGCGACCCGTTGTCCCGAACGAAATCGAAGATCGCCAGCCCGGCACGGGCGCGGTCCAGGCGACGGATACCGTGATTGTTCAGCAGGTCGGGATCGGCCAGGATGAAGATGCTGCTGTCACCGACCTGGCCCAGCACGATGCCACCGGCATCGTCGGTGACGATCGGCTGCAGCGCCTTCGACGTCATCACCTGGAGCGGGCGCGGGGCCGCGACGTTGAGCGCATCCGGCGCCCAGCGGACCGCGTGAAGCGGCCGCCCGCCGCTTGCGTGCCGGGATACCGCGATCTCGGTAGCCGGCGCCAGGATGCGCGCCGGGTCGATGGCAGGCAACAGCCCCGCCACCTTGACCCAGCCCGGCCGGTCCTTGTCCGGCAGGGTCAGCCATTTGGGCATGACGAGCAAGGTCGCGCGCCCTTTGCGGGTGGCCATCAGCTTGCTCAGGTCGGTCCAGCCGTGATCCGGCGTCACGACGACCAGATCGTTGGTGGCCCAGTCCGTCTCGGCACGGATGATGCGGGGGTTGCGCCCCGTAGCCCCCGCCAGCGCGACGATGCCGGAAAAGCCGCTGGCGGCGTTCGACAGGGCATGGGTGCCGCCATCATGGCCCGATCGTAGGTCGGGCGCATAGGCCCCCAACAGCATCGAGCCCGCAAAGCCAAGGATGCCGATGACGAGCAACAACGCCACGGTCAGCGGCGAGAACAGGCGCTCATCCGGCCTGACCCTGCCCTTGTCAGTGGCTCGCATCGCGATTTCGCTCATGCCCGCCACCGCTGCGGCAGGGCGAGGTCGGTATAGGCGGCGCGAGCGGCCTGCCAATCCGCCGGGGCGACCGGCCGCCCGCCGAACAGGCTGCACTCGACCAGTCCCGCGATGCTGGCGAACAGCGGCCGGACCGATGCGGGCAGCAGCGTGGCGGACGCCAGTTCCCGACTGGTCAGCGAGGGACGGCGCAGCGCGGGCCGATGACGGGCAATGTCCTCGATCGAATGGAACAGCAGGTAATGGATCGCCTCGGCAAAGCGTCCCTCGGCGGCCAGCGCGTCCGCCGCGCTCAGCCATGCCCGTGCCGGGGCGGCATCGGGCATCCAGACATCGTCATCCCCCATATCCGCCTCGCCCGCCATGCGGCGTCGACGCGCGGGCAAGCGCCATTCGCCGGACCGCAAACGCTCGACGATCATCCAGATCAGCGCCACGGCGATCGCGACGATCAGCGTCCACAGCAGGATGCGCGCATAGGGCGCGTCCGGCATCAGGCCGGTCAGCCAGCGCAGGAAACGGCCCACGGGACGCAGCAGATCGCTCAGCCAGCGCCCTAGCGTCTTCAGCCATTCCGGCGGCTCGGGTGGCTTGGGCTGCCGGGTGAGGGCGAACTGGATCGACGGATCGGCGCGCAACGCGGCGTGCGCCGTGGCGAGACGATCGACCGCTGCCGCCTTGTCCTCCACTGCCGCGATGATCCCCTCCCCGCAACGCAAGCCCATGCCCCGCGCCGGACTGTAGCCGGAACGATCGCCCGCGCAATCGGCTAATCGCCCGCCGCCGCGCCTTCGGATCGGGCTGGACAGCGGGAAGGAGCCTTGCCACGATCGGCCCCGAAACCTGAGGGGGGAAGAATATGGCCAGTCACGCGATCGCCGCCGTGCCACGGCATGGCCTGTCGGTCGGCAACGTCTTCGCGCGCAGCTTCGACATCATGAAGGCCAATCCGATGGCCACCTTGGGTCTGACCTTCGCCCTGATGTCGGTGCCGCAACTGGTGGCGGAACAGCTCATCGATCCCCTCTCCTTGCAGCGGGGCGCCGATATGGGGGCTTATGTCCTGAGCAGCGTCTTTGGCATCGCCGTCGGCCTGCTCTGGCTGATCGCGAGCGGTGCCCTCGTCCATGTCGCCATCGCGCATGACGAGGGTCGACCGGCCGACATCCGCGAGATCGTCCTGCTGGGCGCCAGACGCGCCCTGCCGCTCTTCGCCGTGACATTGCTGCTGGTGATCGGCATCTGGATCGGTTTCGTCCTGCTGGTGATACCGGGCGTCATATTGTCCGTGATGTGGTCGGTCTGCCTTCCCGCCGTCGTCGCCGAGCGCACCGGGATCTCCGGCGCGTTCGGCCGCAGCCGTGCGCTGACCAAGGGCGCGCGCTGGCGGATCCTGGGCATCGGCCTGCTGACGTTCGTCATCTATTTCCTGGTCGCGACCGTGTTCGGCGTCGCCAGCCTGGCGGCCACGGGAACGCTGGGTCTGCTTACGGGCAGCGTGTCGACGCCGGTGGTCCAGAACCCGTCATTCCTGCTGCAACTCGTCCAGGCGATCGCCACGACTGCGGTGACGACCTGGGTCATGCTGGTTGCCGCCGCGCTGTTCATCGAGCTGCGCCACTGGAAGGACGGCCCCGATGACGACCGACTGACCGAGATCTTCGCCTGACCTCGGCAAGGCGGTGGCCCCGGCGCGCGGTTAGAGGTTAATTCACCAGATAAGTCCAGACCTGGTACGTTACCACCCCGGCGGATGCCGGGGTCCAGTTGCGAAGGCTTCATCGATGAAGCGAGCCGGACCATCACAACGGCACCCCCGACTGGACACCGGCCTACGCCGGGGTGGCGCTTCGGATCGGATGGATCAAACTCTAGCGGATCTTCCAGTTCACGATGCCGCGAAGGCCGATGACGACGACACCGGGCGCACGGGCGCGGCCGGACGGGCGGTGGACATATTGGAGATCGGGTTGCAGCGTCAGGAACGATGCGACCCGGTCGCTATAGGTCAGTTCGATCGTCGACTCCGACCGGGCGAGCCGTGGCGCGGCCGGTGGGTTGGCCTGGCGATAGGCGCTGCTGATCCCGGCCGTCGCGAAACCGATCGACAGGCTGGACTGCGGTCGGCCGCGGACGAAGCCGATCCCCGTGACGCCGAACTGCACGCCATCGGCGAAGGGCGTGGTCAGGCCATCGGACAGGCCCGCGCGAAGAAAGCCGGTCCAGTGATCCGGTGCGTCGCCACGCCCCACCAGCTCGCGCTCGATCAGTACATAGAGACCGTGCGACGCGGCCGTATCGGTGGTGGTGGTGATGCCCGGTGGCGTGATGCGTGGCTGCCGATGGCTGTAGGTCCAGCCACCGACGCTGATCGCCGTCCGCCCCTTCAGCCCGATCTCGGCGATCATCATGGCGGACCTGCGTCCGCCATCGTCGGCCACGCCGCGTGGGGCCCGCACGATCGCGGCTTGGGCATAATGACGTCGGCCATCCGTGCGCACCCTCACCGCCAGGTCGGTCTGCGGAAAGATCGACGGGCCATTGGGCCCGGTCGAGGCCAGTTCGGACCCGATGCCAAAGGCCGGTGCGATCAACGGGAAGGCGGCGGCATTGTAATAGAATTCGCTGTTGAGGTCGTACTTGCCGACCAGCACCGATGCCCGGTCGTTCCAGAAGCGTTGTTGGACCCAGGCCTGGTACAGGACCAGGTCGGGGCTCGCGACCTCGATATTGTCGACGCCCTGCAGGGTGCCCGCAATGTCATTGGCCCGCGCGCCCGTATTGCTCAATATGCCGAGATAGGTGGTGGCCCCATGCCAACGAACCGCCCGCTCGAGGTCCAGCGTGGCGATCACATCGGTATTGTCGAGATACCGGACGCCGCGCGCACCCTCCCCCGCCGCCACGGCGACCACGTCCGCCTTGTGGATGAGGTCGATGGTCAGCGGAAGGTCGGTGGCTTCCTGCGCCCCGACAAGCTCGGCACATGACGCGAATGCCAATGCGGCGGCCGTGATGATGCAATGGCGAAACGTCATCGCCCTGTTCCCTGTTGCGATGATGATCGGATGGACGGACTATGCCGATGCCCCGTCCGACCGGTGCGATATCACGTCGAGCACCTGATCGACCGATTTCCTTGCGCGTGATCGCAGGAGCATCGCAGGTCGATCATGATTTACCCCCCGGAAAAATCGAGTGCCCGCGTGCAAGCCGATAACGTCAAGATGACGACAGACACTTAAGATACCGTATCTTGCGCTGCTTCATTACCTTTGCAGCAACCCGCTGACCGAGGCGACAGATATAGGCTGTCGGCCAGGCATGGCGCTGGCCATTTCCTTGACGTCAGGAGCATCTTCGACGGACGAGATGTCGCAACTGGCGAGGTCGCCACTCCCCATCATCAGTCACCATGGAAACTACTGTCGAAAAATTTGTTCGTCCAATCGCCCCGGACCAGACAGGAGCGCCGTCGACTATTCGGAGAGCAGGCGTACCGCGCGCGCCTTCACATGGTCGGCGATCAGCTTGAACGCCGCGCTCATCGGCGACTGGCGGCGCCAGGCGATCGCGATCGAGCGATGCACGCGCCATCCCTTGCCCGTCAGGACCTTCAGCCCCGACGCGCCGCCGATCTCGGAGTGAAGATAGAGGCTGGGCAACAAGGCCAGACCCAACCCGCTCGCCACCATCTGGTGCAGGCTTTCCAGGCTGGTCCCATAATAATCGGGCGCGATGTGCATGCCATATTGCTCGGCGACCTCCGCGGCCTGGCGAGCCAAGTGATGGCGGGGGTCCAGGGTCAGGAGCGCGCTGCCCGTCAGCATCTCCCGGGGCGGGCTGTCGGACGCCTCGATCGGATGGTCGAGCGCCGCCACCAAGTGCAGCGGCTCGCGGAACAACGGCTCGATGGTCAGGTCGTCGCCCGCCATCGGCAGCGGACCCAGGAGGACGTCGATATTCCCGCGTGACAGTTCGAGCAGTTGTTCGTCGGGAATACCTTCGCGAACGTGCAGGCGTAGCTGCGGGGCCATACGGTGCAGCTCGGCGATGATCGGCGACAGCAGATAGGGCCCCAGGGTCGGCGTCGTACCCAAACGCAGCGTACCGCTCAGCATGTTGGCCGATCCGGCCGCCAGCGCGACGATATCGCTCGCATCGCTCAGCATCCGTCGCGCCGTCGCCACGATGCTGCGCCCCACCGGCGTCAGGATCGCCCCGGCGGTGCTCCGCTCGAGCAGCTTGACGCCCAGCCGCTCCTCCAATGTGCGGACCTGCTGGCTCAACGTCGGCTGCGAGACGTGCGCGACCCGCGCGGCCACGGCGAACGATCCGGTGTCGGCGATGGTGACCAGATATTCGAGCTGACGCAGCGTAGGCATGCACCCTCTATAGCCATTGCCTATACCATCGGCATCACTTTTCCGATTGGCACCCGCCATGATATTTCGTTACTTAGGCGTGATAAGGATCAAGCCGATCCGTACCTTTTGCGAGGTGAACGGTTCGGCAAAGGCGTAAAAACGTCGGTTCCTGTCGAACCAAGATACAGAAAAAGGGGCTTGTTTTGGCAGCGGAGCGCTTGGGGTTTCGAGATGCGGTACGGTGGCTGGGCCAGATCATAGGGCCCGACGCGGCCTATGTTCGCCTTGGTATCGTCTATACCACCGCGATCAGTCTGCTCGCGCTAGCGACGCCCGTCTCGGTGCAGTTGTTGATCAACAGCGTGGCGAATACCGCCATGCCCGCCCCGTTATGGGCGCTGTCCGGCATCCTGCTGCTGCTTCTGCTGTTGGTTGCCGGGCTGAGTGCCCTGCGCGTCTGGATCATGGCGGCGTTCGAGCGGCGGCTGTTCGCGCGAGTAGTCGCCGAGGTCACCTTGCGCGCCGTCCATGCCCAGGACCCGTTCTTTGCCGATGGCAATCGCGGTGACCTGTTCAACCGCTATTTCGACCTCGTGGTCGTTCAGAAGTCGGTGCCCAGCCTGGTGATCGGCGCCTTCACGATCGTGCTTCAGGCGGTGATCGGCCTGACCATCACCAGCTTCTATCATCCCGTCTTCCTCGCCTTCAACGTGGTGCTGGTCGCGGCGCTCTTGCTGGTCTGGCTGTTGTGGCGGCGCGGTGCGATCAGCGGAGCGGTTGCGCTGAGCCATGCCAAGCACAAGGCCGCCGGATGGCTGGAGAGCGTCGGTGGCTCGAACGGCTTCTACAAGTCGGCGCGTCACTTGGACTTCGCAATGGACCGGTCGGAGGCGATGACCGCCAATTATGTCGCCACGCACCGCCGCTATTTCCGCTATCAGTTCGCGCAGACCATCGCCTTCCTCCTGATATATGCCTTTGCCAGCGCCGGGTTGCTGCTGCTGGGCGGGATGCTGATCCTGCGCGGCCAGCTGTCGCTAGGCCAGCTGGTCGCGGCCGAGCTGATCCTGTCGGGCGTATTCTACGGCATTTCGCAATTCGGCTGGTATCTCGACACCTTCTACGATCTGGTCGCCAGTTCCGAGGAATTGTCGCTGCTGTTCGCCATTCCGCAGGAAACGCAGGTGCGCGGCGACAACGGCCCGCGCGACGGCTCGGTCAAGATGACCGACATCGTCTTCGGTGACGCCCGCTACACGATGAGCCTGGCCGCCGGAGAGCATCTGGTCGCCGTCGCCGAACCGGGGGCGGAGCGCCGCCTGGCCATGCTGTTGAAGCGGCATGCCTTGCCCGATCGCGGCTTGATCCGCATCGGCGGCGGCGATCTGGGTTCGTTCGACATGTACCGCCTTCGCTCGGAAGTCACGGTGCTCGACCGGTCGACGATCGTCGAGGTCACGATCCGCGAATATCTGCGCCTGGCCTCCACCGACCTGGACGATGTGGCGATGGAGGCGCTGACGACGGTCGGGCTGGAGCGCCGCCTGGCCAGCCTGCCCCAGGGGCTGGATACGCCGCTCGGATCGACCGGCTATCCGCTGAGCGTGGGCGAGACGATGGCGCTCAAACTCGCCAATGCGCTGCTCGTCCGGCCCAAGCTGTTGCTGCTGGGCCAGTTGTTCGACCTGCTACCGCCGGAGCGGCTGCTGGCCGCGCTTCATATTCTGAAGGAGCACGGCACCACCGTCCTGCTGTGCACCGGACGGCCGGAGGACGTGACCCTGGACGGCTATCTCTATCTGGGCCTGACCGAACAGCACCGCTGCGACACGCTCGAGGCGCTTCAGAATGCCTGCAACCGGAAGGACGCCGATGTCGCATCCGCCTGAACATCTTGCGCATTTCCGCACCCTTGCCGCGCTTCGCCCGCCGCGCACCACGGTCGCCATCGCCTGGATCCTGCTGGTCGGGATCGCCGCGGCCATCTTCATCCTGTTCTTCGTGCCCTGGTTGCAGACCGCGCAGGGCCGTGGACAGGTCGTGTCGCTCGATCCCGAGGACCGCGCGCAGGAGGTGACCGCGCTGGTGCCCGGTCGGGTCGAGCGCTGGTATGTGCATGACGGCCAGCACGTGAACCGCGGCGATCCCATCGCGCGCATCGTCGACCTGGACCCCAATCTTCTGTCGCGCCTGGCCGCCGAACGCGCGCAGGTGATGGCCGAAATCACCTCCGTTCAGCAATCGCGGGCGGTGGCGCAGATCGACGTCAACCGCACCCGCCAGCTCTTCTCCGAAGGACTGGCCTCGCGCCGCGACTTCGAACAGGCGCAGATCAAGGTCGCGGACTCCGGCGCCAAGCTGGCGGAATCGCGGGCCAAGCTGAACCGGATTGAGGTGCAACTGAACCGCCAGTCGGCGCAGCTGGTGCAGGCACCGCGCGCCGGGCGGATCCAGAACCTGACGGCAACCGCCGGGGGTGCGCTGGTTTCTGCCGGAACGGTGCTGGCGGTCGTCGCGCCCGAACAGGTTCAGCGCGCGGTCGAGCTGATGATCGACGGTCGCGACGTGCCCTTGTTGCGGCCCGGCCGCCGCGTCCGGCTGGAGTTCGAGGGATGGCCCGCGATCCAGTTCAGCGGCTGGCCCTCGATCGCCTATGGCTTCTTCGATGGTCGCGTCCGCACGATCGACCCCAATGCCAATGCGCAGGGGCTGTTCCGCATCCTGGTCGAACCCATGCCCGGCAAGCCCGCCTGGCCCGAACGCCGCTTCGTCCGGCTGGGCGGCAAGGTACAGGGTTGGGTCCAGGGTGAGACCGTGACCGTCGGCTACGAGCTCTGGCGGCAGCTGAACGACTTCCCGCTGGAATTCGGCCAGACCAAGACCGACAAGGATGGCAAGGACGCGGGCGCGAAGGACGACGACAAGAAGATCGCGGCCAAGGCAGGCAAGCCGAAATGATCCGTATCGCCCTCACCGCCTCCGTGCTGGCCCTGGCGCCAATGCTTGCCGCCCCTGCCCTGGGTCAGCATATTCGCGCCAATCCCGCGCCCGCACCCGTCGCCGTCCCGAGTTCGGCGCCACTGACGCTGGACGAGGTGCTGCAATCCTCGGCTCGCGCCGCCCCGCAGATCGTCGAGGCGCTCGCCAAGGTCCGCGCGGCCGAGGGGCGTGCCGTCACGGCCAGCGGCGCATTCGATACTGTGTTCGAGGCCGATGGCCGGTCGCGCGCACTGGGCTATTATGACGGGACCGTCGCCTCCGCCCGCGCCACCCGGCCGCTGACCGACAATGGCGGCTATCTCTATGGCGGCTACCGCGTCAGCCGCGGCGGCTTTCCGGTGTATGAGGATGAGAATTACACCAACCGCCTGGGCGAGGTGAAGGTCGGCGCGCTCTATTCGCTGCTCCGCGACCGGCTGATCGACGAACGCCGCACCCGCCGTACGCTGGCGGCCGGTGACATCGACATTGCCCAGTTCGAACGCCAGGCGGTCGCGATCGGTGTGCAGCGGCGCGCGATCGACGCCTATCAGAACTGGGTCGCGGCGGGTCTGCGCCTGCGCGCCTATCGCGACCTGCTGCAACTGTCGGAAAGTCGGCGAAGCGGGCTGGCGCGGCAGGTTCAGCTGGGCGCCCGGCCCGATATCCTGCTGGCGGAAAACGACCAGAACCTGGTCCGCCGCCGCGCGCTGGTCGTCCGGGCCGAGGGAGATTTTCAGGCGGCGGCCAATGCCCTGTCGCTCTATTACCGCGATGCCGCTGGCGAGCCAGTGCTGGTGACGCCCGAGCGCCTGCCCGTCGATGCTGGCGCGCTGGTGGGAGTGGCGGCCTCCGCGCGCGGCGATTTCGAGCGGCGACGGCCCGATCTCCAGATGCTGTTGGCACGGATCGACCAGGGCTCGGCACGGCTGGCGCTGGCGCAGAACGACCTGCGACCTCGCCTGGATTTGCGGGGCGAGATGGGCAAGGATGTCGGCCCGGTGGGCCTGGGCGGCCTGACGCGCACGCCACTGGAAGCTGCGGTGGGTTTCCGTTTCTCGCTGCCGTTGCAGAACCGGGCCGCCAAGGGCCGCGTCGCTGAAGCACGCGCCGAGATGGATGCGCTGGCGGCACGCAGCCGGTTCCTGCGCGACCAGATCACCGTCGAGGTCGAAGGCATTACGATCGGCGTCGGCGCTGCTGAAAAGCTGGCCATGATCGCCGAGCAGGAGCGCCAGCTTGCCGAGCGGCTGGCCGTGGCCGAACGGCGGCGGTTCGAACTGGGTTCGAGCGACTTCTTCCTGGTCAATCAGCGCGAGGAAACCGCGAACGACGCGCGGGTGCGCCTGATCGATGCGCAGGCCCGGATCGCCGGGGCGCGTGCCGAACTGGCGGCAGCCACCGCCGACCGCGAGGCGCTGGGCCTGGAGCCCTGAGCCAGGGCTCCGGTCGAAAGGAACGACCACGATGGCAAAGCGTCCTGTGTTCGGCAGGAGGTGCAAGGCGTGGTTCCTCGAGATACGGCAAGGTTGCGCGGACCGCTGACGACCCCCGATGGCCGATACATCGTCGTGCGCGGTCGCCTGTGGCGCAGGAGCAATCCGGCGCTCGGCCCCGATGTGCGTCAAAGGCTGGTCGACGAACTGATGCAGGCGCGCCGCGCCGTCCATGCTGCTTTGAAGACCGATGACGCAGCAGGCCTTCGCCGGGCCCGGGACGGCGTGAACGCCGCCAAGACGGCGCTGGGGGAACGGGGGCCGGTCTGGTGGACGGACGGCGCGCCCGATCTCAACCGGCATATGGCGCGCAACACCGACTATGCCGATTGGTACGCGCATCAGGAGGATCGGCCGTGAACGTCTTTCTCGATTTCGAGGCCTCGTCGCTGGCCGACAGGAGCTATCCGATCGAGGTGGCGTGGGTGTTCGAGGATGCGCGTTCGGAGAGCCATCTGATCGCGCCCGCCCCCGACTGGACCGACTGGAACCCGGATGCCGAGCGAATCCACGGCATCGCACGCGAAACCCTGATCCGTGAGGGCGTTGCGCATGATGTCGTCGCGGCACGGATGGTCGAGCAATTGACCGGCCATTCGCTATTCGCCAGCGCACCGTCCTGGGACGGCAAGTGGCTGAGCGCCTTGCTCCGCGCGGCGGGTCTTCCGCGCCATACGTTACACCTGAAAGACACCGATATCGCGCTGCGTGAAACGGCCGAGGGGATCCTGCGCGGCGTCGTTCCGCCGGATCGGCTGGAGGCCATCGTAAAGGATCTGATGGCCCAAGCCAATGCGACCAAGGACAATGCCCCGGCCCACCGCGCGCTGGCCGATGCCCGCGAGGAGCGCAGCGTCTGGCAGAGGCTGCGCGATGCGGCAACCGCCCTGGCGGAGGCAAGCGAAGAGGCGACGCCAGCCGCCCCCTGACCCGCTTCAGGCGGAGGCGACCAGCTCGCCCAGCCGAACCGGCGCGAAGCCATGAACATCGACGCCAACGTCGAACTGGCGCGGCATGGGTTTCAGGCGACCATGGCTGTGCCCATGAAGATTGATCGCTCCCTTGTGCTGGCCGTTCCAGCTGCGGAACGGATAATGGCACAGGATCAGACGGCGATCCTCCAGCGTGATCTCGGCGTAGTCCTGCACCGTCGCCCAGCCCGTGGCAGCGACCGTGGCGTCCGGATCGTTGTTGCCACGCAGGAGATGCTTGATGCCATTGAGCTGTTGGAGCAAGGCTGGAACGTCGCCTGCCCGCCGCGCGACATCGCCAAGATGCCATACCTCGTCATCCGGCGCGACCGTCGCGTTCCAGCGTTCGATCAACACCGCGTCCATCTCCACCACGCTGGCGAACGGACGCTTCTGAATGTTGATGGTCCGGTGATCGCCGAAATGGGTGTCGGCGGTGAAGAATATCGTCATGTCCAGTATAGTATCTGCGCGGACGGCAGGACCGTCGCGATCCGCTCCTCGAAGAAACCGCGCAGGTCCCGCATCGTCGCTGCGTCATAGACCTGTTTTTCCGAGCCGAACTTGGTCCGTTTGGTCGTGCGCCTCTCCATTCCCATGTCGAGCGACGATCCCGGATACCAGCTGTCCAGCACCGCCTTCGACCCCGGCGTGAAGCGATGCGTGATGAGCTCGATCGTCAGGTCGAGCCCCGGCACCCCGCCCAGCGCCGCCGCCGCCTCGTCCAGCAGCGTGGCATAGGCCGAACGCCATCCCGTCGCCGCGATGATCGGCGCGATGGTCAGGCCGATGGGATACCCGGCCATAGCCATCCGCCGCAACGCCGCCAGCCGCGCGGCGACTGGTGCCGTCCCGCCCTCGAAGCGCGCGAACCGGGAAGGGTTGATCGAGGCGCGCATCCGGGTCCGCCCGTGATGCGCGATGTCCAGCAGCGGCGCGACCTGCGCGAACTTGGTGGTGAACCGCAACTGCACCGGCGCTTCCCATTGTCCGAACCACGCGACCATCGCCGATAGCGAACCGGTCAGAGGCTCGAGCGCCAGGGGATCGGTGTAGCACGACGCCTCGAACGTCGTTCCCTCGTGGCGGCGCGCCCGGTTGCGCGACGTCACCGCGCCCGTGCCGAGATAGGATGGCAGGCCCGCCAGTATCTCGTCGAGATTGGCATAGACCCGTGTAATCGGTGGCCCCTTCAGCGACCCCGCCAGATAGCAGTAACTGCAATGCGCCGGGCATCCCTCGGCCAGGTCGACCCGCCAATCCGCACTGGGCGCGATCGGTTGAAGCCGTCGTTTCGACGGCGGCGCGACGACGACCGCCAGCGTCGACTTGGCGGCGACATAGGCCCGGCGGGGATCGTCGGGCAGGTCGAGCGCCAGGCGATCGCCGGGCAACGCCACCACCTCGACGCCGCGTGCGGCGGCGCGCTCGACGATCAAGCGTCCATGCGCGAAACCCAAGGCCGACCGCGTGACCAGCAATCGCCTGGGCAGCCAGTCGGCACGGTCCGGGGTGGAGATGTCCTGCGCATTGGCCATCAGGGCGAAACGGCTGGTCCGCGCGAACGGTCCATGCCGCCCTTGGCATTGGGCATACCAGGGCTCGGGCGGCCGCGTCCCGCCCCGTCCCTACAGCCCGGCGCGTTCGATCATCGTGGCGATCTCGACCGGCATCGCCTCTTCGCCCTTGGGCAGCAGCCGGTTCAGCGCCGTCTGCACCCGCTTGCGCGCCACCTGATACGCCTTGTGGCGGATCAGGCGGGTCGCATTGGTCCGCCAGGACGTGCTCTCGCCCAGCAGTACCTCCCACTTGGCCTCTTCCGCTTCCAGGATCGACAAAGCGAGCCGCAGGCCGTCGCGACGGCCGCGCGCATAGTCGTCGGAGGTGTTGGCGCGTTCCATCGTGGGGGCAGACTGGCTCCGAACACCGGCCTTGGCAAGGCGGCCCCCACCTGGCGGTGCGTCAGTTGCCCTCGGCATCGACCATGAAGGCAACGGGCTTGCCCCGCGACAAAGGCTCCCAACCGGCCGACAATGCCGAGCGGATGCAGCGCGATATCGTCGCATCGTCGAGCTGGAGCCGCCCGCGCGGCAACCCCTTCAACAGGCGCTTGGGCGCTGGAAACTCCACCCACGCCTCACGCTTGGCGTCGCGCTGGGACACCGCGATCGCCATGCCCCGCCACCCTTCGTCATCGGACAAATGGGGTTCCCGCTGGAGGCGCCAGTCATAGGTGACGCCATCGACATCGACGCTGCCGGTCGTGCTGTTGGATTTCGACATGGCACCGCCCCTAGCACGCCAGTCGCGAGAGACCCAGATTGATGACGATCGGCTTCCGGACGGAGACGCGGAGAATCACGCGTGAAGACCGACAATCCTCGTCGTCCCCCAGCCCGTAGCGGACGGCTGGAACGTGTTCGGCATCAACTCCGCGTGATCGCCGCGTGGATCGGCAACAATGCCGCCCCCAGGGCCGCGCCCGCGCCGCCTAGCCGCGAGATCGTGACGGCACGGTGCCCGACATCGCTCTCGATGCCATGCTCTCCCCAGATGATGTCGCGGCGGTTCAGCCGCTCGGCCAGGCCCTGCATGATCGCCGCGGGCAAGGGGCTCATCAGCCGGATCGCACCCGGTTCGAGCCAGGCGATCGCCGAGTTGATCGTCGCCACCAGCTGATCGGCGGCGCGGTCCAGCCAGCGGTCGATGACCGCTTGATATCCGGCAATGGTCCCGGCGAAATTGGCGAGGGACTCCACGCCGCATCCGGCCGCGCGCAGCGTCGCGATGAGGTCCAGCGTCGTCGGGCGGGGCCGGTCGCCGGGATAGAACATGCCGATCTCTCCCGCACCGCCCGCCTCGCCACGCATCAGCCGTCCTTCGTGGATGATGCCAGCGCCGATGCCGTGGCCGAGCAGGATCACGATCGCCGTGGTACAGCGCCCGATCAGCCCGCCCAGATAATATTCCGCCAGCGCCGCCGCGGTCGCATCATTCTCGATCCAGATCGGCAGTTGCAGCGTCTGCTCGAAGATTTCGCGCAACGGCGCGTTCTTCCATCCCGGCAGGTTGCGGACGATGCTCCAGCGATTGCCGTCGCGCGACAGGGCCGGTCCGGGTGCGCTGAAACCCACGCCGTAGAGGCGTCGCCCCAGCAGGCGATGTTCGAGCGTCAGGTCATGGATGCGCCGGTCGACATGGCGCGCAAAGCCCGCCGGATCGGTCAGTTCGATCGTCTCGGAGGTGAGTGCGATGACGCCACCGGCATAATCGACGACCGCGATCTCCAATATCCCGGCATAAAGCGCCAGGCCAAAGGCATAGCCCCCCGCCGCCGAGATCCGCAGCGGCACCGTCGGCCGGCCGCGCCCCGGCGGAGCCTCCGACGTCATCTCCTCGATCAGACCCTGCCCGATCAGCGACTTGGTCAGCCGGGTTGCGGCGCTATTGCTGATCTGCAGCGCCGCCGCCAGGGTCGAGCGCGGCTGCGCGCCATGCGTCCGCAACTGCCAGAGCAGGCGCTTCTCTTCGTCCAACAGGCTGAGCGCGGGGTATTTCATGCGGCCCGACCGGTACCCCCTGACGACCCGGAACGCGATTAATTTTCATAGAAATAATTAAATCCGTCACATCAGCCGCCCATCCGCCCCGTCGATCGAACGACATTCAGGGGGACAGACTTCATGACACGGCATCATCTCGCCGCCGGTACGGCACTGGCCGCGCTTTCCATCCTGGCGGCTCCCGTCCACGCACAGACAGCCAGGCCGACCACGACCGGCACAGCCGCCCCCAGCGCCCCCGCCACGCCTGCAACCGACCCCGCACAGACTGCCGACAATGGCGGAACCGACATCATCGTCACCGGCTCGGCCCGGGCACAGCGCCGCTTCGACGTGTCCTATGCCGTCAACTCGCTGTCGCAGGCCGATGTGCAGAAGATCGCGCCGAAGAGCTTTGCCGATCTGCTCGGCACCGTGCCGGGTATCCAGGTCGAGGCGACCGGCGGCGAGGTGCAGAACATCACCCGTGTGCGCGGTATCCCCACCGACCGCGGCTATCTGATCTTCCAGCAGGACGGCCTGCCGCTCTATCACGAGATCGACGGCGTGTTCTTCAACTCCGGCGAAGGCATGAACCGGTACGACCTGATGACCGAGCGGGTCGAAATCGTACGCGGTGGCCCGGCACCGATCTATGCCAGCAGCGCGGCGGCAATCGCCAACAACATCACCGTGTCGGGCGGCCCGGTCGCGCGCGGCAAGGCGCAGCTGACGCTCGGCGACACCGGCCTCTACCGGCTCGATGCGATGCAGTCGGGGCCGATCGGCGACAACACCTATTTCGCGGTCGGCGGCTTCCTGCGCCAGCATGACGGCTATCGCTATGGCGGCTTCCCCAGCGACAAGGGCGGGCAGATCCGCGCCAACCTGAAGCACGATCTGGACAACGGCTTCGTCAAGGTTTCGGCCGAATATGTGAACGACCACAATGTCTTCTACCTGCCGATCCCGATTGCGGATCCGCGCAATCCCACCGTGTCGCTCAATCCCTATATCGATTACTTCGCCGGCACGCTGAATTCGCCGTCGCTGCGCAACGTCAACATCAAATATCGTGATGGCGCGGGCGTGTTGCAGGGCATGCAGCGCGACCTGTCCAATGGCCGCCACATGCGCCTGTTCAACGCAGCGGTGGATTATGAAGCGGATTTCGACGGTTGGAAGGTGTCCGCCAAGTTCGGCGGGACCAAGGGCAAGTCGAGCTTCGACGCCTTTTATTCGACAACGAACCCGGCGGACGCCAACAGCTTCGCCGCCAGTTACCTGACCGCCGCGCGCAATGCCTTCGGCGCCAATGTCGCACGCCTCGGCTATGCCTTTGCTGGCACCAACGGCGCATCGGTCTATGATCCCTCGACGGCGTCGGGCCTGGTCATGTCGGGCCAATATCGCGCATCGGAATCGGATTTCTATTCGGTGCAGGGCGACGTCAGCGTCACCCGCCAGTTCACGACCGGCCTTGGCGATCATGACGTGCGCGTCGGCGTCTACAGCGCGTTCTACGGCAATACGCTGCTCCAGGCCTATCAAGACATGCTGATCGAGGTGCGCAGCCAGCCGCGCACGCTCGACCTCGTCGCCTATTCGGCGACCGGGCAGGTGCTGGGTTCGGTGACCCAGAACGGCGTGCTCCGCTATACCACCACGCTCAACAAGGGTGCGGGCGATGCGCAGATGATCGCCTTCTACGCCAACGACACCTGGGACATCACGCGCGGCCTGCGCGTCGATGCGGGCATCCGCACCGAGCGGTACAGCTACAAGGGTTTTGCCTCGCCGACGACGCAGGCGAACCTGGGTGACGCGACGACGCTGGCCGATGACAGCACCCGCGCCTTTACCGGGCAGGTCCTCGACCAGCGGTTGAAGCCCGATGCGACCAACTGGACGGTGGGGGTCAACTATGACCTGACCAGCCATTTCGGTGCCTATGGCCGCATCTCCAACCTCGAAGTACCGCCCCAGCTCGGCGTGGTGACCAGCATCAACCCGGCGATCGTCAAGACCAAGGCGCGCCAGTATGAGGTCGGCCTGAAGGCCAGCTTCGGCCCGCATTATCTCTATGCGACGGGCTTCTATACGAAGTTCAATCCGTTCAACGCTTCGTTCGCGGCATTCAACCCGGTGACCGGCCGCAACGACCAGACGCTGCCGTTCATCGGCGAGGCTTCGGTAACGGGTATCGAAGTCGACGGTCGCGTCGCACCGGTCCGCTGGTTCTCACTCGACGGGTCGATCACCTGGCAGGACCCCGAATATGCCAATCTTCAGAACACATCGGGCGCCGACCCGCGCGCGGTGAACGGCAACCAGATCATCCGCGAGGCGAAGTTCTTCGCCAATCTGCGCCCCAGCGTCGACTTCGACCTGGGTGAGCAGCGGCTGTCGGTGTTCGGACGGTTCGAATGGGTCGGCCGCCGCTATGTCGACCTGTTCAACCGCACCGCGATGCCGGGATATCAGACGGTGGGCGCGGGCGCGGCGCTCGACTGGGGCGCGTGGCGCCTGCAGGTCGTCGGCGACAATCTGTTCAACGCGCATGGCCTGACCGAGGGCAATACCCGCACCGACCAGTTCGCCGGTCAGGGCACGTCCGAGGCGATCTATGGCCGCCCGCTGTTCGGACGCAACTTCCGCCTTATCGCCAGCCGCAGCTGGTGATGCGGACCATGGCATCCGCCGCCGTGCTGGCGCTGACGGCGCTCGCCGCCCCGGCGCTGGCGCAGGACGTGCCGGACCGGGTGATGGCCGCCCTGTCCGCCCGCCTGTTCCCGATGCTCGACGCCGCCGGACATGATCCGGCGGTCATCGCGCGGATGTCCGGGAACCCAGAAATGAAGCATGTCCTGACCGCCCGGAAAAACCGCCGGGCGAGTTGCGGCACCGACCCCACCTGCCGGGCCCAGGCGATGCTCTGGAGCCCGCAGGAGGCCGAGGTGTTTCGCCGGGCGGTCGCGGGTGAAACGACGCTCCCCGTCGCCGATGACGGTCCCGCGGCGCAGGCCGACCGTGAGATTGCGGGCATCAACATGATCGTGCGTACCTATGCACTGGACGGCGTGCCCACGACCGCGATCGACGGGCCCGGCACGCTATCACCGCAGGATCGGCAGTCGCGCCTCCAGGCCGCCGACTGGCTTGCCGCGACACCCCGAACCGGGTCGGTACAGGGTTTAGATCCCAGCATCGACTATGCCCTGGCCCTGCTCGACGTCAGCGACCGGACCGATGCGATCGGCCATGAACCGCCGACTGGCGGCGCGAATGCGGCGGCGGCCGCGCGCGCCAGCGGGCTGGACTGGCGGCGCTACCGCTACGGCGCGATGATCGTCACCGGCGTCGGCCCCGAGATCGAGGGCGAGCCGCTGAGCCCGTTCGGCAAATACCATCTCCGCCTCGCCGCCCGCCGCTTTGCGCAAGGGGACATCGCCTTCATCCTGGTCAGCGGTGGACGCGCCCATCCGCGCGCGACGCCGTTCACCGAAGCGGACGAGATGCGCAAGGCCCTGATCGAACGGTACGGCATTCCGGCCGAGGCGATCATCGGCGAGCCCTATGCCCGCCACACCACCACCAACCTACGCAACGCCAGCCGATTGCTCGCGCGGTTCGGCATGCCCGGCGATGCCGAGACGCTGATCGTCTGCAACCCGGTGCAGAGCAGCTATATCGAAAACGCCAGCTTCGCCGAACGCAACATGGCGGAGCTGGGCTATCAGCCCGGCCGGGTCGTCCGCCGCGTCTCGCCGACCGAGCTGGTCTTCCGCCCGTCACGCTCGTCCGATCGGGTCGATCCGCGCGATCCCCTCGACCCTTGAGCCCCCTAACGAAAGGACCCGGCATGCGTCGTTTCATCCTGGCCGCCGCCATCATCCTATGCCCCGCCGCCGCCCAGGCCTGGGGCGGGACGGCCCATGCCGTGATCGACCGGGCGGCGATCGCGGCCATCCCCGCCGACGGCCCGGTCTTCCTGCGCCGTCATGCCGATTACATCGCCGCCTCCGCCGCGCTCCCCGACACCTGGCGCGGCGATGCGGAGGGTTTTTCCAAGATCGAGGAGGACCCCAATCACGGCTGGTTCCGCGAGCAGTTCGCGTTCCTGAAGCCCATCCCCCGTTCGCGATACGAATTCATCCTCGCCCTCTACAAACGGTATGAGGTCATCAAGGACAGCGATCCCGCGACCGCCGCGCGGACCAATGTGCGCTGGACCGGCACCCTGCCCTATGCCGCGATGGAGGCGTATGATCGGCTGATAGTGTGTATGCGCGCGGTCCGGTCGGCGCAGGCGCGGGGCGTCGATGGCTCGGTGCCTGAGCAGCATTGCGCATTCCAGGCGATCCGGCTGGGCCACTATATCGGCGACGGGTCGCAACCGCTGCACGATTCGGTCAACTCCGATGGCTGGCGCGGTCCCAATCCGAATGGCTATACCCGCGACCGCAGCATCCATGGCCGGTTCGAGAGCGGCTTCGTCGACGCCATCGGCCTTACCCCGGCGGATATCATGCCACGGATCGGCCCCCTCGCGCACCGGGACGGCGACATGTTCGACGCCGTGCTCCGTTTCCTAAACCAGTCGGGCGATCGGATGGAGACGGTGTACCGGCTCGAGAAGCGCGACGGCTTTCGCAACACCGCCGACCCGGACGTGCGTGCGCTGGTCTATGAGCGGACGGCGGCGGGAGCGGCGATGCTGCGCGACATGCTCTGCCGCGCCTGGGCGGAGAGCGCTTCGCCACCCGCCAAGGTAACGCCGTCGCCCCTGGATTTCACCAATCCGCGCTTCAATCCGGAGACTGGCTCGGCCACGCCCTGACGCCGCGTCAGGGCGCGCAGCAGGCTGGCATGGCGGCCATGGTCGAGCGTGAAGCGACGCAGGAGCAGCATCGCCAGCAATGCCCCGGCGAGCGGCACACCGAGCCCCAGCGTCACCATGCCGACGCGCACCCCCTGGGCCTGGGGAACGCCGGGTACATAACCAAGCAGGTTCAGCACCCCGCCGATCATGGCGGTCGACGCCGCCCCGCTAGCCTTCACCAGCACGAGGTAGAAGGCGAACAGGCCGGTTTCGAAGCGCCGCCCGTGCCGCCACTCGACGACGTCCACGGCATCCGCCAGCAGCCCCCAGGGCAGCATGAAGACGCTGGCGAAGCCGAAGCCGATAAGGGCGGCGCAGGCGATCTGGCCCGCCGGCCAGTCGAGGCAGGCCGCGAAGAGCATCAACCCCAGCGCGCTGACCGCATGTCCGGCCCGCAGCAGCCGTGCCTTGCCGAAACGCTGGCCAAGGGCCGTCCAGGTCAGCACGCCGCCGAACTGCCCCACGGTCAAGGCAGTCAGCAACAACGTTACCGCAGCAGGCCCGGCAGCGACATAGCTTCCCAGGTAGATCAGCATCCGACCGAAGCATGGCATGGCAAAGCCGGTGAGCAGCGCCAGCGCCGCCATGCCGAGGACCATCGGGTCGCGCAGCGGAACGCCGATGCCGTCTCCGCGCAATGCGCTGCGCCCGGCATGGCCGTCCCGCCCGCCCGACGCCCATGCGCACAGCACCATGGTCAGCGCGAACGCAAAGCCGACCGCGATCCCCGTCCCCGCCAAGGCATCGAAATGCCGCGTCCGCCCCGCCTGCTGCACCATCGGCGTCAAAAGGGTCGCGACGACCAGCGCGCTCGCGGTGCTGAAGAACAGGCGGTATCCCGACACCCGCCCGCGCGCACGGCTGTCGCGACTGACCTGCGCCATCAACGCATTATGCGGCACGTCGACCACCGCATAGGCGCTGCGAAAGACGAGGATGGCGATCGCCAGCACCCCTATTCGCTGCACGCCCAGGGCGGGCATCGCATAGATCAGCGCAAAGGCGATCCCGCATGGCAGCGCCGCGACGGCCACCGTCCAGCGATAGCCCCGACCCGCCGCGCGGCAATACAGGACGAGCCGCGCCGCCAGCAGGTCGAAGACCAGATCCCCCAGTGCCGCGAACAGCAGCATGGCCGCCGCCTTCGACCCGCTCAGCCCCAACACATCGGTCAGGAAGTAGAGGATCGTCAGGTCCGCCCCGCCGAACACCAGCGCCTTGCCGAAATTACCGGACGAATAGGCGATCATCCGCCCCTCGGCCGCGATCGTCGGGTTCGGGCTAGGCGGCGTGAGAGTCATGGAAAAGCTGGAAACTTGCTCGCTGTTGCCGCTGGAGCCACCGCCGCTACCCGGCGTTCATGTCATCTTGGCGACAGCGGCTTTGCCGTCCTCGCGTGATATTTGCCAGACAGTCCGCCATGACCGGCAAGCGAAGCTATGGCCCACCAGACTTTTGCTAGGGTTTAATTCCTATCGAATTGATAGATGATCTCCATCGAAGGAGATTCGCGATGACGATCTGGCTGGGCGCCCCTGTTGCCGACTTCCTCCGGATCGCGTCGATAGACCGCCTCGGATCATGCCACGGTCCGGACCGCGACAGCGCTGCGCTGCGCCACCTGCTCGCACGTGAGCAAGCCCTATGAGCCGGGCAAGCGAGACGATCGAATGGCCGACCATGCTGGTCGCCGCGCCGATCTATGCCGGATGGCTGGCACTCACCTTCTGGCATGCGGCACTGCCGATCCCGCTGATCGTCATGGCGGGCGGCTGGCTGATCGCCTGGCACGGCTCGCTCCAGCACGAGACGATCCATGGCCATCCGACGCGCTGGCATGCCGTGAACATGGCGATCGGCGCGGTGCCTCTGTCGCTCTGGCTACCCTATGGCCTCTATCGCGACAGTCATATGGCCCATCACCGGAGCTCCCACATCACCGATCCGCTCGAAGACCCGGAGTCGCGCTATGTCGCGACGGGGCGTGGGCCACGCCATATCGCGGCGAAGGCCCAGTCGACCTTGCTCGGGCGATTGCTGATCGGCCCGCCGATTGCGGTCGCCCTGCTGGCCGTCGATGAATGGCGGCGGCTGCATCGCTCGCCCGGACGGGTCCTGCGTGACTGGCTTCCACATCTGGCGCTGGTCGTGCCGCTTGTCGCGTGGCTCGAATGGACGGGGTTCGGGGTGCTGCGCTATGTCCTGCTGGTGGTATATCCTGGCCTCTCGCTGACGTTGCTGCGGTCCTTTGCCGAGCACCGCGCCGACCTGCCAGGACCTAGCCGCGCCGCGACGGTCGAACATGCCGGGCCGCTCGGGCTGTTGTATCTGAACAATCATCTGCACACGGCGCATCACGACCGCCCCGATCTGGCTTGGTATCGCCTGCCGGCGCACCAGCGGCATCACCATGCCCGGCTTTCCCAGCAGGCGGGGCGGGCCCATCGCAGCTATGCCGAGATCGTCCGCCGGTTTGCGCTTACGCCGCACGACACGCTGGTTCATCCCGATCGTGGCGGGCGATGACGGCCCCTTTCGTCGCCTCGCTCGGCATGTACGACCATCCGGGCCAGCGTGCCGCCAATGATGCGCTCTGGGCGGCGATCGCCGAGCATTTGCGGCGGCAGGGCATCGCTGCTCCCCCAGCCCTTGATCGCGGTCGATCGGTCGAAGCGATCTGGCGCGACCCTGCGCTGCTGTTTGCGCAATGCTGCGGCTATCCGCTCGTTGCCGATACCGAACTGGCGCTGCGCGTAGTCGCGGTCCCGCATTATGCGGTGCCAAACTGCCCGCCGGGCCGTCATTTCAGCCGCATCCTTGTCCGCGCCGACGATCCGGCGGCCACGCTGGCGGCATTTGTCGGTCGAACGGTGGCGATCAACGCGCCCCTGTCCAACACCGGCGCCAATCTGCTCCGGGCGGCCGTGGCGCAGGTGGCACCGCCCGATGACTTTTTCGGCGCGACCATCACGACCGGGTCGCACCGCGCGAGCATCGACGCGGTGGCGAGCGGGCGGGCCGATATCGCAGCGATCGATGCAGTGACCCATGCCGTGATCGCACGGGACGAGCCGAGCGCGCTGGCCGGACTGCGTGAGCTGGCGATGACGCCGCTTGCGCCGAACCTGCCCTTCGTCACGGCATGGGCGACGCCTCCATCGGTCGTCACGGCCCTGCGCCGTGCACTCGATACCGTCATGCGCGACCCTGCCTTGGCAAAAGCGCGCGCCGCGCTGTTCCTGACCGCCGTGGAGCCCGCAAGCGTCCATCGATACGTCGCGCTGCGCCGATTAGCCCGTTAGGTCGGTGCCGCCCAGACCGGATGGCGACCCAGGCGCGGTTCCGTTTAATTGACCGCCAGCTTGGTGCCGAGAAGCACGAGGCGATCGCCGGTTATCCCGAACTCATGGGGCACGCCGGCGGGCAGGAGCAGAACGTCGCCGGGACGCAGCGGGCGCGTCGTGCCGCCTTGGATGCGGTCACCCTCCACCAGATCGGCGCGGCGCGTGACCGGCGCGACCAGGGTGCCGCCCGAAACCAGCGTTCCCGCGCCTTCCAGCACGACGGCATATTCCGCCTCCGCCGGATGGACGGCGGGTCGACCCGGTTTTTTCCAGATTTCGATCGCGACGACGCGCTGTCCGTCGCGGAGCAGTGGACGCCATGCAAAGCCCTGGCCCGGCTTCATATCTGCCAGCATCGCCGCCACCTGCCCGCGAATCTCCGCCGCGCTCGCCAGATCGGTTTGCGCTATCGCCCCGATTGGCAAAATGGCTCCGGCGATCAGCGCCGACGCCCGGACGATTGCCATTTTCCTGATCGAAATCATCATCTTGGATCCCCTTCCTGTGTGGGGATCGTTGTTGCACCCGCTGGCCCGACCGGCAACCGATCAGCCGCTTGAAGGCGCGCGTTCCGTCCGCCGCCAATCGCGATAGCCCATGATCGCCAGCCCGATCATCACCGCATAGAGCCCGGCGGTCGGCATCAGCCCCTTGAACACGAACATCGCGACATAGACGATATCGACCGCGATCCAGAGCAGCCAATTCTCGCGGTGCCGCCGCGCCGTCCAATATTGCGCGACCAGGCTGAAGCTGCTCAGCGTGGCGTCCAGCCAGGGCAGCGCCGCATCGGTATGGCGGCTGGTGAACCACCCGATCGCCAATGCCCCCAGCGCGCCCAGGCCCAGCCCCGCCAGTGCCTTTCGGCGGGACAGCGGCATCACGACGACGGTGCCGCTGTCCGCCCTGCCGCGGCTCCAGACGATCCAGCCATAGAGGATGCCGAGGCCGAACACCGCCTGCAACGCCATGTCGGCATAGAGCCGCACGTCGAGGAACAGCTTGAAGTAGAGCGCACAGGCGACGAGGTTCAGCGGCCAGCAGAACATGTTCCGCCGTGCCGTCAGCCAGATCGCGAGGAAGCTGATCGCGACCGCTGCGATTTCCAGTCCCGACATTACACCCCCTGCCCCGCGCGCAACCGCGCAAGGAAGTCCTGTCCCGCCACCGACCGGAACCAGTCGGCATGGCCCAGCAGATACCCCTCCCAGGCCAACTGCGCCGCGTCCGGATCTCCGGCTATCCCGGCGAAATAGTCGATCTCGGACAAGGCAAATTCGATATGCACCAGCGGCAGTAGTCGGACGACCGCCTCCATCATGGCCGCGTCCATGGGGCCGACCATTTCATAGCCCGCGATCAGCGCCAGCGCGGCCCCTGGGTCGGCAATACGATCGTCCCGCCCTTCCCCCAAGGCCAGCCAGGCAAAGGCGGTCCGCTCGATCGCGGTCGCCAGATCGTGCACCGCGCAGGTCCGGTCGGCCAGGCCGAAATCGAACACGGTCTCGACCGTGCCGTCCTTTGCCCAGAGCAGATTGGAGGGATGCCAGTCATTATGCGTCCATAGCGGCTTCTGACCGGCCAGGACCCGCGCAAGCCCGTTGCCCGATGCGGCGAACAGCGCGGCCAGTTGCCGACGCCATGGCCGATCGGCCAGAAACCCCGACAATGCGGGGCGCGCGCGGACATAGGCTTCGGCCGCCGGCATCGGATCGGTCGCGGGCAGGATGGTGAAGCTGGCGATCAAGGGCTGCACTTTTCGCGTCGGCGCGGCATAGCCGGACGACGCGCGGTGCAGTTGCGCGAGCGCCCGCCCCGCCGCCCGCGCATGGTCATGGGATCGGAACGGCGTCCAGGACTGGCAATCCCGATACAGATCCTCCCCGGCCGCCCGGCCGTGCAATTCATAGGTCCACGCCCCCAGCGTGACCGCGCTCGCCTCCTCTTGCGTTCGCCACAGCTCGGGCACGGGCATTCCGCCTGCCGCGAGATGGGCGATGAAGCCGTGCTCCTCCGCCAACCCGGCAACGCCGCGCACCCGGCGGTCATGCCGTTTCAGCAGGAATGCGCCGCCGCTCGACTGGATCAGGGTGGCCGCGGAAAAGGGCCGCGGCGAGTGCCAGCGCAACGCTTCGATCGTCCCCGCCCCCGGAAAACAGTCGAGCGCTGCCGCCGCTTCGTCAGGCGTGATGGCAGGC
Source organism: Sphingomonas flavida (assembly GCF_036663655.1). Lineage (NCBI taxonomy): Bacteria > Pseudomonadati > Pseudomonadota > Alphaproteobacteria > Sphingomonadales > Sphingomonadaceae > Sphingomonas > Sphingomonas flavida. The sequence continues at coordinate 450,067 of NZ_JAXOJH010000001.1, forward strand.
CAGACCGGCTCCTCCATCGCCAACCCCATGCCGTGGACACGGTGCGTGCCGGCAGGATCGCCCGACCCGCCCATGATCAGAAGGCGCGGGACAGGGTGGCGACGACAGCCGCGCCGCCGCCGATGTAATAGGACGGCGCATTGCCCGTGATGACCGTGCCGCCGCGCCCGACCGTATCGCGCGCATTGGTCGTGACGGCCTGCACGCCCGCCAGGATATGCGGATCGGTGACGTTGATCCCGTTCAGCCGCAGATCGGTGCGCTTGCCGTCCAGCCAGTCAGCCAGATGGACACCGATCGACAGGTCCAGCGTCGCATAACCCTTTATACTCTCGTCGTTCGTAAATGTCGCATATTGGCGACCGACATATTTGCCCGCGATGCTGCCGAACAGGTGCCCGTCGTCATAGGTGCCGCCGCCGCCAAGCTGGAGCGTCGGGCTGGACACCGCGCGCTTGCCCCGCGTCGGCAGGAAGTCCGCGCCGACCGGCAGATCGTCGTCGATCCGCGCCCGCAGATACTCGCCCGAGACATAGAGGCTGACACCCTTGGCCGGGCGATAGTCGATCTCGCCATCGACACCGTGTGAGGTCTGCCCCCCGGCGTTCAGCGTCGAGTTGACCAGCGCACCGCCATTGTCGACCACCGTCGCCAGCTGGCGGTTGCGGAACTTATAGTGGAAACCCGTCACCGAGGCGGAGAGATTGGGGCCGATATAGCGATAGCCGACCTCCTGCGAGACCGAATACTCGTTCTTCAGCCGATCGGTCCCCTGCGTCGAGATCGCCCCCTCATAATAGCTGTTGTAGAGGGTAAACTCGTTGGGCGTGCGGAAATGGGTGGCGATATTGGCGAACAGTTGCTGCCGGTCGTCGATTGCATAACGGACGGCGGCCTGCGGCAAGGGGACGAAGCTGTTGCGGCGCACCCGGTCCTGCGGGCCCGGCAGGAAGTTGCGGCCGTTGCGCAGCAGGTTGACGCCCTTGAACCCGATATCGACGGTCAGACGCGGGGTCAGCGCGATGCTGTCCGCGACAAAGACGCTTTTCGTCACCGTGACGGTCCGCTGGTTCTCATAGGCGAGCAGGCGGCCATCGGCGGTGCGGATCGCCCGGCTGGGATAGCCCCAGGGGTCGGCCGGACGGCCATCGGACCCGACCGCGCCGTAAGTCTGCGTCACGCGGTCGGTGCCATAGTCGAACCACAGCCCGGCGGTCAGCCGGTGGACGCCCGCCTGCAAGGTCAGCCTGGCGACCTGGCCCGCGCGCATCTGATCGCCGGTATAGTTGCCCAGCACGGTGGCCACGCCATTCACGGCCCCTGGCAATGCGATAGGATCGGCGAGTTGCTGGGTGCCCAGGAAATTGCCGGTGGTCGCCAGCTGGGTGCCATAGGGCGAATTGCCATAGCCGAACTGGAGATAGGTCGTGGTGTCGAGCCTCAGCCGGTCGTTCAGGACCAGATGGATCGGTGCCGAGGCATAGAGGTTGCGGAACGGCGCGCGGTACAATTCCCAGTACTGGGTATTTCCCGGCGTATAGGCCGCGTCATAGTTGAACTTGCGCCCCTGCGCCTTCCAGTCGGCCAGGGTCGGGCTGGGGTAGCTGGAGGAATTGGCGTCGTTGTACGACAACGCCAGGCTGGCGCGGTTGCCATTCCCCCATTCGCGCAGCAACTTCGCGTCGACATGCTGGCGCGTATCGAACCCGGCCCCGCGCCAGTTGTCGGCACGGGTGTTCGAATAGGACAGGAACGCCTTCAGCCCGCTATTCCCGATCGTCCCCGTATCGACCCGCGCAAAGACGCGTCGCATGGCGAAGGACCCGAGCGAGAGATCGGCGAGGACCGCGCGCGTCGCCTTGGGATCGTCGAGCGACAGGGACAGCAGACCGCCCGCCCCCACCACCGTCGGTGCATCGATATCCACTGACCCTGGTGCGAGCGCGATCCGGCGCAGATTTTCGGTATCGGCGAATTGCGACGGATAGGCATAATAATAGCCGATATCGTTCTGCGGCGCGCCCTCCATCACCACGGCGATCTGATCCTGGCCCAGGCCCCGCAGCGTCAGGCTCGAACTGGTCGACAGGCCATAGGGGTCGCTGGAGGCGAGGTTCGCCCCCGGCAGCAGGTTCACGAGCTGGAAGGCGTTCAGCGTCGGCGCCTGCTTGACGATGAAGTCCGGGCCCACCTCGCTCACCGCCCGGGGCTCGGTCTGGTCGGGCAACAGGCCTTCGGGATCGCGGTGGCCAATCACGCGGATATCGGCGGGGCTTTGCGGAGCCTGCTGGGCCGAGGCGGCGCTGGGCAGGACCACCCATGCGGCCGACAGCATCAAAAGGCCATTGCGGATCGTCATGGAATCGCGCGAATTCACAACCGGCATCGTCTCTTACGTCCACTTCACACGGAGGGACGACGGACGAGCCACCAACCCTCCCTACGCCGGTACAAACCGGATCAGGTTCAGCGGGTCATGGGCTGCTGCCCACCTCTCAACCGCGCATCAGCGGCCCCCCGGGGATGGGGCCGTCTAGGCGCTTCTGGCCGGGGTGCAAATGGTTATCGTAACACAGCCACCACCCCGCATTGGGCCGGATCGATTTTTCTTCCTTCCCCCTTCCCTGGGATACCCTTGCGAAACTGATCCCTTCCACCCCGGCGGGCGCCAGGGTGGGCGATGTTTTTGAGCAACGTCCCGACTTTTGCAGCGACAACTTCTGGGGAGCCGAGGTGGACGAGGCCGGTGAATTGGGCTGTGCGTCGGTCGTAGCGGGTGACGAAGTGGCGGAAATGCTTAAACCACTGCACCTCACGCAACTCGCTCCGCGCCTCACCAGCAATGTTTTGTTACTTTCCGGCGCCATCGACGTTGAAGCGGCATTGTCCGCCCCGAAGGTCCGAACCGTTCATGCCCAAGCCCGCCGATCGCAATGCCATGCTGGAAGCCCGACGTACGTTGAAGATGGCGCAATCTCCCCATGCCTATGTGCGCGGCAATACCGCGAAATTCTACGAATGGCTGGCGGCGTCGCCGGTGTCGCGGCGGGTGCCGACGGGCCCGGCGATCTGGATCTGCGGTGATTGCCATCTCGGCAATCTGGGGCCCATCGCCAATGGCCAGGGCTCGGTGGAAATCCAGATTCGCGACCTCGATCAGGCGGTCATCGGCAATCCTGCGCATGACCTGATCCGGCTGGGCCTGTCCCTGGCCACGGCGGCACGCGGCTCCGACCTGCCTGGCGTTGTCACGATGCGCATGATGGAAGAGATGATCGACGGCTATGCCGCCGCCATCCACGACCCGACCAGCGGCGTCCCCGGCGTGGAGTCGGACATCGTCCGCAGTGTCGAGCGAGCGGCGCTGGGGCGGCGGTGGCGTCATTTGGCGAAGGAACGGCTCGATGCCGTCGAACCCCGCATCCCGCTCGGCAAGAAATTCTGGGAGCTGTCAGCGGAAGAACGCGAGGCGCTGACCACCCTGTTCGCCGACGAGCATGTCGGCGCGATGATCCTGTCGCTGCAAGGCAAGCCGCAGGATCGCGAGGTACGGCTGGTCGATGCCGCCTATTGGATGAAGGGGTGCAGTTCGCTCGGCCTGCTGCGCTATGCCGCGATCGTGGCGCTCAAGACGCGCAAGGGCCGTTGGAGTTACGCGCTGGTCGACTTGAAGGAAGCGACCACGCCCATCGCGCCCGCCGCCCCCGGCGCAGACATGCCCGACGACGATGCGGAGCGCGTCGTCGCCGCGGCCCGTCACCTGTCACCCTATCTCGGCTCGCGCATGATGCCGGTGCGGATGCTCGACCGATCGCTCTTCATCCGCGAGCTTACCCCTCAGGACCTGAAGCTAGAGGTCGACCAGTTCAACCACGGTGAAGCGGTTAGGGCCGCCCGTCATCTGGCCTTCGTCGTCGGCACCGCCCATGCACGCCAGATGGATGCCGCCACCCGATCCGAGTGGTTGGCCATATTGGAGGCCGACCGGCGCGGCACGCTCGATACGCCGTCATGGCTGTGGGAGAACATCGTGTCGCTGTCCGGCAGCCATGAGGCGGGATATCTCGATCACTGCCGGAGGTACGCGCTGGCCGCTTAGGGGCCGCATCCGTGTCGGGATTTCCGGCAGCATCAGCCAGCCGGCTTTTCGCGTAAAAGCTGAGCGTACCGACACGGCTGCAATACCCAATGCGAAGGAACGCCCCGACATATCATCTCGTCTGGCCCGTGTCCGGGATCGACAGCAGAAAGCATGTTCCCTCTTCCCGATCGGGGACATGGCGAACGGCGATCCCCATGCGAGTGGCGAGTGTCGCGACCATGAACAAACCCATACCGGTACCGGCCTTGATACCCCGATCGGGCACCCGACCTCGGGAGAATTTCTTGAAGAGCCCCTTCGCCGTGACATCGTCGATGCCTGGCCCCTGATCGCGGACAGACACGACCAGCCGATCGTCGTCTCGCGCCACGGTAACCGTCACCACGCCCCCAAGCGGGGTATAGCGGACAGCGTTGTTCATCAGATTGTCCAGGGTCTGGCCGAAAGCCCCGTCATTGAGCCGTGCGAGCAGCGGTTCGTCGCCGAGATCCATCGTCAGGCGCACATCGACGGAGGTGACGAGCGGCGCCGCCCGCCGCGCCGATAAGATGGCCATGCACCGACTTGGTTACGATCACCGTGGATCACTCAAGGGCCAGATCCAGCGTTGCATTGCCGTTGCTGCCACACCCTATGATGACGGCCGTCCGGTCGGAACGCCAGGATCCGTCCTCCAGCCCGGCATGCCGCACAGCCTCGTCCGCCGCGATTACGGCGAAGCTCGAGAACGAGTCCAGCCGTCCAAGGTGACGCAGGTTTCGCTCCGGCATGGCGGCCTCCACGACCGCCTTCTCGATCCAGGCCGCCACCCCGGTCATGCCCGTGCCGTCCGCTATATTCCCCATATCGCTTTCGATCTCGCGGATGGCACTTTCGCCGTTCAGGGCGCGTCGCCAGTTCGTCTCGAAGTCGTTGCCCAGACCCGAGATCGCCCCCATGCCCGTGAAGACGACCCGTCGCGTCATGAAGCCAGCCGGGTCAGAACGATGTCGATCAATTCGCCAAGCGTCGCTTCGCGTGGAATATCGTCGGGTTCGATTACGACGCCGAGCTTTTCCTCGATCGAAAAAATGGCGCTTGCCAAGTCGATCGAGCTGATGTCCAACTCGGAAAGCTTCGTATCTTCGCGCAGTTTTTCCTCATCGAGACCGGATTCTTCTGCAACAATCTCCAAGATATCCTGCCGACCAACCGACATAAGCTTTGCCACCCCTTATCTTCAATAAATGCATCTGGGATACATATTTTGAACGGCGTAGCATGCTCGACGCAGAGCACTGTAGGTCGGCGACCTACAGACGATGGCCGCGAAGAAAGAACGGCTCGTGACGGCTGCCGCACGACCGCCCGGCCCCTTCACGGGACGGCGTCATACCCCCCTTCCCGGCGATGACGCGGGCCATTACCGTCATTTCCTGTCGGGCACCGGCATCACAAGCCGGTCTTCACGACCGCGGCACGACCCTCATGACGTCATCGATCAGAGTCTCGATCCCGTCGCCGCGCGCCATGGCCTGATAATTGACGATGACCCGGTGCCGCAGAACAGGACGCGCGACGGCCGCGATATCATCGCAGCTGACCGCGAAGCGATCGTCCAGCAAGCATTGGACCTTGGCCGCGAGGATCAGGCTCTGGATGCCACGGGGGGACGCGCCCAGCGCGACGCCGCGTTGGACCGACTCCGGTGCGTAGGCACTGCCCGGCTGGGTCGCCATGACGAGGCGGATGGCATAGCTTTTGGCGACTTCGGGCACCGGCACCTGTCGCACGACGTCGCGCAGCCGACATAGCGTCGCGGCGTCCGTCACGGGAGCAATCGCCACGCCCTCACCGCCCGTCGTGCGGTCGATGATGGCGTGATACTCCGCCTCGGTCGGATATCCGACGAGCAGCTTGAACAGGAAACGATCGAGCTGTGCCTCGGGCAGCGGGTAGGTGCCTTCCTGATCGACCGGATTCTGGGTCGCCATCACGCAAAACGGCTCGGGCATCTTCAGCGTACGGCGGCCAACGGTCACCTGCCGTTCCTGCATCACCTCCAGCAGCGCCGACTGGGTCTTCGGCGTCGCGCGATTGATCTCATCGGCCAGCACCAGATTGGCGACGATCGGCCCCTGCTGGAAGGTCAACTCGTGACCGCCGCCTTCCGCCTCGGTCAGCATGGTGGTGCCGATGATGTCGGCGGGCATCATGTCGGGGGTGAACTGGATACGGGAGAATGGCAGGTCGACCGCGCGGCTGATCGAGTTGATCAGCATCGTCTTGCCCAGCCCAGGCACCCCTTCGAGCAGGACATGCCCCCCCGCCATCAGCGCGGTCAGGACGCCATCGATCACGTCCCGCTGTCCCACCATCATCCGTCCGACCTGATCGCGGATGGCACGGAACACCGCTCGAAACTCGTCCGCCTGTTCGCGCGCGACCTGGGCCTGATCGATCATCTGCATGGATAAGGGGCTCAAATGAGAGAGACAGGCCCAAGGGGTGACACACCCGGCTTGCACCAGCCTTGCATGTCAGTCGCCTTCGACCAGTTGATAACCGACGCCGCGCACCGACAAGATCTTCACCGCACCGGTCTTGGTCGCCAGCGCCTTGCGAAGACGCGAGATGATCGATTCCAGCGAATTGCCGTTGACGAACTTGTCATAGCCATAGACGCGCGTCTCCAGCGTCTCTCGCCGGACTAGCACGCCGTCGCGCATCATCAATGCGGCCAGCACCAGCGCCTCCGACCGCCGGAGCGACATGGGCGCATCGTTGACGAAAAAGCCACCGCCTTCGACATCGTGCAGGATCGGCCCGAAACGGCGCATCTCGCGTGTCTTGTGCAAGTCATGACGAAGCGCGACGCGGATGCGCGCCACGAGTTCGCGCGGCTCGAACGGCTTGGCGATATAGTCATGCGCGCCCAGTTCCAGCCCCGTCACCTTGTCGTCGATCCCGGCAAGCGCGGACAAAAGCAGGAAACGCTGCGGCCGCTTCTTCGCCTCGGCATAGCCGATCAGCGAAACGCCGTCTCCGTCAGGCAACAAGCGGTCGAGCAGGACCAGGTCGAAGTCGTTGTCCAGCAGCGCGTCCTGCGCCACGGCCAGCGTATCGGCACGATCGACGACGAAACCCTGCCGCTCCAGGTAAGCGGTCAGGGTTTCGGCAACGTCGCCGTCATCTTCAACAAGCAGTAATCTCATCGCGGACAACCTACACGACATCGCCGTGTCAGGCGAGGTCGGCGGCATTTCACGGCCACCGACCTCCCTAGCATCAGAAGGACATCCGTGCGGTCAGCACGACGGAACGCCCTTCGATGTTATAGCGCGCCGTATCGTAGGGCAGGCTGTCGACGACCGTGAACGGCGCCGCCGCCTTGAAGATGTTGCGGCCCACCAGTTGCAGGTTCAACCGCTTGTTCACGACCCATGACACCGACGCATCGACGGTGGTAAGCGGCGCCACGGGAGTGACGAGCTTGGGCGCCTGTTGGGTCCCCGCCGCATAATAACCCGCATAATCATTGAGATAGCTTGGCGTGTGATAGACGAACAGGTTGGTGCTGACCGGGCCCGAATTCCACTGCAGCGACCCGACGATCTTGTACCGATCGACACCCAGGATCCGGCCGCGCTGATCGATGCGCTGTGCGTCGGTCAGCCCCGTCGTCTCCGCCACCATATTGTCGACATAGACGATCTTGGGCTGGAACGTCCCGATCGCGGTCGAGAACAGGTAGCTCGCCTCATAGGTCATCGATTCGTAATTCGAACCGATGATGTTGTACCGCATGGCATTGTACTGCGTGATCTTGCCGTTCGCGGCGCGCGGATAGAACATCGGCAGCTGCAGGATCTGCGCATAGGGCAGAAAATATCCCAGGTCCGTGAGCGTCGCGAACTGATTTCGGATAAGGTTTCGGTTATAGGTCACCGCCAGGTTCAGGCCCGACAGGAACCCGTTGGGTTGCCATGTCGCGCTATAGATTTGTTGGCGCGACGTTTCCGGCCGCAAATTGGGGTTTGGCCCGAGATAAACCGGAACATAGTAGCGGTTGGTGGTGCGAGGGGCGCAGTCGGTCGTGCACTTGTACAACGGATCGTCGGAGATCGTAGTCGTAGAGATTTGCGTACCGGTCAGTGCGTAAAGCTGCGTCGCGGGTGGTGCCTTGAAACCCCGGGTGAACCTTGCCCGGATGCTGATCGTGGGGGTCGGCGACCACAACATGCCCCAGGCCGGGGTGGTGCGCCCGAATTCGTTCTTGCCATAGATGATCTGACCGCCCTGATCGACGGGCTTCCCCCCGACCGTCCCGATCGGCCCCGTGCTGCTGGTTATGTCCCGGCGCAGCGCGATGTTGAAAAGCAATTGCTTGACGAGCGGCAGGTCATAGCCACGCCCCAGGATCGGCAAGTTGATCTCACCGAAGAACGCACGGCGCTCGCTCGTCGGATTGTTGCCCGCGGTCTGCGCGATATAGGTGCTGTTTACGCCGGTGCGAGAATATTCGGCCCCGGCGGCATAGCTGACCGCCCCGGCAGGCAGCTTGAACAGTTCGCCGTTCACCCGCGCCTCGAGATTGTCGAGCGAACTGCCGAGGTCGTCGACGATGTTGGGAAAGAGGAACCTGGTGATGCTCGCCCCGCCACCATTGGTCGTGCTCTTCCAGGGGTTGAACGCAATGTTAGGATCGCTGCTGGTCAACGCCTGACATTGCTGATCAAACGCGGCCTTGTAGCCCGCCCGCTGATTCACGGGGATGCGGTTGTTGGCCAACAGGAAGTTGTAGCAGGAATAGCCCGTCGGCGACGTCGCGTCCTTCTGGAAACTGACCAGATTGCCCAGTTGCGTGCCCGAACCCTCTGCCGAACTCTTCGACTTGGTGTAGATCAGTTGCAGCTTGGCCGCCTTGCCGAAGTCATAGCTGACGCCGCCGTTGACGTTCCAGTTCCGAACCGTGTTGCGGACGGTGCCGGGCGACAGCGTACCGTCGCTGATCTCACTCTGCGGGAAATAGTAGACCGTGGTGGCGTACGCGAAATTCCCGAGGGTGAATGCCGGGAAAGGACTATAATACTGCCCCGGCGCCAGGGGTACGCCGATGCCGCCAAAGGCCGCATTCTGCTGGGTATTCTGTGACCAAGTGTAGAGGCCGGTCGCGAACACGCGCAGGCGATCGGTGATTTTCTGATCGAAATTCAGCGTACCGCTGACCGTGCGCGTGCGCGGCCCTGCGAATTCGGGCACATAGTCGCGGCTGGCGCTGAGACCGGTCGTGATCAAATCCGACTGTTTCGGGGCACCGGTGAAACCCGGCGGAACCGTCAGGCCATTTTGGATGAACGTTCCCGTCTTGGGATCATACACCCCCGGCAATGACACCGTCCCAGGCTGAGTCCCGGCATTGAACGTCCGCTTGTCATAGGCGGTATTGCCGCCGAAAAAGGGCGCGTAGTTGTTGGTGACATAGCCGGTCCGGGCATTGATGATGGGATTGACACGGCCGAACTCCACACTGGCGGCCAGGCTGCCGCTTCCCCAGGCGCGACCGCTATACAGGCTGATCCGGGTGTCGTCGGCCCCGGAACTCGTCTGCTTGCGCGTGGCCGAAATGGTGGTGCCGACGTAATTCTTCTTCAGGATGAAGTTGATGACACCGCCCATCGCGTCGGCGCCGTAAATCGCCGCCTGTCCCCCGGTGCTGATTTCCACGCGCTCGATCGCGCTGAGCGGGATACCGTTCAGATTGGCGAACCCGCCCTCGAACCCGGCGGCTCCCGCGATGCGACGACCATTGATCAGGATGAGCGTGTTGCCCGCACCGACGCCACCAAGATTGGCGGCCGACACCCCCAATGCACCGACGGCCGAGACGACCTGGCCGCCGTTTGCGCCGGTATTGGTGGCCAGCGGCCCCTTGCCACGATTGTTGGTGATCGCCCCGATCGTCGCGACATTCTGCGGCAGGGTGCGGATCAGTTCCTCCACACTGGTGACGCCACGGTCGCGGATTTCCTTTGCGTCGATCACGGTAAGGCGGCTGGTCTTGTCACCGTCCCTCAACCGGCTGCCGGTGACGAGAACGTCGTCGCTGCCCTTGGTCTTCTTGATGACCGGATTCTGGAAACGGCGCAGTTCGGCCTCATCCGCCTTGGCCTTCTTATCACCGGCCCGGGCGGCGGGCGCGTTTTCGCGCTCGGCATTCTTGCGCGCCTGTTCCTCGTCGGCGGCATCGCTATTTTCCGGGACGGGCACCACGCCCTTCAGGCTCTCGGCCTGGTTGGATGCCGGCTGCGCAGCTTGCGTCTGTTGGGCGAACGCGGCACCGGTCGTTGCGAGATAGGCGACGAGCGAACACGCGCCCAGAAAGGCTGACTTCTTCATGATCGTACCCCCCATAGATACTATGATCGTCAGCGTTCGTGAGGCCGATGCCGTGGCTTTTTACCCGGTCATTCATGCCCAAGACGCTGCTCTATGACGGAGACATGCTGCGCGACGAGGCTTGCACCAACCTTGCAACAAAGGATTTGGAATGTCGCGATGTGCTGCAGCTGCGAAATTCTATGTCCTACGACGGGGCAATGGGCATAGAAACAGGCTCATGACGCGAATGTCAGGGTGAATTCGGCGCCGCCGTCCTCGGCATTGCGGGCGCGCATATCCCCGCCGTGCAAGCGGACGATGGCCGCCACGATGGCCAGTCCCAGCCCATAGCCGCGGCGGGCCGATACCGGGCGCGCAAAGGGCTCGAACAGGGCGACGGGATCGATATCGCCGAACCCGGGGCCATGGTCGCGCACCGTGATCCGGCCATCGGCATCGATCGCCACGCGTACCGTGGTTCCGGGCGGCGCGAAGGAGATGGCGTTGTCGACCAGGTTGGCGATGGCCGACTCGATCAGGGTCGCGTCACCGGGTATCTCGACCTCGTCCCTCGCACTGTCGAGCATCAGGGTGACATCGGCCTGTTCGGCCAGCGGCATCCTTCCCCGGATAACCTTGGCGGCCGAGGCGGTGAGATCGGTGAAGCCGGTCACGTCGCGACGATTGCCGATGCTCATCAGAGTCAGCAACTGGTTGACCAGCCGGGTCAGCCGCCGCACGTCGCCGATCAGCTTGTCCTTTTGCGGCCCGTCCTCCATCAGTTCCAGGCGGGTGCGCAGCACGGTCAGCGGGGTCCGCATCTCATGCGCAGCCGCGGACAGGAAGAAGGTCGCCCGCCGCTGGGCCGCATCGACCTGCGCGATCAGGTGATTGACCGCGCGGACCAGCGGCAGGATCTCGCTGGCGACGCCCTTTTCGGGCAGCAACGCATCCAATCGCTGTGGATCGATCGACCGGGCCAGCCGCGCGACGCGCCGGATCGACCACATGTGCAGCGAAAAGATGATGGCAAAGATCAGGAAGACACCGCCTGCTGCCAGCAGGAAGTTTCCGCTGAACGCCGATATCCATTTGCGCCGCACCCCCAAGGGTGAAGAGTGTTCGATGACGACGGGGTGGCGCAGATCGTGATATTCGAAATAGGTCAGCTTGTCGCACATGCGGAAGGAGGCGTAACCATCGCCATCCTTGCCATCCATGATCTTCTCGCCCTGCGTGCAGATGGTCGGATCGGCCACCGCCCGGTGCACCCGCTCCAACGCCGCGAAGCCGAATTGGCGGAAGAAGACCGGCGGACCATTTCCGAAGGCCCGGTCCCCGACCCGGACGTAGAAGCGAAACTCGGGATTGCGCGCCTCGACCTCGCGCAGGAAACCATCCTCGGCAATGTCGGAGGCATCGGATGGATCATCCCGGACGGACAACATAAACCCGGCGAGCGTGCTGCGGAGCTCGGACTCGGTCGCCTGCAGGGGCGGCGGGACGTCGACCTGCACTGGCATGTCGGCCAGCGGCCGGATCACGAAGGCGTAAAGCCCCCAGCCCAGAAAGATCGACGTCAGCACCAGCATCTGGGCGAACATCGACTTTCGCCAGTTCCAGATGCGCCCCAGCAATCCCACCCCTGTCTGCCCCCGCCTCAGTGCGCCGCGCCTCCGTCGAGGGGCGGCATCGGTGGCAAGTCGCCGCCGTTCGGCCCCAGCTTCCGCTTTTCCAGGATTTGCGCAAGCGTGGCGTAAACCCGCCGCCGATCGGTCGCGTCCGGCCACAAGCGGACCGTCGCGACCAGTTGCGCCATGGCGTCCGCCAGGTCGTCGACATTGTCGAGCGGTCCGGCGGGATAGAGCATCTGGGTAAAGGCCGCGTCGAGCAGCGCCTCCGCCTGGGGCAGCAGGCCGCTTCGCGCATGGACCCGCGCCGCCACGATCCGTCCCTCCGCCGCCATCACCGGCATGGCGCGCAGCCGCGTATCGAGCGCGGCGGCGTCCTCGACCGTCAGCGGGGCCGCGAGGCGGTCGGCCAGCGCGAGCAGGCGCGCCACTTCATCGGCATCGGCCTTTCCGGCGTGAAGATCAGCCAGCATCGCCGCCAATTTCTGCGCCCCCTCGCCGCGCCGGGCAGGGCCAAAGGTGATGACGTCGTACAGCGCCTGCTGGCGCGCCTGGTCCTCCGGCGCCATCGCGCCGGGATAGCGTTGCAACTCGGCCGACATGTCGGGCCGGGCCAGCAGGGCGGCGGCGGCCCCCTGCCCCTTTGTCGCCGCCGACAGCGTGTAGACCAGCGCACGACGGCCTCGCCCCGTATCGCCTTCCGTCGCAATGGCATTGGAGTGGCGCCACAGCGCGCGCATGATCCGCGACGGCGGCGTCGGATCGCCCTTGCCCGGATCGAGCAGCGGCGCGAGGGTGGCATCGCCACCGCGCATCACCGGCGCGGTGCCGCGTCCCTGCCGCGCCTCGACCGCCACCAGCGCGGGACGGGTCGGATCGTGACGGAGATAGGCGTCATAGACACTGGCGAAAAGCCCGGCGGTTCCACCCCCGCCACCACGCCCGCGCATCGCCCGCGCGCGATTGAGCAGGGCCACCAGCCAGTCGGGATCGTCCGCATCGACCTGCGCGGTCTGGGCGACCGCCGCCGCCTGGTGCGGCTTGCCGATCAGGCGATAGACCAGCACCAGCATCGTCGCGGCGGATCGGTCGTCGGGATGGCTGGCGACATAGTCCTGCAGTGCGGGCGCAAGGTCGCTCCAGTCCGCCTTTTCGACATACAGCGCCAGCAAATGTTCGCGATACGCCGCATTGGTGGGATCGAGCGCGATCATCCGCCGGGTCAGCGCCAGCCGCTGGTCGGACGAGGTCTGCGCATCCTGAACCGCGAAGCGTTGATAGACCTGCGCCGCGACCTTGGGGTCCGGCTTGGGATCGGCAAGGAACGCCTCGATCTGTTCGCGGCGTACGTCGGGGAAGTGCCGGGCGATGGCGCGATCCAGCCAGGACACCTGCTGGCCATTGGCGCGCATCGCCTCGCCCATCGTCGTCAGTTGGATGAAGGCCTGTCGCTTGTCCCCGGCATACCAGCGCTCCAGCATGGTCGGCAGCGCGGTGGCGTCGGCGTAGCGGGACGCGACGGCCCTGGCCGCGTTCAGCACCACGTCCCGATTGGCGGGCAACGCATCGAACTGAAGCAGCCGAGCCGCGAGCGGGGCACCGCTTCGTGCCTTGGGATCGCGCACGACGGCTATGTCCCGGTTCAACATGGCCAACAGCCGGGTCTTTTGCGCCGCATCCAGCGGATGACGGAAGAGGCTGTCGAGCGTCAGGTCGCTCAGGCCCGAATCCCCCTGCCCACGCTCCAGTTGCGTGACGAGGCCGTCATAGAGGGTCAGCAACTGATCGATCGAAAACTGGTCGAGCCAGTCCATGCCCCCGCCACCATGCCGTCGCGAGACGGTCAGGCTGATGCCGAGCGGACGGTTGCCTTGCGTGATCGTCAAACGGACCAGCGCATCGGGTGACAACAGGGTCGTCCCCGCCGCCTTTTCCAGCTTCGCATAACGCTCCGGCGACGCGCGGAACAAGTCGAACAGGATGCCGTCCCGTGCCGGGGATGCCTGGAGCGGCGGCAGGACCCAATCCCGGAATTGTTCGGGGGGCAGCAGGTCGAGTGCGTCGCTCAGGAGCAGCAGGTAGAGCGGACGACGGAAGCCTGGTTCCGGTGCGGCGCGTGCCTTTTCCTCCTCCGCCAGCGCGCTGGCAAGCAGACCCTGGCTGGTCGCCTTATCCCCGCGCGACAGGGCCAGCACCAGCGCCAGTTCGTCATTGTCGGTGTCGCCTGCCTGTAGTCGGACCGCCGTGAAAGGCCAGTCGGATGCGGCCGTGATGGGGTTCGCGCCGCGCCCGGTCAGATGACCACGCAGCAACGCCGCGCGGCGATACGCGGGATCGCCCGAGAAACGGCTGTCGAGCGCGCTATCCCATGCCGACAAACCGTCATCGCCATGCCCCGCATCGGCGATGCGATGCCCCAGATCGACCAACAGCGCGAGGCGCGGATGATCCGCCAGCGCGCCCGGCCGGACAGCATCGACCTGCCCTATCTCCTTGGTGAAACGCTGCGCCAGCTCGGTAAGGATCGGATCGGCGGTGGCACCCGCGTCCGGCCAAGTCAGCAGCAGCCCCTCGACCATCGTCGGATAATAGCGGCGGACGTCCAGCCCCCGTTCGTCACGCGGGCCCATCGGCGTCGAGGGCTGGCGCGCCAGAAGCGTGCGCAGGCCGCGCCAGTACCAGCGTCGGGCCAGCGCATCCTCTCCCGCCCGTTCCTGGAGGATCGCGGTCTTGACCAGCAGATCGAAATTCGACTGATCCTGCAACAAGGCACGGGCATAGTTGGTCAGCGCCTGCGCCGGGCGTCCGGCGGCGGCATAGGCATCGCCCTTCGCCTCATCGACATTCACCAGCCCGCCCAGGCCGTTCATCATCGCAAAGGCACGCTCGGCCCCCGCCTCGTCCCCTTGCATCAACAGGGTACGCGCCAGATCGGCATAGAGGTCGGGCGGGAACGACTTGCCGAGCGCCAGCAGGCGGCGGGCATAGATCAGCTTGCGGCGCGGATCGCCGATGATCGCCACCGCGCCTCCATCATTCGCGCCGCCGCCACTCAACGTCGCCAGTTCGCGCAGCACGAAGGCGCGCTGCTCGCCCGCGCCCGGCACCGTCGCCTCGGTCGCCCGGATCTGCAGGTCGAGATCGGCATCCGCAGCCGCAATGTCGGACAACAGGCCGAGCAGCCGGGGCATCGCGCCCCCGTCGGCGATCCGCTCCAGCACGCGCCGCTCGGCCCAGTCGAGCACGCCGCTGGTGTCGGCATCACCATCGCCCGCATCGGCGACCATATCGATCAGCGCATCGATCGCGGGCAGGAACTGGGCCGCATCGCCATGATTGGCGGCATATTGCAACAGCCCGATCGCCTCGCCCCGTCGGTGCTGGCGCTTCAGCTCGCTGGCCAGTCTCGACAGCGCATCCGCGTCGTCGGGCCGCGCCGCCAGCCCCTCGCGCAACTGTGCGATCGCCTGGGTGGGCAGGTCGGACTGCGCATAGACGGTCGCCTTGAACGCATGGGCATCGACATCGCCCTTGTCGGTCAACTGGGCCATCAGCCCGTCGAGTTCCCGCTGCCGCTGTTCGGCCGATACGGGGCCGTCGTCATGGCGCAACCGGGTCAGGATCAACTGGCGTACATGGGCGTCGCGATTGCCGGGGTCGAGCGCGATCAGCCGGGCCAGCGTCGCATCCAGCCGGTCGTAATCGCGTACCCGTGCGTAAAGCTGCGCCAACTGGTTGAGCAGCGCGACCTCGCCTTGGCCGCGGCGCGCGGCGAAACGCCGTACCGCCTCGGCGGCAGCCTCGGGCTTGTTCTGCGCCAGACGCAGCGCGACGAGCAGGTCGATTTCGCCGGGTCGGATCGTGCCCGCATCCAGCCGCGCGCCAATCTCCTGCGCCATCGGCTCCAGCCGGTTCATTCGCGTGGCGATCGCGACGATCTGCCGCTCGATGATGCTGCGCCGGGCAGGCAGAGTCGTATCCACCCAGAGCGCACGCCAGCGGGTCAGCGCCTCGTCATCATGTCCCGCCTCCGCCGCGAGCTGCGCGATACGCGCACGAACGTCGTAAGCGGGCGCGCCTTTCGCCTCCAATCGCTTCAACAGGGCCAGCGCCTGATCGGGTCGACCCAGCCGTTCATAACCATCGGCGATATCGGGCAGCAGCAGCCCGGCGGTGTCGCCGCGCTCGACCGCCTGCAACTCGGCCAGCGCCTTGGCCATGTCGCCGCGATCCAGATAGGTCTCGAACAGGAACAGGTGCGTCGCCGTCGCCACCGCCGGGTCGCCCGCGCTGCCCGCCAGCATCGCGACCGCCTGATCCTGAAGGCCCATGCCGATCATCGCCCGCGCGCCCGCCGTCAGCACGTCGACCCGCCCGCGATTGGCCGCGAACATCCGCCGCCAGACAGCCAGGGCCTGCGCTTCGTCCCCTTGCGTCAGATGAAGCGCGGCCAGCCGGGCATAGAGGTCCACCTGATGTGGGTCGGCCGCGATCAGGCGAGCATACTCGGCCTCGGCCGCCGCCCGGTCGCCGGACAAATCGAGCACCCCGGTCAAGCGGCCATGCAGCTCGGGGGTTTTGGCCGCCTCGATCACGGCGATGGCGGCCTTGGTGCGACCCAGCTCGAGCAGCACATCGACCTTGGCGTTCGCGACCAGTTCGTTGGGAGGCAGGGTGTCGAGGAAAGTCAGCGCACCGATAAGATCGCCCGCATTGCGATAAGCCTCGACGACGAGAGCCAGTGCATAACGCCGATCATCGGGCGTTTTCGCACTCGCAAGGGCGGCCTTGGCCACGTCGCGCGCCGGGCCCGCCTCGCCCGCCGCCAATGCCCATTGCGCCGCCGTCAGTCGATCGCCCACGTCGCCGCCCGATCCGCCCAAGGCCAATGCCGCCTTGGGCCGTCCCAGCAGCGCCAGGATATCGGCCAGCCGCCGTGCCTGGGCCGGCGGCGCGTCCTTGGCATAGCGCAGCAGCGTATCGGGACGGCGAACCGCGTCGATCATTGCCAGCCGCAGGGCGATCCGCCGCTTGACCGCCGGGTCATGCTCCTGCTCCTCCGCCTGGCGATAGAGCGGCACCGCCTCGGCGATCCTGCCCAGCGCATCGAGCAGTTCGGCCTTGAGGCGATAGTCGTCCGCGCCCGCCTCATTGGCCAGCGCCGCATCGGCCGCCGCCAGAGCACCCTCGCGGTCGCCATCCTGCCACACGAGTTCGGCCCGCAACCGCCCTGCCGACGCACGCGCCGCTGGCGATCCGCTTTGCGACAGGGCCTCCACCTTCGCCAGCACGGTCGCCAGATCGCCCCGCTTCACGCTCGCCCGGTACAGGCGGTTCGCCGCGTCGAAATCGGTCCGGTTCGCCCTCACCAGTGTCGATAAATCGTCCCCTGCTTGCGCCCATGCCCATGACGGACAGGTCAGGCTGGTCGACAGCGACAGCGCGAGAAGCAGCGGCCGAAAGGCCGACCGGCGGGAAGAAAAGCGGATCATCGAATTCCTGCGATGCGGCGCGAAGGCCAGCGCCGATAGCCAATGTCGAAGAGATACAATCCCAGCGCCAGCAACGCGATCCACGGCCAGAGATCGATCGCGCGCAATCCGCCAATCCGCTGTACGGACCCAGGCTGGGCGGCGGGATCGTCGCGGTGCCAACCTCCGGTCCGCGACGACAGCGTGTCGAATGGCAGGGCCATGAAGTCCGGCATCGCCTCGACCGGCCGCACATCGGAGAAGGCCGGGTCGGCAGCAAGGGCAAGATGACCGCCGTCGCGCACCTCGATCCGGGCGGAATCCTTGCCCGGCCAGACGATGTCCGCCGTGAATAGACCCGGCGCACGCTCCTCGACACCGTCGATCCGGCGTTGCGGACGGCCGTCCGCGTCGACCAGCGTGATCGTCGGCATCGTCGCGTCCACGGTGCCGGAGGCGTTGCGCCGCACCGTGATCGTCAGCTGGTCGAAACGCCGCGCGGTGTCCACCGTCAGCTCCGGCCGCGCCCGTGCCGTCATCGCCAGGACGCGCGCCAGCCAACGGCCATAATCGGGCCAGCCACGCCAGCTCGCGGTTCCCGCTCCCAGCGGCTCGGTCATCATCGCGGTGACGCGCCCGCTACCCACCGGCCAGCTCGACAGGATCGGATCACCGCCATCGGTGCGAAGCAAAGTCTCCGTTTCGGGCCGGGTACGCGTCTGGACATAACCGGACAGGGGCGGCGGGGCGCTCAGTTTCGCGCCGTCCCACCAACCGGGCCTCGGCTCGCCCCGAACCGCTACCGAACCGCTGCGATAGCCGGGATCGGGCCTTGTCTGCGGCTGTTTGAAGTCGAGCTCGACCAGGTTGAACTCGTCGGGCACCGAGTAGAAGCGTCCGCGCCCCACCCGTGCCCAATCGGCCATGCTCTTCTCGTCATCGACCTGCCCGCCGACCGCCACGGTGGAGACGTTGATCCGGTTCTCCGCAATGTGGCGGAGCAGCTGCTGATAGCGATCTTCCGCCACCCCGCCGTCCGAGATGACCAGGATATGCTTGTAGCGCGCATCCAGATCCTTCAGCCCATAGAACGCCTCCTGAAGTGCCGGGAAAAGGACGCTGGCGCCCTGCGCTTGCATCCGGCCGATCGCGCGTTCGATATCGGGCACGTCGGTCGCGTGGTGCATCGGCACCGACCATTGCCGCGCGCCATAGAATTCGACCACGCCGACCCAGTCATTGGCGTTCAGCTTGCGCACCGTCTGACGCGCGACCTGCTTGGCAAGCTCCAGCCGATCGCCCTGCATCGAACCCGAACTGTCGATGACGATGGCCAGCGCGACGCTGGGCCGGACCTGCTTGTCCTGCACGCGTGCGGTGACCGGCAGCGCCGCGCCAAGGGCCGTGTCGGCATAGCCCCCCGCCCCGAACGCGGCCATTCCGCCCGAGACGAACAGTCCGGTTCCCCCGCGTGCCACGGCGCGGTTGAGGCTCTGCTGCGCCGCCACCGGCAGCCGCGAGGCGGGCAGGTCGTCGACCATGACCAGCGGCCAGCGTGCTGGATCGATACCTTCCGAAAGCGCGCTCGGCGCCCGTTGGTCGACGACGAAGCTTGGCCCCAACAACTGCTGGAGCTGGCCTGCCGCGCCACGCTGTCGCTCGCCCAGATAGAGCAGGCGGCGCGGTTCCTGAACCGCCGCCAGCGTCTGGAAACCGCCGCGTCCGTCGAGTTCCACGCGAAGCGGCAGGAACCCGGCGCGCTGGGTCGGAATGTCGAGCGCGACATGCGTCTCCCCATCCGCGCGGAACGACGTGCTGGTCGCCAGCCGCTGGTCACCGCTGAACACCGCCAGGCGATGCGTGCCACCATCCCCCTGAACAACGACATCCGCGCGCAACGTCTCACCGGCCCGAGCGGCCGCCATCCGCACGTCCGCGACAAAGGCAGGCCGCATCGCGGTCGGCACCGAGATCGTGTTCACCGGAATACCACGCGCGACCAGTGCGGCGATGCCGTCCCGCCAATGATCGTCCGTCGACAGGTCGCTGCCGATCAGCGTCACCGCCCCGCCCGAGCCCAAGGGGATGGAACCTGCCGCCCTGCGCAGAGCCTTCGATAGCGATCCGTCGTACAACACGATGCGCCCGCTGGCCGAGCCGCCGATCTGGATCACCGACGTCCGGGCGTCGGCGGGGGCCGTCGCCATGACCCGGTCGAGCGCACGCCGCGCCGCCGCCTGCCCCGCCGCGCCCAATACGGACCGCTGGTCGAGGATATAGATTTGCGCGCCCGCTCCGTCGCGTCGCACCAGACTGGGCTGCATCATCGCGATGATCAGGCAGGCATAGACCGCCGCCCGCACCGCCGCGTGCCCCCAGCGCGGCCGCGCCCGCATAGGCCACCAGAGCAAGGGCGGGACGAGCAGGAACAGCCAGGCCGCGACGGGAAAGAGGAAGGTGATGCTCACGTCTGTCCGGCCCTCAGGGAATCACGCGCCGCTGCACCAGCCACCACTCTACGCCCAGCAGGGTGCCAGCCGCGAACAGCAACAGCAGAAAGGGCAGGTCCGACGGCCACGCTCCGCCGCTATGCTCCACCGCCGGGCGCGGACTGGTGTCGGCGGCGGCCAGCGTGGTGGCACGATCGGTCAGCGACACCGGCTGATCGCGCTTGGCCGCAGGTGCCGCCAGCGGATCTACGCCGTCCTGGGCTACGGACTGCCAATCCTGCCGCTGTGCAAGCCAGTGGAGGCTGCGACTGACGAAAATCGGCATGGCGGGGCTTTGGACGAAGGGCGAGCCGGGCGCGAAGATCGCGCGCCATGCCGTAATCTGGCGCCGACGGGAATCGTGGATGTCCACTCCGACCGGGCGGTGGAGCGCATCGGCCAGCGCCCCGGCGTCGAGCCCAGCCAAGCCAAGATCGTCCAGACGCAACGCGACCGCGCCGCGTTCGGCCTCGCCCGACCCCGCGAAGGTGAACGCCTGCGCCGCCGCATCGGACAGGACGAGGGCTGGCCGCCCGGCGGCCTGAACCGCCCGCGCATCCCCCACCACGACCTGCGCTTGCGCCGCCGTGACCAGCAGCATGGAAGGATCCGCCGCCACCGCTTCGCGAATGGCGGGCGGCGTGCCCCCCAGCAAGGCGAGCTTGATCGGACGGCGATCGACCACCTCGATCGCGGCCCCGTCATCCGCCGCAAAGCCGTCGCCTTGTGTCAGCGCCACGCCGACGACCTGGCCGGTCGCGTCGATATCGCGGGCCAGGAAGCGGCCGCCGCCCAGGGGCTCGACCCGCGAAGGCGCGAAGCCGCGCCCACCCGTCGTCCAGCGCAGATCGGCCGCGCCGGGCGATGGCTTATGCGCGGCCGCGACCGTGACCAGCAGATCCGCCTTGCCGACCTGTCCCGACGCCGCCGGGGTGACGCCCAGCGCCACGATGCCGCGATTGCCCGGCACGGGATCGGCCAGATAGCCATAGCGAAGCCCCGCCAACCGCCCGGCAGGTCGCGCCGCGCCCCATGCGCCGTAATAGCGCACCGTTCCTGCATCGGCCTGTGCCATCCATGCCGCAAAGTGCGACGGCCGCATCTCGGCCGACACCATGTCCAGCCTTTGCGACAGCAAGGACGCGCTCTCCCCCGGTGCCAGCAGCCGCGTGCCGACCGCATCGCCCAGGATCACCTCGCGCCGATCCGCCGGTGTCGCGCGCACATCGGCCAGCAACGCGCGCTTCGCCGCTGCCAGGTCGCCACTGCCGGTCATCAGTGCCGAATTGTCGAGATAGAAGCGCTGCAACCCGCCACCGCTCACCACCGACGCCGCTTGCGGGTGCGCCGCCGCGATCCATAGCAACAGCGCGATCGCCAGGATCAGCAGATAGGCCAGCCAATAACGGAACCGCCCTCCCAGCACCCGAACCGGCGTGTCGCGCAATGCCTGCGCCCAAAGACCGGCGGTCGGCAGGCGCAGCACCCGACGCCGGGCACGCAGCCGTTGCAGCAGGAAGACGATGCCCGCCAGCGCGACCATCCCACCCAGCGTCACCGGCCAGCCGAACTGGGTAAAGCTCATGGCAGGATGCTCCCTGCCGTCAGGACCGGCATCAACTGGTCGAGCACGTCGCGATCCGCATCCAGGCGGACCAGCGTCGCGCCCCGCCGCCGCGCGAAGCCGTCAAGGCCGTCCGCGAAATCCCGATACGCCGCACGATAGCGCGCGATCAGTTCGGGCGTCACGGTCAACCCGGCACCCTCATGCTCGCCATCCTCGATCACCACATCACCGTCCAGATCGGGCAGCAGCATGGGGTCCGCATCCGACGCGCGGGTCATCTGCACCAGGAGCAGTCGATGGGGCAGCGTTTCCAGTGCGGTCAGAACCCCGTCGATGCCGTCATCGTCGAAGTAGTCGGACACCAGGATCACCAGTCCGCGACGCAATCGCATAGCGGCCAGCTTGGCGATCGCACCGGCCAGCGCGCTGCGCCCCACGGCCAGCTGGGCGGCAAGCGTCTGTGCGACGCGCGCAATGCCGCCCTTGCCGGACACATTCCGCATTGCCGTGCCCATGTCGTCGCTGACCGTCATCAGGCTGACCGCGTCCTGCTGCCCCAGCGTAACGGCGGCCAGCGCCAGGACGGTGCGCATCGCCGGGCCGATACGGGGCGGGCTTTCGACGAACATGCTGCGCGATACGTCGAGCAGGATATAGACCGGCAGGTCCTGCCGTTCCTCGAACACCCGGACGAACGCCTTGCCCAGCCGCCGATAGATGTTCCAGTCGATCGCACGCAGATCGTCGCCCGGCACATAGGGCTTGAAGTCGGCGAAGTCCGATCCCTGCCCGCGCGCGGACGTCCGCTGATCGGCCAGGCGGCCGCCCTTTTGCGCCGCCGCGATCCGCAGGGTCAGCGCATTGACCCGCTCCAGAAAGACAGGATCGAACAGCTCGTCGAAGCCGGGGGCGCTGGACAGGATCACCGATCGACTCCCGTCCGGGCAAAATAGCGTTCGAGGAGTCGGTCCTCCTGCACGCTACGCGTCCGCTCGGGCAGTGCAGCACCCGGCCCCTGCCCGGCTCCACGTGCCTGGGCGGCGACAGTGCCCGATGCCATGGCGCGTGGAGGGGCGTTTCGGGTCGTGCTGCTCACCGCACCGGCGTTGACCGTTCCGATCACCCGATCCTCCATCGGCACCGCCAGCATCAACGACGACGAGCCGCGAGCACGCTTGGCCCCCTCCTGACCGTCACCGCGATTGGAACCCTGTTGCCCATTGTTGTTGGCACGCCCGGAACTGCCCGAACCTTGCGACTGCTGGCCCGATTGCTGGCGGTTGCGCGAACCCGAACGCTGCTGGTCCTGGCTCCCCCCTGGATTGCGGGGAGCGGGCGGCGCGCCACTGGGTGTGGACACGCTGGCGCCGGCGCCGCTTTGATTGCCTTGCGGTGGCGTCGCACGGTTTTCTGGTGCCGTGGCCTGGCTATCACCGGCCATCTTCGGTTCACCGCTACGCTGACCCTCGGCCGTCTTACCCGACTGCCCTGCGTGATCCGCATCGGCTGAGCGCCCCGCGGCACCGGGGCTATCGGCCCCGCCATTGCCCGACGATGCGGATGCCCCGTTTCCACCGCTTTGCGACTGCCCGAGGGGCGTGGCCGATCCGCCGGGGCTGGCACCCGCCTTGGTCATGGCCGCCGCCCCGGCCGCCCCCATCCGTGACCCGCCTGCGACGCCCCCGGCGGCCATTGCGGATGACGCATCCCGGCCGTGGCCCTCCGCATCCTGCCCGTTTCGATCAGCTTGGACTTCCGGGCCATCGGCGCGAAGACCCAGGGCCGCGCCAATCCTCTGCAAGGCGGAGGGCTCCGCAACGCCGGACGGCACGGGCGAAGACGGCCGAATGGTCAACGCCACAACGAGAATGACAAGGGCGAGCGCCGGTATGACCCAACGCCGCCAGCCCTGCTCGACGGCGCGGGCCTCCGCATGGACCGGCGTCGACGCGGCCCGGTCCAGCCAGGGCATCGCTTCTTGCAGGGCGGCGCGGCGGAAGCCATCCCGCCGATCGTCCGCCAGGAATTCCGCAGCGATGACCGCCCGGTCCTTCAACGCCAGCGACTGATCCACCAAGGCCAGCGCCGCGCGACGCTCCACCTGGAAACGCGCCATGCGCACGGCGACGGCCACCAGCAGAACGACCAGCGGCACGACGATCGCGAATATGATCGCGGGCAACACGGCGACCGGCCGCATCATCGCCATGACGAGTGTCAGTACCGGCACCACGATCGCGGTCCGCATGGCCAGATCGATCCCGGCACGCCAGGCCGCCGTGCACGCAGCGCCAGCCAGCGTCGCGCGCCCCTTCTCCTCCAGCCTGTCGAGCCGCTGATGGAGCAGCTCGTCCGATCGATCGTCCATCTGCGCCCCCGCCCCCAATTCAGGGCATCTGCAAGGATTTATGGCGGCTGGCTTGCACCAACCTTGCCCCCTTAGCCTTTCCCTCCGATCGCGGGATACCAATGCGCGTTTCATCTGCAAGGCTGATGCAAGCAAGTCATGGTTCCTGTCGGCGATCGCCATGGGCATGATGGGAACGTCGACGTGAAATCCGCCAAACGCGCTTTATGGCCTCTCTGCCTGGCCGGTACGGCAGCCTGCCTGTCCGTTCCCGCCTGGTCCCAGACGAAGCAGCCCATGCCCGCGCCGCAAGTCGCCGATGTGGCGTTCGAGCGCTTCACCCTGCCCAACGGCCTGACCGCGCTGGTCCATACCGATCATAGCAGCCCGTCGGTCTTTGTCGGCCTGTGGTACAAGACCGGATCGCGCGACGAGCCGCCGGGCAAGACCGGCTTTGCGCATCTGTTCGAGCATCTGATGTTCCAGAGCACGGCGCATCGACCACAGGAATATATGGCCGCGCTGAATGCCATTGGAGCGGTGCGCGCCAACGGCATGACCCGCACCGACGACACCGTCTATTTCGAGACGGTGCCGACCAACGCGCTCGACTCCGTCCTTTGGCTGGAGTCCGATCGCATGGGTTATCTGGACGGGGGTATAACCCAGGCCCTGCTCGACGAGCAGCGGCGTGTCGTGCTGAACGAGAAGCGGCAGGGGGAATTGCGCCCGGAGGAGATGGCGTGGCGTCACTTCCTGACCGCCTTCTATCCCGCCGGTCACCCCTATGCCCACCCCACGATCGGTTCGACCGAGGATATCGAGGGCGCGACGCTGGACGATGTGAAGCACTGGTTCCAGGACCATTACGGCGCGGGCAATGCCGTGCTGGTGCTGTCGGGCGATATCGACGCCGCCACGGCACGCGAAAAGATCACCCGCTATTTCGGCGCGATCCGCCCCGGCACACCGATCAGCCGCCCGTTGCAATGGACCCCGTCCCTGACCGAGACGCGGCGTGACCGCCTT
Source organism: Sphingomonas flavida (assembly GCF_036663655.1). Lineage (NCBI taxonomy): Bacteria > Pseudomonadati > Pseudomonadota > Alphaproteobacteria > Sphingomonadales > Sphingomonadaceae > Sphingomonas > Sphingomonas flavida. Next base: position 475,063 of record NZ_JAXOJH010000001.1, read on the forward strand.
TACGGCGACTTCGCGCAGACCAGCATCTCGCGGAGCTGGCCCATCCCGAACACCTCGCCGCGCGACACGACATTGCTGTTGCTGGCCGCGCGCGCCATGGCCGGGCCGAAGGATGCACCGCTGGTCCGCGCCCTGGTCACGGATGCGAAGGTCGCGACGGGGGTGACTGCGACCGTCAACGAAAGCGCATTGGGCAGCGTCCTGAACCTCTCGATCGGCGTACGCCCCGGCGTCTCGCCCGAGGTGGCGAGCCGCGCGCTCGACGCCGCCCTGGCGGATTACGCGACCAAGGGGCCGCCGCCATCGCGATTGCAGAGCATCATTGCCGCCACCGACGCCTCGCTGCTCCGCTCGCTCGACGATAACGCCGCGGTCGGAAATCGGCTGGGCGAAGGCGAAGTCGCGCATGGCGATCCGGCGTACTTCCTCAAGCAGCGCGCATGGATCAACGACGCCCGGCCCGACGAGGTTCGCGCGGTCGCCGCGAAATGGCTGACCCGTCCCTATTACGAGATGATCACGATGCCGGTGCCGGACCGGCATGCGGGCAGCGCGGATGTCGACCGCAGCCATATGCCCGCCCCCGGCCCGTTCAAGAGCGAGATCGCCTTCCCCCCCGTCACCACCATGACGCTGGCCAATGGCCTGAAGCTGGTGGTCGCCAGGCGGCCCGGAACCGCGACCGTCGACCTGGGCCTGCAATTCGCCACCGGCACGCAAAGCGATCCGGGCATCGCGGCGGACATCGTCACCAATGCCTTTCACCTGCTGGGCGCAGGCGCCAAGACGCGAGCGGGCGAGCCCGTCGAACAGCGTCTGTCGCAACTCGGCATTCAGCTGGGGGCCCAGGCAGGCCCGTGGAACAGCGGGGTTCGTTGGAGCGTCGCGAACAACCGGCTGGACGACTCCTTCGCGCTCGTCGCCGATCTGGTCCGGCATCCGGCCTATCCCCCGGCCGCCGTCGAGGAGGCGCGTGCGACGACGCTGAGCGCACGGGGGGCGGAGGGCCGCAATCCGTTCGCGGCCGCGATGCCGCTGCTCAACCGGGCGATCTGGGGTGATCGCGATCCACGCGGCCACGTCCCGACGACGCAGGATGCCGATACGATTTCGCGTCAGCGACTGGTCGATTACCAAGCCCATCACATCGTGCCCGGGGATGCAACGCTCTACGTCGTCGGCGATGTTACGCCCGACCGGGCCAAGGCCCTGGCCGAGCGGTATTTCGGAACTTGGACCGGCCCGGCGACGCACCCTTCCCTCCCTGCCCCGGTCGCACCGACCGACGCCAAAGGCCCCCGCCTGATCCTGGTAGACGCCCCCGGCGCGCCGCAGAGCAGCATCGCCGTCGGCACCCTCATCCCGCCCTTCGACAAGGATCGCTCGGCGATCGAGACCATTACCGCCGCCACGCTTGCGAATATCGGCTCGGGGCGGCTCAACGCCAATCTGCGACAAGACAAGGGCTGGAGTTATGGCTTCGGCGGCGAGATACAGGATGCCCCGAGCGGCGACCGCCTGTTCGTCGCGCGCGGCACCGTGCAGGCGGACCGCACCGCCGACAGCCTGGCCGAGCTGCGCCGCGAATTTTCCGATTTCGCCGCGACCCGCCCGCCGACCCAGGCGGAGTTGGATGCCCAGCGCAATATGATGATCCGCGCCGCCACGCTGCGCTACTCGCGCAACGAGGCGTTTCTGGACTCGCTGGAAACATCGGGCAGCTACAATTTGCCCTATGATCGCCCGAACACGCTGGCCCAGCGTTTGAACGCGGTAACGCTCGGCGAGGTGCAGGACAGCGCGCGCCGTCTTGTGCGCCCAGATGCGCTGACCTGGGTCGTGATCGGCGACCTGCGGACCATCGAACCCCAAATCCGCGCACTGGGCCTTGCCCCCGTCGAGGTGTGGGATGTTCGTGGCCGCAAGCTGCGCTGATCCGCTCCTTCCCCCCTTATCGTTCGTCAGGACCCGCCCATGCTTCTTCTCGCCGCCATCGCCCTGGCCCAGGCCAATCCCACCGCCCCAGCCTCGCCGCAGCCTTCCGTCACCGCGATGGCTCCGGCCCAGGCATCGCTATTGCATGATACGCGCGGGCGGCCGGTCATGACGGTACAGATCAATGGCAAAGGCCCCTTCCCCATGGTGGTCGACACGGCGGCGCAGACCAGCCTGCTGAGCCGGACCCTCGCGACGGAACTGGCGCTCAAGCCGTTGAACGGCGGCATCGGCGTGAACGGCGCGACAGGCAGCGAACAGGCCCGGCTCTATCCCGTCGACCGCATGACCAACCCGCTGCTCGATGCGCGCTATGTCGCGATGGTCGAACTGACCAATGGCGGCGTGACCGATGCACGCGGCATCATCGGCATGGAGTTCTTCACCCAACGCAAGCTACTGATCGATCGCAGCACGAACCGTATCGCCGCCGAACCTTCTGCTCCGGCCGGACCCGGCTTTGCGACGATCGCGGGCGTCAGGACCGGCGAGGGCTTCGTCCAAATCCCCTTGACGCTGGATGGTGTCCGCATCCCGGCACTGATCGACACCGGAGCGGCGGTCACGATCATCAACACCGCCGCGTTCCGCCTGCTCGGCTGGAGCGATAGCGATCCGCGTCTGAGCGACGGCGGGGAAATCCGCGGCACCTCGGCCGAGAGGCAGAAGATTCGGATCGCGCGGATCGGCAAATTGTCGATAGGCGGAATCGGGCTTTCGAACGTGCCGATCGCCATTTCGAACGACGATGACACCAAGCCTTCGATAATCCTGGGCAATGATCTGTTGAATCTTTTCCCCGGATACGCCGTCGATTTTCCGCTCGCACAGCTGCAGATCAAGCTACCTGCCAAAAGGTAAGACCCGACAATTATTCAGTTTCGGATATGCACTTTCGCCGTGCATGTTGGCTTGTGTACAGTCGCGGCATTTGATGGATCGCGTCGACGATGAACCGATCCGGCTCTGACATCCGGATTTTTGCGATGCATCCGTAGGGCATGAAACCGCTCGACGCCTTGGCCGCGTAGGCATAATCATAAGGCGTCATGAAGTTGGCGAGGTGCGTTCGCATCTCGTCGCGGCTTTCGTAATGGAAGCGTTTGACGCCGTATTGCTGATCCGACGGAGCGCCTGGACGCTGCGCTCCCGTGACGTACCCGTCCCATACGGCCGCCATCCATTCCATCGAAAGGATCGCGCCATCAATAGACAGGTGGTAAATCCGCCGTCGCGTCCCCACATAGAGATTATCGCGCAACTGCCTGAGCGCCGCGCGACTGAGAGCCCTGTCGCTCCCGCTCATCGGGATAGCGCATATGGACATCAATTACATTCTCAGCCGTGAGCAGGTTTCCCTTCACAGGGCTTCGGTGGCGGCGTCCGCGCCAGCCCGGATTGCGCACCAGGGGTTGGCGACCGCTTATGGTCAACTGTTGATCGACAGCTCCTTTCCCCACCGCATCCCCATTGCCCTCCAGTTCAGGCCCGCGCCGTTGGACGACATCAACAGGTGGGAGGACGATGGGGGCCCAGCCACATCGACGGAATATGACCGTGCCGCAAGCGAAGGAGCGCCAGCAAATGCCCTTCCCCTCAAAGGCTGAATATTACGCCTCTCGCGCCGCCGACTGCCGCGCTGCCCAGGCCGCCGCGCCCGATCCGGCCAGCGCGTTCGCGCATGGAGAACTGGCAGCGAGATATGACGCCTGTTCCGCTGCCGCCTCCGCCTCCGCCTCGTTCGGATCGGGCAGCCCATCGACTCATGGAGACCGGGATGAACGCGCATCGACGTTGGAAACAGACGTGCATCACGGACCTTCGCAGTCGCCTGGCAGACGGCCAAGCCCCTGACGCGATCGCGACCGCCGTGGACCGAAGCATCGACGATGTCGCGGCCATGATGAAGCGGCTCGGATGCGCAACTCTACGATGATAGCCGCGATCCTCAGGCGGGGCGACCCGCCGCTTCTGACGGACGGCGCTACCGCCGATCTTACCTCTCACCCTCATTCCGCGTCGATCCGGCGCTGACCGCCGCCCCGGGGGCCGGATTGCCCCCCGTTTTACAAGGATCATGACATGGCCAAGGGACAACAGCGCGGCAATCGCGAAGTACGCAAGGCGAAGAAGGAGGAACCGCCCAAGCAGAATGCGTCCAATCCTTCGCTGAAGGGCACGCCCCAGGCTCCGCCACCAAAGAAGGGCTGACGCCCTGCCCTATTTCTCTACCTAAGAAAGGCCGGTCTCATGCAGCCATCGCTGATCCTGTGTCGCGCACGCGAAGAACATCATCTGGCCATCTCGCGAGCCGCCACGCTCGACAATATCCGGGTCGTCGCCAACGCGGCCGCCGCCGCCTGGGCCAAGGAGGGGGTAGCCGCCGGAATGCGCGAGGACCGCAAATTGCGCACGCGCCAATTTGCGGAAGGACAGCCGCAAGGCGACGAACCGACCTCCGCCGAGTGGGGCGATCTTGCCGAGAATCCCGACCGTGCCCGTGCCGACGCCGGATGAGGCCGCCAGCCGGTCGGGCCAGTCGGTCAGATATGTGACCAACCCCGACCGGAAACGTGCGTGGGTCGCATCGATCGGGCTGCGCAGGCACATGGATCGGGGATGATCGAGCGAGCCTGCCTTTCATCCTAGGTGCCGCACCGGATCGCCCCGGTCGAGCGTCAGTCCGAGCCCTCGTCGGGGTCCATGCTCCGTCCCGCCTTGGTCAGCTTCTTGGTCTTGTGCGGATCATCCTTCGCGACGTCATCGGCGTCCGCGCCTTCTTGGGGTTGTCCGTTCGGGTTCGGGCTCTTGTCTGGCGTATCGGGCATCGCGTCTCTCCTATGAAGGATCAACGGCACAGCCACAGGATCGGCTCCGTCCGGCCGGACAGGCTAACCTGCATCGGTCACTTTGTCCGCGTCCACGCGGAATATCCACCCGATCGAGTGACTTGCCGGCATCGGCGTGTCTTGCAATCCGGCGCATCACCATCATATATTGTGCAGTGCAGCAAAATGGTGGAGACCATGTCTGTGCAGACCCACGTCAAGGATGCTGCCGATGCCGAAGCTGCCCCATCTCATGATCCCCCCAGTCGCTATGCGCCATATCGACCAAGCGGATCGATTTGCGGGAAATGGCCAGTGGACCACGCTCCAGCAGTTCGGGACCAACCCCGGCAATCTGGTCGGCCATGTCTATCGCCCGGCATCGCTTGCCGCCGATGCGGCACTGGTCGTCGTCCTTCATGGCTGTACCCAGACCGCCAGCGGCTATGACACGGGCTCGGGCTGGTCGCAGATGGCGGATCGGCACGGCTTTGCACTGCTCTTTCCCGAGCAGCAGCGGGCGAACAATCCCAATCTGTGCTTCAACTGGTTCAATCCCGACGACAGCCGCCGGGGATCGGGCGAGGCGCTTTCGATCCGTGAGATGATCGCGTCGGTTGCCGCCGCACATCCGATGGACCCCTCGCGCATCTTCGTGACCGGGCTCTCGGCGGGCGGCGCGATGGCGTCGATCATGCTGGCCACCTACCCTGAGATATTCGCCGGGGGCGCAATCATTGCCGGATTGCCCTTTGGTTGCGCGACCACCATTCCCGAAGCGTTCGACCGAATGCGCGGACGCGGTCTTCCGACCCAGGGCGAACTGGCCGCGCTGGTTCGCAACGCTTCCGGTCATGACGGGCCATGGCCTACCCTTTCGATCTGGCAGGGTAGCGGCGACACGACGGTGAACCCCAGCAATGCCGAGGCGATCATCGCGCAGTGGCGCTCGCTGCACGGTGTCGGGGCCGAACCCGACAGGGTGGAAGCGGTGGATGGCTATCCCCGGCGGATCTGGCGCAATGCCGATGGACGCGACGTCATCGAGGAATTCAGCATTACCGGCATGGGGCATGGCACGCCGCTCGACACCAGGGGTGCCGATGGCTGCGGCACGGCCACGGCCTTCATGCTCGAGGCCCATATCTCGTCCACGCGGCATATCTGCCGCTTCTGGGGGCTGATCCCAGCAGGCGAAGAGGCCGACATCCACCATATCGCCGCCAGCCCGCCCGCGACCCCGAAGGCACCGAACAGGCCGGGTGTGCCCACGGGCGCGGAGCGTTGGCCTTCACCGGGCGGCGCGGTCGGACAAGTGATCGAGGACGCGCTGCGTACCGCCGGACTGATCCGCTAGTCCGACCATGCAGTTCCACATCCGGCACCAGACCCGTTATATATATACGGCCGGGCGGTACATCTTTAGCCGCATTGGCTGATGCGGACACCGCGCGATACGTATGAACTCCGTGTCCTGTCGCGACCGGCCGCTTCAATGCGCAGATCATACCCGTGACCGGCGGCTATATCGGCACCGCCGAAGATGCCGCTGGCATGACGGTCGATGTCACGGTCCGCCGCATCGATCAGGACGCGGCCGTCCTGTAGCGATCGCCGCGAGAACGATGAATCAGTTCTTCAACGTCCGCGATTTCTGATCGTCGTGAAGATGGCTGTCGTCACCATTCTTCTCGGTGCTGGCGTCGTCCTCGCTGCCGCCATTCTCGTCATCGTTTTCGAGCATCTCGGCATTCTTGCCTTGATCGGAACGAGGCGATGCCCCCTCACGATCGGCCTTGCCGCCCGCATCCGTGGCTGGGCCACCCGCCGGGCCTCTCTGACCATTCGTCATGCTATTCTCCTTGGGGCTACCGTCTGGAACGATCGGCCCGACCTAAGGACCCACGCCGATCCGAATATCGACAGGCGAACGATGCCGCTTACATCTTTTCGGGTATCGCCGGCGTTTGCGCATGAGCGCAGATTTCGCGCAACGTCGCGTAACGTGACGCCAGATCCAGATGAATCGTCTTTACGGCCGGATCAACGGCGGCACGCGCAATCTCGAGTTGTTGCTCGGCGCGTCGCTCATAATAGCTTGCGTCGTCTTCCCTGCTCATGACCGCGCACCCCTATTTGGTGCACATGCACAACTTCGCTCGATGACGAGCCAATGTTACGACATGACACCATGCAAACGTCGCGTCATGCACTAGGTCGGATCGACATTCAGGATTCCCAAACGCCCTGACCGGTGATTCATAATCATCCATGTTGTGGCGCGGAGTGGATAATGGGGATCGGGCGGTACGAGTTGAGCGAGGCGCAA